>SMWZ01000215.1 GCA_004356455.1 Deltaproteobacteria bacterium
CAGCTTACGCAACAGCGGAAAGCAGGCCTCGTCCGCGAGCGTCGTCGAGCCGTCCTCCTTGGTCGCGAACAGGAACGCGGCTCGTATACTGCGTAGCGCCGTCACGCGCGTCTTGTCCCTGGCCCGCATGGCGTCCTTCAGCTGAGCGCTGATGTCGTCGAAGAGGGCCATGGCTCAGAGGCTCCCGCCGGTGCTGAAGCAGCGATTCTCGAGGCTCCCCAGAACGAAGTCCCGGTAGCCACCGTTGAAGAAATCGCGGCAACGTGCCGAGTGCGCCAGGGCGCGCTCGCTCGATGTCCGTCGCACCTCTTGCCGGAAACTGCCATCGTCGTAGAGTCGGTAATGGGCCCAGCCGCCGGGGTAGTCCTTGGTGCAGTTCACCTCCACGAAGGGCGTAGCTCCCGACTGTGGGTAACGGCGAACGCGGTTGCGGTGCGTGTGCCCGATTAGTACGCCCCGCACCTGAGGATGCTGCCCGATCAGATCCAGCAGTCGGAGGGAGTGCTCGGGCCGCATCCCGATTCGATTCGGGAAGCGCTGGCTGAACTGCGGAGGCACGGGCTGATGGTGCATGAGCAAGAGAGTCGGCACGCGTCGCTCGCGTGTTTGTGCGAGGGTGCCCTCGAGCCAGCGCAAGCGCTCGTCCGGAAATATCCCATGATGTTGACCCGGCTCGACGGTGTCGAGCAGCACCAGACACCAGCCGCCGAGCTCTAAGCTGCGGGGCGCCGGCGGCTGACCGAGCAGCGCGTAGCCGTCGACCTCTTCGCTCTCGAGCCGTCCGTAATGATCGTGATTCCCCAGAAAGGCGTGGTGGGGGACCTGGAAACGCGAGAAGAGGACGGCGGCGTCCTCGAACTGTTCGCGACGGCCCATGTCAGCGATGTCGCCCTTGGTGATCGCCAGCTCGACACGGCTCTGGTTGATGTCGGCGATCGCGTCCTCGTTCATGAAGCGCCAGTAGGGAATCTCGGTATCGGTGTCGTGAACCACGGGATACTCGGCCGACTCGCCTGCGAGTTCACCGTCGGACGTCAGCATGCCACCGAAGCGCGGCTCGCCCACGTGAATGTCGTTCAAGGTGGCGAAGGACCCGACCAGCTCCGCGCCCACCGGAGGGAGGGTTCGAAAGGTCTCGGGGAAGTAGGGGCTCGGGTCGATGGCAGCGGCCCCCTTCACCTGGATGTCGATGCGATGATCGGCGTCGGGAGACAGCCCTTCGATGCGGACCAGCCGGGTGCCGGAGACGCCCTCCAAAAAAAAGCGCTCCTCTCCGTTGATCGAAATCCTGGCCGGAGCATCCACCGGCCCCGAGCCGTCCGTTACGGTGAACGAGAAGGTCGCGCTCGATTCTGTGACGCCGAAGAGCTCGGGGTCCGAGATGGCCAGGCGCATACGCGCAGAGTAATTGGCACCCGACGAAATGTCATCTGTCGCCGCTCAGGCGTTGCAGGGTCTCGGTAATGGCGTGGATGCGCCCGAGGCGGTTTGGATCGCTCTCTTTTTTCTCCAGAGACGAGACGATGCGTACCAGGCGCGAGGCGGTGGTTGCGGAGCTCTGCTTCTCGCCAAGCGCGATGTCTTCGAAGAAGTCGAGAATCGCGTCCCGCAGTGGCCCGCTCTCGACTTCGCCGTAGGCGCGCCATGGAACCGCGACCAGCTTGGCGGAGCGAAAGGAGTTGGCCAGGTACGAGGAACCCCCACGGTCGGATTCCGCGCGGGCATTGAGCTCGAAGTAGGCGATGGCGATCGCGTTCAACGCGTCATAGTTGTGCCGGTCCACCGGCTCCAGCTCGAGGTCGTCGCGCAGGGGTCGCAGGTCGAGCCTGTGATCCGCGCTCTGCTCGAGCACGGCTTCGAAGAACGCGGGATAGCGCTGGCGCAGGTCTTCCAGGATACGGTCCTCGCCCACGGTCTCCCATTGGCTACCGCTTCCCGCGAGGCGGTAGCGAGCGGGATCCGCGGAGGCCGTACATCCGAGGATCAGGAGCAGGCTGAGCCAGGCCCAGCGCCGCCCCGGCTGGCTAGGGCGTTGGAGCTGCCGCTTTCTCTTCACCACTCTGCGTGGCCTCCGTGTCGGCGACGAAGACGGTGGTGCCCGGATGAAACGCTGCCCAGGCAAACCAGTAGCCCTCGATCACCTCGAGCTCCAAGGGAGCCTCGACCTCGAAAACCTTGCTCTCGGTCTGGTAACGGACCTGCACCGGGTGACCCTCGAAGCTCTCCTGCACCAGCCCGCCCGCGCGTTGGACCTCCTGCGCCGGGTAGGCGCGGGCGGCGCCCGTCGCGAGTCTCAGGCCGAGCGTAGGCATCTTGGGGTGATAGCGTTGGTCGAGAGGCGCAGGGAACATGAGCGTGTTGGAGGTCGAGTAGCCCGGGTAAGGGTTCCGCGCGTAGGGACGCTGATGGCCCGTGTCGAGCGAGAGTACCTGCGTGCGGGGATGGCGGGCCTTCCAATCGCCCCACGGCAGCAGCGCCGAGCGCAGCACTCGCAGTCGCTCTCCCATAGCGGGACCCACGATGGCCGTAGCCGCGATCTGCGACCACAGGCTCTCGCTCTCGCGGTCGTAGAGCAGCAGGTCGGACTGGTACAGGAGGCCCGAGACTCCGAAAGTTCGCGCGCGTCCGTCCGCCTCGCGGTCGAACACGAGCGCGGTGCCGCAGAGCGGACAGTAGGAGACCAGGATATGGCGCCCGCCGAGGGTATCATTGACCAGCTCGTGCCAGTTGAGGATTGCGATCGGATAGGCGCGGGCCTGCTCGCCCTGCACGACTCCCACCACGATCTCATCGTTGTGCCACGGCGCCTCGCTCGCCGGCAGCCAGCGGGGCTGCGTGAGTGCCGGAATCCCATCGCGAGCCGGGCTACCCACCAGGATGCGGCTGGTGGGCACGGAAGCCGGCGCAAGCTTGAAGCCGTTGAGGACCGGGGGCTCGGCTGCTTCAGCCGCCGCGCTGCAGGCGCGCAGCAGAAAGGCCAACGCGAGCAGCGGGATCCAGGCGGCGGGCATTGCGGTCCTCTTAGGTTAGGTTGCGCCATGCGATACGATAGGTCTTTGCGGATGGTTACGGTCAGGCTTCGTAACCCACCGGCGCGGGTGCACGTATGGATAAGCGCAAAGGTCGGCGCAGGACAGAGCGTGACGCCAAGGAGGCCGAGTGGGCGAGCTGGATGGCCGCTGCGCAGGACGGAGACAGCGTCCTGTATGAGCGACTGCTGAAGAGCATCCTGCCGGGGCTCCAGGGCTTCGTCAGGGTGCGGCTGCGGGATCCCGCCTCGGCCGAGGATGTGGTGCAGACGGTGCTGCTCTCCATCCATCGGGCTCGCCACACCTACCGTTCGGAGCGTCCCTTTGCTCCCTGGATGTGGGCGATCGCGCGCAATGCCGTGATCGATGCGCAGCGAGCCCGCAGCGTGCGGCGACGGCGGGAGGTGCCACTGGACGTTGTGGGGGAGGTGGCTCAGGCGGAGGCACCCGCGCCCGAGGATGCGTCCCTGTCGCCCCATGTCAGCTACGCGCTGGCACAGTTACCGGCCTCGCAGCGGGAGGCCGTCGAGCTCATCCATTTGAAGGGGCTGTCTGTGGCGGAGGCCGCGGCCCAGGTGGGGATCTCTCCGGGCGCGCTCAAGGTGCGAGCGCACCGCGGCTACCGTGCTCTGCGCGCGCAGCTGGGGGCGGAGCTGAAATGAGTCGCGAAGGTACGAGCGAGCTGGTTGAGAGACTCTCGCAGGAGCTACGCCCCGTGCGACGCATTCCACGGCTGCGCCAGGCCGCGGGGGGTGTCGCACTTCTGTGGCTGGGGGTGGGCGCGCTGGCGCTGGCACTGAGAGGACTGCGTCCAGACCTGCTGCAGCAGCTACAGCCGGCCAGCGCCTTCGTCGTGATCTTGATGGGGCTGGGTCTGATCGCGGTGGGTGGCGTCGTGGCCGCTCTGGCCACAAGCGTGCCGGGTCGTGAGGGCGCGGCGCGCGTCAGCCTCGGGCTGGGCCTGGGCGGAGTGATGCTGGCTGCCCTGATGGGAGCGATCCTGATCCTGCGCGAGGCCGGGCCCGCGCCGCTGGCCTGCCCCTTCGAGAACGACCTGGCCTGCTTCACCGTGGCCTGTCTGCTCGCGCTGCCGCCGGCGCTCGGGATCCTGGCATTCGTCTCTCGCGGAGCGCCGTACCGTCCTCTGATCGCAGTGCTGGCCGCAGCTACGGGCGCGGTGGCCCTCGGCGCCCTGCTCGTGCACGTGAGCTGTCCCGAGAGCAACCCGCGCCACATCATTCTCTCGCATGCCCTGGCACCACTTGGCGGCGCCCTCCTGCTCACCTTACCCTTCCGCGCGGCTCTCAAGCGCGTCACCGGTATCTGAGCGCTTAAGAGCTCGGGGGGCAGACTATGAACGGGGAGGCGGTGTACACCTGCCCGATGCACCCGGAGGTGCGACAGCCGGGTGCTGGCGCGTGTCCGGAGTGCGGGATGGCGCTGGAGCCGCTGGTCGTAAAACCGCAGAGCGGCGCCGAGCCGGAGCTGCGCGAGATGCGACGGCGCTTCTGGATCAGCCTGGCTTTCACGCTGCCGACCTTCGTGCTGGCGATGTCGGAGCTGATCCCGGGGCAGCCGCTGCAGCACACGCTCACGACGGCGCTTCTTGCCTGGTTGCAGTTCGCGCTGGCGACGCCGGTCGTGCTCTGGGGTGGCGCGGTTTTCTTTCAGCGTGGCTGGGCGTCGATACGGAGCCGCAAGCTCAACATGTTTACCCTGATCGCCATCGGCACCGGAGCTGCATACGGCTACAGCGTACTGGGGGTGCTCCTGCCCTCGATTTTCCCCCCGTCGTTTCGAGCCGAGGGCGGAGAGGTCCAGCTCTACTTCGAGGCCGCGGCCGTGATTACGACCCTGGTGCTGCTGGGGCAGGTGCTGGAGCTGCGTGCACGCAGCGAGACCCAGGGTGCGCTTCAGAAGCTGCTGGAGCTCGCGCCCCGCACGACCACGCGTCTGACCGCGGACGGGGGCGAGCAGCAGGTTTCGCTCGAGCAGGTACGGCCCGGCGATCGTCTGCGCGTGCGACCCGGCGAGAAGGTTCCCGTCGACGGTCGGGTGGTAGAGGGCAGCAGCGCGATCGACGAATCGATGCTGACGGGTGAGCCGATCCCGGTCGAGAAGACGCCCGGCCAGCCCGTGACAGGGGCGACGCTGAACGGTCGGGGCACATTCGTGATGCGGGCCGAGCGCGTGGGTGCGGATACGCTGCTCGCTCAGATCGTGCGCATGGTGGGCGAGGCCCAGCGCAGTCGCGCCCCGATCCAACGCGTGGCGGATGCGGTGGCGGTCTACTTCGTGCCCGCGGTTGTGGGGGTCTCGATCGCAACCTTCGGCGTGTGGGCGTTGCTGGGTCCGGCCCCGAGCATGTCCTACGGCATCGTCAACGCCGTGGCGGTGCTGATCATCGCCTGCCCGTGTGCCCTGGGCCTGGCTACGCCCATGTCGATCATGGTGGGCACGGGGCGCGCGGCGCGTGCGGGAGTGCTCTTCAGGAACGCGGAGGCGCTGGAGACGCTGGAGCAGGTCGACACGCTGGTGGTGGATAAGACGGGGACGCTGACCGAGGGCCGGCCGAGCCTGGTGGCGGTGCGGCCGAGCCCGGGCTGGAGCGAGAGCGAGCTGCTGTCGCTGGCGGCCGGTCTCGAACGCGGCAGCGAGCACCCGCTGGCCGGCGCCATTCTGGCGGGTGCGCAGGGACGCGGCATTACGCCTAAAGAGCCGGACGAGTTCGAGTCCATTACGGGCCAGGGGGTCGTCGGTAGAGTGGAAGGCCGGCAGGTGGTGCTCGGTAGCCGCAAGCTGCTCCAGGATCACGGGGTGGATCCACAGAGTTTGCTCGAGACGGCCGAGACGCTGCGTGCCGAGGGCGCGACCGTCATCTTCGTGGCCATCGACAACGCGCTCGCGGGCTTAATCGCGCTGGCCGACCGCATCAAGGATACGACGCCGGCGGCTCTCGCACTCTTGCGCGCGGCGGGGGTTCGCATCGTGATGCTAACCGGCGACCACCGCACCACAGCGGAGAGGGTGGGTCGGGAGCTGGACCTCGACTGGGTCGAGGCGGAGCTGCTGCCCGATGAGAAGGCGCGGCGGGTGAAGGAGCTGCAAGCCGCAGGGGCCGTGGTGGCCATGGCGGGCGACGGGATCAACGACGCTCCCGCGCTGGCGCAGGCACAAGTCGGGATCGCCATGGGCACGGGCACCGATGTGGCGATGGAAACCGCGGGCGTCACGCTGGTCAAGGGCGACCTGCGCGGCATCGCACGCGCGCGCGCCCTGAGCGGGCGCACGATGCGCAACATTCGCCAGAATCTCTTCTTCGCGTTCGTTTACAACGCGTTGGGCGTACCCGTCGCGGCGGGCGTGCTGTATCCGCTAACCGGACTCTTGCTCAATCCCATGCTTGCGAGCGCAGCCATGACACTGAGCTCGCTCTCGGTGATCGGGAACGCCCTGCGGCTGCGGGACGTCGAGCTTTAGCGAGTGTCCTATTCCGGGAGTTCCGGCGAGACAGACCAGCCGGCGCGCGCTGCAGGGGCCTTCGGATTCGTACTCGCCGCGGTTTCGGCCGTGCTCTTTGGCGCGTCCACGCCGGCCAGCAAGCTGCTGCTTGAGCAGCTGACTCCGTTCCAGCTCGCCGGCCTGCTCTACCTCGGCGCGGCGCTGGGCGTGGCACCGCTGGCGTATCGGGAGCCCGCTCGGCGTCGAGTGCTGCAGCTCGATCGCGCGAACCGCGGCCGGCTCGCGGGTGCGGTCGTTCTGGGTGGGATCGTGGGCCCCGTACTGCTGCTGCTGGGGCTTCAACTCGCACACGCAGGCTCGGTTTCGCTGCTGCTCAATCTGGAGATGGCCGCCACGGCGGCGCTCGGGGTCTGGGTCTTCCGCGAGCACCTGGGACGGCTCGGTTGGCTCGGCGTAGGCGGCACGCTTGCAGCCGGGGTCTTGATCTCGTTCGCGGAGGGTGGGCCGGGTTTGGCTGCGGGACTGCTGGTGGCTGCGGCCTGTCTGTGCTGGGGGATCGATAACCAGCTGACGGCGCTCATCGACGGCCTCAGTCCGGCGCGCAGCACGCTCTGGAAGGGCACGATCGCGGGTGCGACGAACCTCGGGCTCGGGCTGGGCCTGGCTCCGCTCCACGCGGGGCCTGGGGTCGTGCTCGCCGCGCTGGTCGTTGGTGCCCTCGCGTACGGCGCCAGTATCGCGCTCTACATCGCCTCGGCGCAGCAGCTAGGCGCTACGCGGGCGCAGGCCGTATTCGCTACTGCGCCGTTCGTGGGAGCGGGCCTCGCCTTCGGCCTATTGGACGAGCCCTTCGCCGTGGCGCACCTGCTGGGGGCGGGACTTCTGATCGTCTCCGTCACGCTGCTCTTCTTCAGCCAACACACGCACACGCACGTGCACGAGCCGCTGGAGCATATCCACAGCCACTGTCATGACGATGGCCATCATTCCCACCCGCATGGGGGACTTCCGCCGTCAACGCGCCACACGCATTGGCACCGCCACGAACGGCACGAGCACGCCCATCCGCACTGGCCGGACCTTCACCACCGCCATCGGCACTGAGAACGAGCGCTCAGAGACGTTCATAGGTGCCGCTGCTAAGCTCAGGCAGAACTGCTCCCCGAGGGCTCTGATGACGCTGCAGAACTACTCGAAAGAAACCGCCGTCACACTCGTGGTTGCACTGGCTCTTGCGTGCGCCAGCGCGGCACGCGGGGACGAAGCGGGCGAAGACGCCATGAATCGAGTCAGCCTGCAGGCGGAGAGCTCGAAGCAGGTGGCGAATGATCTGATGCAGGCCGTGCTTTCAGCCGAGTTGGAGGATCGGAGTCCGGCCAAGCTCGCGGATATGATCAATCAGGCCATGACCTGGGCGCTCGCGAAGTCCCGCAACGCTCCCGGCATAACGGTGCAGAGCGGTGGCTACCAGACCTATCCCATCCGCAGGGAGGGCGCGATCGTGGCCTGGCGTGCCAGTCAACAGCTTCGACTGGAAAGCTCGGACACGGATCGCATGACCGTTCTGATCGGAGAGCTCCAGAGTCGCTTGCAGCTCGGATCTCTCACCTTCACGGTATCACGCGAGGTGCGACGTGCCACGGAGAACGAGCTCATCGATGCCGCCCTCGACATTTTCAAGCAACGCGCGGAGATCGTGCGGGAGAACCTCGCCGCCGCCAGCTATCGAATCGTGGAGATCGACATCCGCACTTCGGGCGCACCGCCCAGGCCTCCCGCCCCCCGGGGGGGGCGACACATGGCGCTCCACGCTGAATCGGTTACGCGGCCGGCGGTCGAGGCGGGAAGCAGCGAGGTGAGCGTCAGCGTCAGCGGTACGATTCAGCTCGACTGAGCCCAGGGTCCAGCACGCCACCACGGCTGCCCGCGTGTCCGCGCTCGAGGCTGAGTCGCAGGGGCCCATGCATCAGGGCAGGAGCAGCACCTTGCCGATGTTCTTGCGGTCCTGGATGTAGTGATGAGCGTCCGCCGCCTCCGTGAACGGGAACTTTTCGGAG
>SMWZ01000216.1 GCA_004356455.1 Deltaproteobacteria bacterium
CTTCGCGTCCGGGTTTGCGGGTAGTTGTACCGATACCACTGTCGCCGAGTACGCGCTCTCGGTATCGGTGGATGGATTCGATGCGTCCCGAACACTCCTCGGGGATGACTTGCCGTTCCAGCCTCTGTCTGTCTTGAGAGAGGATCTGCAGCCGTGCAAACTCACCTCCGGTGGGGTTCTCGAATCCTCATTCGACGTTTGGGAGTTCCCGGTAAAGGAGGGGCAGATCACAGTCAAGGCTCGAGTCGACACGACGAATCCCGAGACAGCCGCAACCCTGGCGATGGACGTGGTCTGCACGACGGGTGACGGGTCCGATGCTCGATCGTTCTTCGATTGCACGTTCCCTCCACCCGTCTTTGATAGATGTCAATCACTCAGCTTCGGGGTGACTGGAGATGGGTCATGCCAGCTCGCCGTTTTCGTGGACCTGTTTCGGGGGGATTGCACCGATCCTACGTTCGCCGACTATGAGTTGAGTGTAACGCTCGGTTTTCTGGGCGGAGTCCTGCCGGCGCCGTCCGTGGTACTCGTGGAGGATGACTCGCCGCGTACCCAATAGCGATCAATGGAGGGCATTCCATGAAACTCCGATGTTTGCTCATTGCCTTGGCAGTTGCACTGCCCTTCCGGGGCCTCGTGCGGGGGGTCCTGATCCTCGGCGGAGCCGCGCTCTTGGCGTTCAGCCCGAGGCTGGCCCAAGCGGAGTTCTGCGGTGACGGCATCCTGGATCTCTATGAGCAGTGCGATGACGGCAACTCCGCGAGTGGCGATGGTTGCGACCCGGCCTGTCAGTTGGAGGCATCATGCGGAGACGGGTTGGTACAACCCGGTGAGCAATGTGATCCGGGCACCGGGGCTACCCCGGACCCCCGCATGGCTCTTGCCAGCTCGCCCTTCTGCGATGCAGACTGTACGCTCGCGGAATGCGGGGACGGCTTCACGAACCCAGCCGCCGGCGAGCAGTGTGATGACGGTAACGACCCCAACAACGATGGCTGCGACGAATTCTGCATGGACGAGGGCGGAGAGGTAGCCGGCGGTTCGGTCGGCCCTGGCGGCATGGTGACGACCGATACCGAGTTTGGTGGTGATGGCGCAACAGCATCTGACCCGGTTGAGACGACGGTCACCACCCCGAACGGCGGCAGCATCAGCATCGATGAGGGTCCCATCACGGGCACGGCCACCGCCTTCAGGTTTTTCGGGCAGGAGGTGGAGATTACGGCGCCTGACGCCACGGCGAGCAATCCACTCGTCCTGGTGTTCGAGCTGGACGCAACGATCATTCCCGAAGGCGAGGATGAAACCAGCATCGCAGTATTCAAAGATGGTATCTTCGTGCCAGGATGCACCGGTGCTCCCGGCACGGCCGATCCGGATGCTTGTGTGTCGGCTCGCGTGCTTCAGGGCGACGGGGATATCGAGATCACCATCCTGAGCTCGACGGCAAGTGAGTTTGATTTTGGAGAAGTCGGCTGCCCCGCTGTGCCGGCGGAGAACTGCAACCAGCAGGGTCTCAACATCACGATTGTTGCGGATAAGGGTCAGGTGGGTAACGTGGTGACAGGCAAAGCGAAGGTGATTTTCAAGTGGTTGAAAGGCTCCGGGATTGGACAATCACAGGCTGACTACGGAGATCCGACCGATGAGGATTCCATTCTGCTGTGCCTCTACAAGGACGGAGAGCTCGAGTTCGAGATGAAGGCTCCGCCGCAAGGTGTTTGGAAGAAGATTTCGGAGGGCTTCAAGTACAGCGACAAAGCCTTGAGCAACGCCGGGATCAAGAAGATCTTACTCAAGGGCGGGTTCCCCGGGAAGGCCAAGGTCATGGTGATCGGCAAAGGTGTCTTCTTGCCGATTCCCGACATCCAACAAGAGCTCGACCCCGATTCGACCTACAACATCCAAGTCCAAAGCACGGTGCAGAATTGCTGGGGGATGAGTTACGTCGAAGGTCAAGCTAGCAATGTGAAGGGTGTGTTCAAGCTGAAGAGGCAGGGTCCTTAGGATATTCCTCGGGCAGTCTGGCGTGATGGGAGGATCTACGATGGCAGTCGTCGTTCGGGCCAGCTCGCAACGGCACGACGATCTCTCGCTGGAGCGATCGCGGGCGTGCTTTTCTTCTGGACGACAGCGCCTCCTGCTCAGGCGCTCGATTCACTGATCAAAAGTCTCAAGACATCGAGTGGTTGTTCGGGGTTGCCGAAAACCGGGTGCCGTCTGGTGCCGTCCGCGTCGCCTCTTGGTGCCGCTCCGCGCCGTTTCGTGCAACGCCAAATCAACTACTTACGGCTCTTCCTCGGGCTCTTTGCCGTCTCTTAATCCGCCGGTCCGGGGTTCGCTCCTCCGCGCGCTTACCATGATTCCGAGGGGTTAGCCGGGTTGCGTCCAACGGCACCCGGAAGTTAACCCGAAATTAACACCCGGAAGTGTTGATTCCTGCGCCGGTTTGGGGTCCGATAAGCGCTCATTCCGTTAAATTAGGCCTATACAGCGGCGGGCGGTGGCGGTTGGGGCAAGGAACCGAGCGGGCAGTTCCAGGTGCCGCCGTGCGCTCCGGAGGGCTGCGTCCCGCTGGAGTGCGTCCGGGGTCTTCGACCGGCTGTCCGGGTTCTCCCGGAGTAGGGCAGGCTGTCCACGATGCTGGGGCGGACGTCCCGTGGAAGAGGGCAGGCCAGGAACTGATCGGGCGACCGCTCCGTTGACTCTTTCCGCCAGCTGGCGCCGGCGTCGCCTTCTGCGCCGTAAAGCGACGGTCGGATCGGGACGATGCAGTAGGCGGTGTCGAATACGGTGTCGACCGAGGCGGTTCCGGAGTCCGTTGTATTGGCGGTGCAGTCGCTGTTGCGGGCCGAGCGCACCGTTCGTACGTACCCGCTGCACCACCCGGCGTGTGAGGAGGCACTCGCAGATTCGGCGCGGAAGCTCGACGCGATCCTGCCGCTCGACCTCGAAGTGAAGATGGACGGCTTCGCGTGGCAAAAGCTGCCACTTCTGGAGACCCTCGTGCCGACGGACCTGCCCGGGAGGCTCTACAGAGATGGGGTCCGCGCGCTTCGGATGCGCCGGGGGCTGGAGCTCGATGAGCTCAGGCGGTTCACGCTGGCTATGGCCCTGCCCATAGACGCCGACGACCTTAGCGAGGATTACGTCACCCGGCTCTGGGAAGCCGACCTGCCGCACGTTCAGATCCTGGCGGTGGACCCGTACATCGATCTCGAGTCTCCTGATGACGTACTCGAGGGCAAAGAGACACCAACCGAGGAGATCAAGGAGCTTCCCGACGCCTCCAGCGAGCTGAACATCCCGCCGCCTCCCGATGAGGCCTTTCGAGTGTCGTCGGAGGATGCGCAGCGCATCGCGGAGGAAGTCGAGGCAGCGAAGGTTCATCCTCCCTGGGAGAGCTTCGTGGGGGCGATCTTCGAGATCCTCTCTCTCGGTGAGGCCGAAGCGCGGACGGCCGATCTGGTGCGCCTGCTCGAGGCCACCTTTCAGCGTCTGCTTTCCGAAGGGCGCTTCCACATCGCGCTGAGTATCCTCGAGCGACTCCGGGACCAGGCTCCAGAGGCGGCCGGCCCAGCGATTCGCGAGTCGCTGACGCGCATGTCGCGACCGGATCGGCTCTCGGATCTCCAGCGTGCCCTCGAAGCCAGGATCTGTCCGCCCGAATTGGTCGCAGGCATCCTGCTCCTTCTCGGCGATGACGTCCCGGACACCGTATGCGAATTCCTGGAGGCCTCGAACGAGGAGACTGCACGGCGTTTGTACATCGACGTGCTCGTCATGATGGGCGACCCCGCCTTTGAAACCGTCCTCGAGTGCTTTCGCCGCGGTAGCGAGGAGACGCGTGTGTGCTTCACGCGCGTGCTCTATAAGCTCCGAGACCCAAGAGCGATCCCCGTACTCATCGAAAAGCTTCCCGCCGCGCCACAGGCGCTCCGCCGGGAGATCGTCCGGACGCTCGCAGTGACTCACGAGGACCGCGCACTCGAGAGGCTCCTGGACGTGGCGATGAATGACGACGATCCGTCTTGTCGGATCATCGCCCTCTTGGCCCTGACCAGGGGATGCCCGCACCTCGATCACGAAGCGCTCCTCGCCCGCGTCCAGTCTCGCGAGTTCGTGGGTCTGAGCGATCAGGAGAAGAACGCGCTCTTTCGCGCGGTCGCCGCGATCGGCGGCGAAAAGACCGTGCCGTTCCTTCGCAAGCGCCTCCAGCCCAGGCGATTCTTCGGCCGGCGCAGCTCGGGAGACTGGGAGCGCTGTGCCGATGCGCTGGCTCGCATTGGCACAAGTTCAGCCATCCAGCTTCTCGCCAACCTCGCGCAGAGCAAAAACGCAGAGCTCGCGACGGTCTGCGGGGCAGCATTCGTCAGCTCCCGGAAGGAGGGGTCGTGAACACCGAAGAGCATGACGTTCGCAAGATCCTCCTTGGCCGCGAGATGATTGTTCTTTGGATGGCGCTGTTCAAGGCGACCCGTTTGTACGGGCCCGGGCACGATGCCGTGCACTCGGCCGCCGACCGTATTCGCTCTACTCTGCACGATCTCGCAGAAAGCGATGCCGACGTCGTTCTGGCGATTCGGGCAGACTCGTTCTTCATCGATGGTATACGTGTGCGGGAGGGTTCAGTCGGGTCGGCCAGCTATCAGCGGCTCCTGGACGTGCTGGGGGCAGCCGGCGTCGCGACTCTACGAATCGACCCAGAGGTCGATACGGGCGAGATCGAGACGTTCGCCCGGCTGCTTCTGGAGGACTCGGAAGGAGACGCGCGTCCGGACGAGCTGGTTCGGGAGATGGCGGTCATGGGTGTGACTCACATCGAGTTCGATGTCGCGCCCGACGAGCCGCCCGAGGATACGGTGGACCAGAAGCAGGTCCAGAAGCGCATCTACCTGCGAGCGATCGGCGTCATCAAGGGGCTCTTCCACGAAGCGCGTGAGAAAGATCGGATCAACCTACGGCGAGTCAAGCGCGTGGTACAGGAGATGATCGAGAGCATCGATAGCAATTCCGAGTTCGCGATGTTCCTGACGAGTGTGAAGAACTACGACGAATACACGTTCAATCACTCCGTGAACGTGGGCGTGTCTGCGATCGCACTCGGACGCGCGGTCGGACTGACGCGGCGTCAGCTCTACATCGTTGGACAAGCCGGGATGATGCACGACCTGGGAAAGCTCTGCATACCAAAGGAGGTGCTCAACAAAGCCGGTCGCCTGACGCCGGAGGAGAGGAAGGTGATCCAGCGCCATCCGGTCGAGGGGTTCATTTCCATCGCGACCAAGCAGGGAGTGTCCCCCGATACGATCGGCGTCGCGCTCGGAGCGTACGAGCACCATCTGAATCTGGACGGCTCCGGCTACCCCGCGACCGCGGCCGGACGACCGATCGGGCTCCTCAGCCGAATCGTGGCAATCGTGGATCGCTACGATGCAATGACGAGTGCCCGCGTCTACCGCTCCGCGTCGATCTCACCACCGAAGGCACTCGCACTCCTCTATCACTCCCAGCGCGACCAGCTGGATCAGGCCCTGCTGCGCAGTTTCTTGAACCTGGTTGGCTTCTACCCGCTGGGGACCGTCGTTCGCCTTTCGGACAGCTCGGTCGGGATCGTGGTTGGGGCAACGGCGGAGCACGCCTTGCGCCACTTTCCAGTGGTGACCTTGCTTCTGAGCGCGGACGGACGTTCGATCCAGGAGGAGACTGTTGACCTCGCTGAGCATGCCAAGGAGCAAGACCCGCTGCAGATCCTAGAGGCCCTGAATGCCGCCGAGTTCGGGATCGACGTGATGGAGTACATCCTCTAGGGCAACCGAGAGCTCGCCGTGGCTCCTGCCCAGCTGGGGTCTAGCTCAACCCTACTGCCTTCGACTCTCCAGAATCAGCAAGAGAGAACTCAGGAGTAGCTCCAGCGGTGGGTCGGGCCCGTACCCGGCTTCCAGCTCAGGACCTGGACGTCGAGCCAGATGGGCAGCAGGTACTTGACGTAGAAGGCGTGAACCGTCAGGTCGCCTTGCACCAGATCGGTGTACTCCTTGATCCGGACGCGCTCGTCCAGCTCACGCTGCTTGTGGCAGCGCTCGAGAAGCTCGTCCACCTCCTCGCGCGTCTCCTGCAGCAGGCCCAGGTGGTCGAAGCTGGGGGAGTGCATGGGATTCTCCTGCTCCACCAGCAGGATGAACTGGCTCACCTCCTCGTCCACGGCCAGCAGCAGGTCGTTCGCGCCGATGAGCTTCACGTCCAGGCCGCGCCAGCCGAAGACATCGCCGTAGAAGCGCGTGATGGCCGAGCGCTCCGGCTCCTCCAGGCTCCCCGCGGGAAGCGTCAGCTCCATGTGATTGAAACGGGTAGGCATGGGACCTCCTTGCTTCTTAGGTTGAGTCTAGGTCATCTAAGGGCGGTTTTGGGGTCAGCTCTTGAGCTAGGGCCGGTTCTTCTCGAGATGCGCCCAGGCGGTGGGGAGCTTGATGTCGCGATTCACGGTTCTGGGCGGATAGACCATCTCGGTGGGCGGCCTCCATTGCATCGTCTTCATGGTTTGCCCGATATGGGCCATGTTCAGCATATCGTGGCTGTAACAGAAGAGACCATCCCCGACGTAGTAGAGGATCGAGAGTCCGGCCACCAACCACGGGGAGCCGTCTTCCTTGTGGCCAAGGACCTGGTCCCACTGACTCACGACGCGAGGCCCCTCGACCATGATCCAGTTCTCTGGCGTCGACCAGCCGTGACCGGTAAGTCCGGCCATAGAGTCCACGAAGAACTCGCGGATCGCCTCGCGTCCCTCGATGCGGCCCCAGGCGGGATCGATATAGGCCGCATCCTCTGTGAAGAAGTCCGCGAGCTCCGCCCAGGAGCTGGCGCCCTCATCGATCTTGTCACGCCGGTTGACGAATCGCCGATAGGTCTCTCGCGCGTCGTCTTCGAGTTTGCTGCCCATCGTCCCCTCCTTCCGCGAACCGACAGCCTAGCAGCGGGCGGGTGATGCCGCTCCAGCTACTCGATCGCCTCCAGACGCAAAAATCTCCGCCATACGCGAGGTCTGACCTATATAGGCCCCGGAGTGAATACTTTCTCCTCCTCCCGTTCACCATCCCGTCGTCGAAGATGTTGTTCAGAGACTACGCCCTGCCTGATACACTGCCGCCATGCGTGCGTGGTGGCTGGTCGTTGCGGTGGCTCTGGGGGTCCTTGGCGATCCGGCGGCCGCCGAAGCCGGCGCATGTCCGCAGGCGGGAAAGAGCTGCCTGGCCTCTGTGCGTCACGCGGCGCGGGCGTGCCGTGAAGCGTGCAACGTGGCGACCGATGTCCGCGGCTGCCGCGCCGGTTGTCACGAGGATCGATCCCGGGGACGCGCGCTCTGCGGAACGGTTGCCGATCCCTGCGCGTTCGCGTGCGCGGATCCCGGGGATGCCCTGGAGTGCCGCAAGGCCGGCCGCTCGTGCCGGCGGGAAGCGCGGGCGGACGATCGCGTTTGCCGGCGTCGCTGCCGCTTCGATGACAACCCGCTTTGCCGGGCCCACTGTGCACGAGCGCGCGGCGCGAGCGAGGCCGCATGTGGCTACGGAGTCGTCTCGATGATCGATGGAGTCGCCGAGCTTCCCGATCTCCCAACGGGCCAGCCGGCCGATCTCTCCCTGATCGACGCGGCGGAGCGTGCGGTGGTCGAAGCCGCAGACGCGCGGGCAGAGGCGATCCGGACGCGGCCGTTGCGACTTCTGATCGGGGCCCCTGGTGCGCAGGTCACCGTGACGCAGATCAAGCACGGCTTCGACTTCGGCATCGCGATCGATCTGCTCAAGCTCCAGGATCCCAATGACCGGGCCTTCTTCACCGAGATCGCGACGAAATACATCCGGACCGCGGTCATCGAGAATACCTTCAAGTGGAGGCGCACCGAGCCCGAGCAGGGCGTCTACGATTTCGTGGCCGCCGAAGAGATCGTGGAGTGGGCGCGATCGCTCGGGCTCACGGTGAAGGGTCATACGCTGATGTGGGGTAACGGCCCGCCGCTCTCATCGTCGGGTGTGCCGTCGTGGATCGTTGGGCTCTTCCCCGACCCGGATCTGAGCGAGTCCGAGAAAGGCGAGCTTCGGGAGCTCATGCGTACATGGGTGACCGAGTCAGTAGCTCGCTTTCGCGGTCGCATCCTGAGTTACGATGCCACCAACGAGACCCTTCAGCCCTTCACGCAGTGGTACATCGATCGCCTCGGGCCCGAGATCGCCGAGGACGTGTTTCGCTGGGCCCACGCCGCCGACCCCGACGCACGACTCGTCTTCAACGAGTGGATCAACGAGGTCTTCACCGGTCTTCCGGGCCCCTTCGCCACGACGGTGCGCGACCGCGTGCTCGAGCTGCTTGGTCGGGGCGTTCCGATTGACGCCCTGGGCCAGCAGGGTCACTTCGTTCCCGGCGTGGCGTTCGTGGGGATTCCGGTCGACCTCAGCCAGCGCACGCGAATCGACGACTACCAGGTCGCCCTCGAAACATTGGCGGAGACCGGCCTCCCGATCCATATCACCGAGACCAACTTCATCGCGCCGGACGACCCCGAGGCTCGGGCCGCCCAGGCCGAGGCCCTGATGCGCGTATGGTGGGGGCATCCGTCGGTCGAGCAGATCGTCTTCTGGGGCGCGTGGAACAAGATCGCCGGTCGTGACGAGTTCGACGTGGGCTTCTGGGACGACGATCGCAACATCACACGCCACGGGGCCGCGATCCTGGCGCTCTTAAACGACCGTTGGCGCACACGATCGATCGAGACCGCCGATGCGGATGGCCTCGTCGAGCTGCGCGCGACGATCGGCGACTACGTCGCCGACTGGGAGCTCGATGGCCAGCCCGTACACGCCCGCTTCCGCGTGGGGCATGAGTCCAGCGTGGCCGCGGTCATCGTCGCTCCGTAACCGTCAGGCGTCGACCGTTTTCAGGAGTTTACTACGCGCTACGAGCGCAGGTCGGCTTCGTCCGCTTCGATCGCCTTGCGAACGGCCTGCAACGCCTCGTGCCGCGCGCGCAGTTTGGTAGCTGTGTGCGCGGGCATATTGAGGCCGGCCAATGCCGTGGCCTTGTCGCGGGCTGCAGCAATCAGCTTATCTTCGAGAATGACCTGGTCGAGAAAGCCGGCCTGGACAGCTCCGGCCGGGGAATAGATTTCAGCGCAAATAACGGCGCGGTGAAAATGGGCAGGCGCCAGGCGCTGCCGGCAAATCTCCACGCCAAATCGCGGCATCGTCAGGCCAATCGCCACTTCATTGGCTCCAATCTTGTAGGCACCGTCAACGCCGATCCGATAGTCCGCCGACAAAAGCAGGAACGAGCCCATGGCCAGGGCGTGGCCAGGGCAGGCAACGACGACTGGCATGGGAAACGAGAGCAGGCGCTCGGCCAGGCGGAAGCCGTTAATCATCATATCGATGGCATCGCTACCACCCTTGCCAAGTGCCGCGAGATCAAATCCGGCGCTGAATTTGCCCTTGCGACCAGTCAGCACTACGGCCGCACGATCTTTTTCGGCACGATCCAGAGCTGCATTGATCCCGGCCAGCATCTGCAGAGACAGGCAGTTGACCTTGCCATCATCGAGGGTGATGGTACAGATCGGGTGCTCGAGTTTGTAGGCTACAAGGCTGCTCATTCATCCTCTCCCTTCGCGATATCTCTGAACGGGGTAAGAGGTAGCCAGCACAGTGCCGCTAGTTCTGACGATCGCAACAGCAGGGGGTTGGAATGGTAACGGGTCCAGGGCAGATTGAACTCGGACGGCTCGGTGTATGGACGTGGCTCGATGTGCTTCCCGCGCCCGAGGCCGCGGTCTTCTGCCAGCGGCTCGAGGACTGGGGCTATTCCACGCTCTGGGTGCCCGAGGCCGTAGGCCGCGACCCGTTCGCTCTCCTCGGCTACCTGGCCGCTCGGACCGAGAGGCTCCATCTGGCCACGGGCATCGCCAACATCTACGCGCGCGATGCCATGACCATGCGCGCCATTCAGAAGACACTGGCGGAGGTCTCGGGCGGACGTTTTGTGTTGGGCATGGGTGTCTCGCATGAACCGATGGTGTCTGGGCTACGCGGCCACCGCTATGGCAAGCCGGTGAGCACCATGCGCAGCTACCTCGAGAGCATGGAAAAGGCCGTCTACCAGGGGCCGGAGTCCGAGCAGGAGGCGCCCATCGTGCTGGCGGCGCTGCGGGAGAACATGCTGAGGCTGGCCGGCGAGAGGGCGAGCGGCGCCCATCCCTACAACGTGACGCCCGAGCATACGGCGCGGGCGCGCGCGATCCTGGGCAAAGGCCCCCTGCTGTGTCCCGAGCAGATGGTGCTGCTCGAAACAGACGCGACGAAGGCGCGCGCCATCGCGCGGCAGAATCTGAGGGTTTACCTCTCGCTTCCGAACTACCAGAACGGCTGGAAGTGGCAGGGCTTCGACGACGCGGACTTCGCGGACGGAGGGAGCGATCGCCTGATTGACGCGATCGTTGCTTGGGGGGACGAGGAGGCCATCGCGGCGCGCGTCCAGGCCCATCACGACGCGGGGGCCGACCACGTCTGCATCCAGCCCTTCCGGGCAGACGGCCAGCCGGGCGCCGACCTGCGCATCCTTGAGGCCCTGGCTCCCAACGCGCGCTGAATCCGCCGCTACTCCGCACCCAGAGCGTCGTAGATCGCGTCGGGCGTTTCGAGGCTGATGTAGTGATTGGTTTCGGTCGTCTCGACGACTCTGACCCGCGGGTTTCGCTTGGCGCCTTCGTTGGCGCTGGCAGTCATGGCCTTCTTGCTCAATACGTCGTCTCGCTCGCCTATCAGGACCGTTATCTCGTGGTAGTTCTCGTAGAGATCGTAGCGATGCTTCTCTTGCCACTCGGTGATGTTACGCAGGTTCTCGACACACGTGGCATAGCTCTTCGCGTTGCAGAAGAGCGTCTGGAGCAGCCCAGTCTTCAGCTGATTGGTCGGCTTCATCATGGGAAGCTTCAGGAGGCGCGCCTCGGAGATGTTGCGAGACAGGCCAAGGAAGATGGGCATCAGGTAGAGCGTGAGAGCACCCAGCACGGGTCCTCGTGTGCCTCCGGCCGGGGTTCCCTGCGGTAGCACGGCGGCCTCCAGCAGGGCGGAAATCTGCTTCGTCTCGTCCTTCATGATCTCGGGGAATTGACGGCCTGCGTCCAGTACCACAGCACCCCCTCGTGAATGGCCATGGAGAACGATGTGATCCGTCGTGGCGAGGTGCTTGACGGCCTGTGCGACATGAAAACCGTCGTACTCAATGGAGCCAGGCTGATGGGGGTTCGGATCCCAGGAGAGCTCTTGGCTGTCCTTCATATCGAACGGCGAATGGTAGTTCGCGTTGTTGATCAGGATGAGCTCGTAGCCTCTGCGCTCGTAGAGCGATAGGAAGTAGCGCGTGTCTTCGAGGAAGCCGGGAAAACAGAGCAGGGTCCTGGTCGCCCCTGATTCCGGTCGCTTGATCGCAAGGCTGGTCTCGCCAGCTGAATAGAATTTGCCATCGGACTCCATGCAATGGACTTGCGGCAACTGCCGGTTGAACCAGTATTGGCGAAAGAGATGGATCGCCAGCACCAGCCCCAGAATGATGGACAGGGTCTCGATCATGAGTCGGCCTCCGATCCGATTCGTCCAAGATCGAAGGGCGATCGATTTGGTCGAAGAGTGACAGGGGAGGGCGCAGGCCGGTGCAGCGAAGTGCGATGAGACATGCGCCCATTCTAGCGAGCTGGCTCGATTGGGCGTGTGTTTTAGTCACAATCGACGAACTGTTCGAAGAGGGCCGGTTCGGGAGTATAGGTCATATAAGGGCGGTTTTGGGGCACGATAACCGCTCATTCCGTTAGATCAGGCCCCTATACAGGCTGACCCCAGCAAACGCCAATACGTCGTTTAGTGAGTGCCGCGGTTCTTCGAATACAGCGTGAAGTGGTACGTATCTCCGGCGAGGATAAACGCAGTCGGCAACGGACCTACACCCTGATCGTACGCGGGATGCGGGGAGTCGAGGAGCGGGGGGGACCGCTCCCGTTCCGGCGCGTGAGCAGCCGCCCGAAAAAGCGAGCGCTCTCTTCAATGCGCGGGCGTTTGTCCTGGATCCTGGTACGGAGCTGCCTGCGCTTCGCCACCAGGAGCTTTTCCAGAGCCGGACGTGCCTCCGAGTCCGCAAGTCCCTGCACAACGGTTTCGCGATAGCGGCGGTATTCACGGTAGCTCGCGAGCTCGTGCTGGAGCTCCGCACCGGCGCTCGCGATTACGGCCGTACCATCGAGGAACTCGAGCCCGGGGACCTCATCCGAGACAGGCTCGTCCGGATCTACAAATGATGAGACCACGATACGCGCTCGGGCTCGCATCGAGTCGGGGAGCCTCCATTCAGGATCGCGTAACATAGCCGCAAGGTCAGTCACAACCATCAGATGCACTCACGTCTCCTCGGGTTACATACGAGCCGACGCCCCTTTGGGTTACAGCGCCCATGAATCTCCGGGATACGCGTGCCATAATCGGAGTTCGGGCGCTGCCCCGGACGCAAGGAGAGATCCAGATGATCCCAGAGCGATATGCGAGCTACGAGAAGGTCGTCATCGTTGGGGCCGCGAACTTCACGCCGATTCCCGGTGATAAGGCGGCCAACCTGGCCAAGATCGAGGCCAACCTGCGCGAGGCCGCGTCCTAGGGCGTCGACATCATGGCATTCCCCGAAGAGGCGCTAGTGGGATGTGGAGGGTGCGACCCCTGCCACTCGGGGGCGGAACACTGTGACTACCACCACGACCTGGCCGAGACCGTGCCCGGCCCCTCGACCGAGCGGGTCGCCGAGCTGGCTCGCGAGCTCGACCTGTATGCGGTGTTCGGCCTGGCCGAGCGCGACCCGCACGATGCCGGGGTCCTGTACAACGCGGCTGCAGTCGTCGGTCCCGATGGCATCCAGGGTACCTACCGCAAGCTCCACCTCGGCTCGCTGCCGTGGGTGACCGAGGGGGTCACGTTCCAGCCCGGCAACGCACTTCCGGTCTTTGAGACGCGCTTCGGCCCGATCGGCGTCATGATCTGTTACGACTTCTGGTTCAACCCGGAGCTCACGCGCCTGCTCGCCCTGAAGGGCGAGCGCCTCATCCTGAACTGCTGCGCGACCTTCGCCGGCCCCGGCAAGCGCGATTACATGGTCCAGACGACCGCGACCCGCGCCCAGGAGAATCTCTGCTACGCGGTCAGCGCCAACCAGGTCGGCGGCCCCGACTCCGCCAACAGCTATGCCGCCGGCCGCCTCCAGGAAGCCCGCGCCCCGGACTTCCTCGGCCACAGCACCATCGCCGGCCCCGCCTTCCCCCGCTTCAGCCACATCTATGCCGAAGCCGGCGACCACGAAGAGCTAGTGACGGCGACCCTCAGCTTCGAGAAGCTCCACCGCTGGGAGACCATCTTCCCCTGGCGCGACTGGAGGGCCACCCACCAGTCCCCAACCTCCGAACTCATCGCTTCCGAGTTCCAGAAACTGGCCCGCGGGTCCTGATGCTAGCGCCCATCTCCGCCCTGCGACGCCTCGAGAGGCTCAACCGAACACGCCTGCATGATCCCCGGACCCAGTCCGCTCATCCCGTTAGATCAAGCCCTATACAGCGCCTGCCCGGGGCTACAGATTGAGCTGCTTCGGCGGGCGGACGACGATGTCGGCGATGTTCACGCAAATGGGCTGGGTCACCGCGTAGAGCACGGCGCTCGCGACGTCTTCGGGACTTCCGACTAGCTGCTTCATGAGCGGCTGGACCTTCTCGAGCACCTCGTCTGGAAGCTTCTCCCCCCGCTTGAGCTCGACCTCCACACCCGACGCCTTGATGAAGCCCGCCAGGAACTCGGGATCAAAGTTACGTGCGAAGTTAGTCACGATGGCGCCTGGCATCACGTTGATCACCCGGATCGAATCCTCCTCGAGCTCCGAGCGGAGCGTCGCGGAGATGCAATTCACGGCGTGCTTCGTGGCACCGTACACTCCCGAGTCGCTGCGCTGCGCGGCGATCGAGGAGATGTTGACGATGTGACCCTCGGCGCCGCACTGCCGCATCGCGCGGATCGCGGCCTGAGAGCCCGCGAGAAGCCCCAGCACGTTGGTCTCCAGCATCGCACGCCAGTGCTCCGGGTCGGCGTCGGCGATGGTGCCGGGATAGGAGAGACCGGCGTTGTTCACCAGGATGTCGACGCGTCCGGTGTCGCGCAGTGCCCCGTCGACCAGCTCTCGCACCTGCTGCACGTCTCGGACGTCGAGCACGACGATCGTGGCCTCGCCCCCGGCTTCGGCGATCTTCTTCTTTGACTCCTCCATCGGGGCCTGCGAGCGGCTGGCCAGGTAGACGTGGGCGCCGGAGGCGCCGAACTGCTCGGCGATCGCGCGCCCGATTCCGCTCGAGGCGCCCGTTACGATCGCTGTCTTTCCGGAGAGTGCCTGGGGCGTGGTCATGAGACCTCCTTCCGATCGGCCATCGTCTCATCCGAGGGCGGAAATGGGAAGCGCGCCCCAGATCCCATGCTAAGCTGTGTCTTTCCAAAGGGGCTGGAGCCCTCGGTCGCCGCCCTTCCAGCCCCACGCCGGTACGGTGTAGGAAATCCGATGACCCAAACTGCTACGAGCCATCTGGTTCAGAAGGCCGAGCGGCTCCGCGCCTTGCATCATGGGGATCGCCTACTGCTCCTGCCGAACATCTGGGACCCGGGCGGAGCGCGCATGCTCGAGTCCCTCGGCTACCCCGCCGTCGCCACCGCCAGCGCGGCGGTCGCCTACTCCCTGGGCTACGACGATGGCCAGCAGATCACCCTTGACGCGATGCTCGACGTGGTGGGCCGCGTGGCCGCCTCGGTCAACGTGCCGGTCACGGCCGACATGGAAGCCGGGTACGCGCAGCTGCCCAGGGACGTTGCCGAGAACATGAGGCGGGTCCTGCGCGCGGGAGCGGTGGGTATCAACCTCGAAGACAGCTCCCGCGAGGGCGAAGTCCTGTTCGACGTCGGCTTCCAATGCGAGCGCATCCAGGCAGTCCGGGAGATGGCTCAGGAGGAAGGCGTCCCGCTCGTGATCAACGCGCGCACCGACGTGTACTTACCGCGAGTGACCATGGCGGAAAACGAGAGGTTCGATCAAGCCTTGCAGCGTGCGAAGGCCTACCTCGAAGCCGGTGCCGACTGCTTCTATCCCATCATGCTGGGTGACCTGGAGACACTCAAGAAGCTTTACGAGGCGATCCGGGCGCCGATCAACGTATTTGCGCCGACGTGTCGCGCCACGCTTCGCGAGCTGGAAGATGTGGGGATCGCTCGCCTCAGCCTGGGCC
>SMWZ01000217.1 GCA_004356455.1 Deltaproteobacteria bacterium
CGACGTCGATGTGGAGGGTCTGCGACAGAAGCAGTACGGTGGCAGCGAGTGCGCAGACGGAGGTCAGGATAGCGCGACGTGTCATCGGATGATCCTCTGGGCAAGTGTACACAACGGTCGCCCTGAGCGGGCATCGGGGTATTCGATGGGGGCCGCCAAAATCCGCACCGCTCTCCTCAGCTGCCGCCGGCGTTCGGCTCGCTGCCGGAGTCGACATGCTTGTCGGAGGTGCGCGGCACGATCAGCACGAAACGCACGTTATCGCCGCGCCGCGCCTGGATCAGAAACGGGGTATCCGGAGGCAGCGAACGCATCGCGTCGCGGAAGCTCTCGATCTCGGCGACCGGCTTCTGGTTGATCCGTTGAATCAGGTCGCCGGGTCCCAGGCCCGCCTCCTCGGCCTCGGAGCCCCGCTCCACGAACGACACCAGCACGCCGTCTCGGGTCTCAAGCCGGTGCAGACGGAACAGCTTGGCCGTCACCTCCTGCACCGTGAATCCGAAGTGGGTTTCCTCCTCGTCGGGGACCACCTTGGGCTGCACCCCGAGCCGGGCTTTCAGGGTCTCGCGGCTGCCCTGGCGCAGGACGTCGAGCCTGACCTCCGTCCCCACCTTTGTGCGCGCGACCAGGCGCTGGAACGCGCCGATATCCTCGTCCTTCTCAGCCCGGAGCTCGTGCCCATCGAAGCGCAGCAGGATGTCGCCGATCTCGAGCCCGGCCTCGGCAGCGGGGGAGTCGTCCAGGACTCCGTTGACGATTACGCCGTGGACCTCCCCGAGGTCCCAGTAGGTGGCCAGCTCTCGGTCGAGGGGCTGAATGGCCACGCCGAGGTAGCCGCGCGCGATGTGGCCCTCCCCCAGCAGGTCCGCTACCACACGCTTGGCGGTGTTAATGGGAATGGTAAAGCCGATGCCCCGTCCCTGGCCGCGCGAGTTGATGCCCAGAACCTCGCCCTGAAGGTTGATCAGTGGACCGCCCGAGGAGCCACGGTCGATCATGGCGTCGGTCTGGATGAAGTCGTTGAGCAGATTGTCGGTTCTGAGGTCTCGCCCCTTGCCCGAGATGATCCCGAGCGACACGGTGCCGTCCAGCCCGTAGGGGTTTCCGATCGCGATCACCCACTCCCCCACCCGGATCCGATCCGAGTCACCGAGCGGGGTGACCGGGAAGGGCTTTTCTCCCTCGCGGGGCGAGATTTTCAGAACGGCCAGGTCCGTCTGCTTGTCCATTCCGACCACCTTCGCCAGGTAGCGACCTGGCCGCCCGGGCACGATGACGCTGACCTTCTCGGCGCGCTCGACCACGTGCTCGTTCGTGACCACCACCCCGTTGGGGTCCATCAGAAGCCCCGAGCCGGTCACCAGGTTGCGCCGGTTATTGAGCTTGACGGCCGCCTCGATGTGAACCACGGAGGGCGTGACGCGCTCGCTCACCCGAATGATGCGGGCCTGGAGCTCGTCCAGCGCATCTTTTGCCTGGGCGGCAGGCATCAGCGTACAGCCCACCAGAGCGAGGTGAAGCGGAAGGGTCAGCAGGAATCGGGTCATTGGCTGTTCTCCAAGATTGCGTTTCGGAACTCCGTCGCTGCCAGCTCCACGTCGGCGGCGGCCCCGATGGCCGTCACCGCCGCGACTCCCCAGGCGCCGGCCTCCAGCACCTCACGGGTCCGGGCTGGCGTCAGACCCCCCAGGGCGAGGACGGGCACGCCGAGCCCCCGGACCGCCTGCGCCAGCCAGACCAGGCCCCGTCCCGGGGCCCCGGGCTTGGAGCTCGTGGGATAGATCGGCGAGAGCGTGACATAGCTTGCCCCCTCTTTCTCGGCGCGGCGAGCCTCGGGCCCCGAGTGGGCCGAGTAGCCGATCAGCGCGTCGGGACCCAGCCAGGCACGCGCCTCGCGCACGGGAATGGCATCGGCCGCCAGCTGCACCCCATCGAGCGCATAGGCGCGGGCCAGGTCCAGTCGGCGGCCGATCACCAGCTTCAAGCCTTGCTCTCGCAGGGGGAGCAGCGTCTCCAGCAGCGCCCCGAGGGCCTTTTTCGGCAGCGTCCTCTCGCGCAGGATGACGAGCTCGACCCCGCCCTGACGTGCGCGCCGCACGACCTCCGCCAGCGGGCGCCCCGCCGTTCCGCGGCGCGTGTCCGTGATGAAGCAAAGACGCGGAGTCACCGGACCTCGATCAGGCTCTCCTCCGGGCTCGACGCCTGTGCGTAGAGACGGCGTGGCATGCGCCCCGCCTCGTAGGCCAGGCGCCCCGCCTCCACCGCCAGGCGCATCGCGTGGGCCATTTTGATCGGGTCCTTGGCCGCTGCGATGCCTGTGTTCATGAGCACCGCCGTGCAACCGAGCTCCATGGCGATGGCTGCATCCGAGGCGGTACCGACCCCGGCGTCGACGATGACCGGCACCTCGACGCTCTCGAGGATGATGCGGATGTTGATGGGGTTACGAATTCCCAGCCCCGACCCGATGGGGGCGGCCAGGGGCATCACCGCCGCGCAGCCGATCTGCTCAAGCTGCTGGCACGCCACTGGATCGTCGCTGATATAGGGCAGCACGCAGAACTCCTCCTCGACCAGGATGCGAGCCGCTTCCAGCGTCGCAGTGGTGTCGGGGAAGAGCGTTTGCTTATCGCCGATGACCTCGAGCTTCACCAGCGGCGTTCCCAGAAGCTCGCGTCCCAGCTGCGCCGTGGTCACGGCTTCCTTGACGGTAAAACACCCTGCGGTGTTGGGCAGGAGCCGGAAGCGATCCGGCGGGATATGATCCAGCAGGGAGCCGGCGCCGCGCTCCCGCAGGTTGACGCGCCGCACCGCTATCGTGACCATCTCGGCCCCGCTGGCGTCGAGGGCGCGGCGGTTCTCTTCGAACGAGCTGTACTTTCCCGTCCCGATGATGAGTCGAGACTCGAGCTCGATGTCGCCGAGCCGATAGCTTCCGGACATCAACCCCCTCCGACGGCCTGGATGACCTCGATACGATCGCCCTCGTGGATCTCGTACAGCTCAAACCGAGACCTCGGCACTACCATTTCGTTGACAGCGACGGCTACACGGCGCTTTTGAAGCTCGAAGCGCTCCAGCAAGGTGCTCAGGTTGAGCGGACCCTGAACCCGTGTGACCTCACCGTTTAGCTCGAACTGCATACTTTTGTGACGGTAGGGTACGGGCTCGCCGGCTGCAACGCGGCGAGGCCGGCGGCGATTTCGGCGACGCCGCTTGCCGATAGGTGGGTAGAGGCGTAGGAAAGCGAGCTAAGATGATGGCTGTGGGGGCGGGTGTCGCCGGCAGGCCCACCTGGGCCGAGATCGATCTGCGCGCGTTGCACAGCAACCTTGCCTGGGTTCGGCGGCACGCGGGCGAGCGGCGCGTGCTCGCCGTGGTCAAGGCCGACGCGTACGGTCACGGCGCGGTGGCGGTGTCCCGCGCGCTGGTGGCGGCCGGCTGCGAAGCGCTTGCCGTTACCAGCGTGGAGGAGGCGAGGCCGCTGCGCGGGGCGGGCCTCGACGTTCCGCTGCTCCTGCTCCAGGGGCTGCATGCCCCCGAGGAGGCGGACGAAGCGCTTCGTCTCGACCTCGTTCCGGCTGTCGGCCGACTGGATGCGCTGGATTCACTGGAGGCGGCGGCAGAGCGCGCCGGCCGCTGCTTCGCGCTGCAGCTCAAGGTCGATACGGGCATGGCGCGCCTGGGGCTCGCGCTCGATCAGGTGACCCCCGCGCTCGAGCGTCTCACAAAGAGTGACCGGCTCGAGCTCGTGGGGCTGATGAGCCATCTGGCGGATGCGGACGACCTCGCCTCCGGCACGCCCTCCGCCCAACGAGCGCGCTTCTCGGCGGTGCTGGCGCAGGTTCGCGCTGCGGGCTTCGCGCCGGCGTGGATTCACCTGGATAACTCCGCCGGCCTGGCCCATGGGCCAACGTCGGAGACGACCGCGGTTCGGGTCGGGCTGCTGCTCTACGGCGCGGATCCAACCCTCGAAGGCGGGTTTGGTCTCGACCCCGTCATGAACCTCTATACGCGCGTCTTGCACGCCAAGAACGTTCCCAAGGGAACGCGCGTGGGATATGGCGGCTGCTTCGAGGCATCCGAGCCCACCCGCATCTTGACGCTGCCAATCGGCTACGCGGATGGACTCCCGCGCGCCGCCGGCGGCCGCTTCTCGGTGGGTGTTCGTGGTCGGCGTGTGCCACTCGTGGGTCGCGTTTCGATGGACCTCGCAGCGGTCGATGTGGGACCGGCCTGCGATGTAGAAGTCGGGGAAGAAATCCTCGTTTTTGGCCGAAGAAAGGAACTCGTGATCCCGGTGGAGGAGCTGGCTTCAGCCGTGGGCACGATTCCGTACGAGATACTGGTTGGAGTCGGGCCCCGAGTTCCTCGGATCTATGTGGGTTCGTATGGCGTGGATTAGCTCGATTGGCCGCTACGGCGTAGATAGCGTCGCCCGCTACGGGCGCGTGCTGCTCATGTTGGTGGACACCGTGCGCTGCACACCGCAGCGGCCGCTTCGCTTTCACCTCTTCCTCCACCAATGTCTCCATGTGGGCGTCTATTCCGTGCCCGTCGTGCTGGTCACGGGCGCTTTCACCGGCGCGGTTCTGGCGCTGCAGACCGCCAGCGCCTTTCGCCTCTTCGGCGCCGAGAACCTGGTGGCCACCGTGGTGGCCCTCTCCATGACCCGTGAGCTCGGCCCGGTTCTCACCGGGATCATGGTGGCGGGACGGGTCGGCAGCGCCATGGCCGCCGAGCTCGGCACCATGCGCGTAACGGAGCAGATCGATGCGCTCCACACCCTGGCTACGAACCCCGTGAAGTATCTCATCGTGCCGCGCGTTTGGGCGGCAACCGTAATGCTGCCGTGCCTCGTCATCTTCTCCGACCTGCTCGGCATCATGGCGGGCCGCTTCATCATGGTCGATGTGCTGGGGAACAGCCCGGTGGCGTACTACAAGCGGACGGTCCAGTTCCTGGACTTCGAGGATATCCAAATCGGTCTCATCAAAGCCGCGCTCTTCGGTCTGAGCCTCGCGCTGATTGGCTGCTATCAGGGGTACTCGGTTCGCGGAGGCGCACGCGAGGTTGGCTTCGCGGTAAACCGCGCGGTCGTCTCTTCGATCGGGATGATCTTTGTCATCAACTACCTGGTGACGGCGTACTTTTTCTGATGGCGGACGCAGCACGAGCGGAAATCATCAATGGCAGCGGAACCATACGCTTGGACAACGTATGGACGCGCTTCGGCGGGGAGGAGTCCTGGATCCATCGTGGTCTCTCGTTCGACGTCCGTGTGGGCGAGAGCTTCGTGATCATCGGCGGCAGCGGCGCGGGAAAATCGGTGCTCGTCAAGCTTCTGATCGGGCTGCTGGCGCCGGAGCGCGGCAACGTCATCGTGGACGGCATCGACATCCCGCACGCGACCAAGGGCGATCTCTATCGCACCATGAAGCACATTGGGGTGCTGTTCCAATTCGGAGCGCTATTCGATTCCCTCACGATCTGGGAGAACGTCACGTTCGGACTCCAGGATCGAGGACTGTCGGACCGGGAGCTGCGCCGCATCGCCACCGAGAAGCTCAAGATGGTGGGGTTACGGGGTGTGGAGGACAGGCTTCCCAGCCAGCTCTCGGGCGGAATGCGCAAGCGCGTGGGGCTGGCCCGCGCCATCGCCTACGAGCCCGACATCTTGATCTGTGACGAGCCCACCAGCGGCCTGGACCCGGTCATGTCCGACACCATCAGCGAGCTGATCCTTCAGATGAAGGAACGGCTTGGTGTCACCACTTTGACGATCACGCATGACATGACCTCCGCGTACAAGATTGGTGATCGGATCGGCATGCTCTACGAGGGGCGCATCCTCGCATGCGGCACACCCGAGGAGATTCGAACCAGCTCCGATCCGATCGTGCGGCAGTTCATCGAGGGCCGGGCACTCGGGCCCATGAGTATCGGGGGGGAGGAAGCATGAGGGAGTCGGTGCCATGAAGCGAAGTCACCTGGATTTGTTCGTCGGCCTGTTCGTCCTCTCCGCCTTGGCGCTGCTGATGTGGAGCACGATGCGGATCGGGGCTCTGCCGGGGCTCTTCGCGAAGGAGGGGCGCATGTTCCTGGCGCGTTTCGACAACGTGGGCGGTCTCGACCTCGAGACCGACGTGCTGGTCGCGGGCGTTCCCGTCGGAAAGGTGGCGAAGATCGAGCTCGTGGGTCACGACGCCCGCGTGACCCTACGGATCGAGGATCCTCAGCTCCAGATCCCGATCGATTCGGTCGTCGCCATCCGCTCGCGCGGGCTGCTCGGCGAGCGCGTGCTCGAGATTCTTCTCGGCGATTCGGAGCAGAGGCTGGTCTCTGGAGGTGCCTTCACCCGCACCCAGGCTGCCGCGGACATCGACCTCCTGATCGAGCGAGCGACCCAGGTGGCCGGGGACATCCAGGAGATCTCGGCCACCTTCCGCAACGTGCTCGGTGGCCCCGATGGTGAGGAGGCCCTGCAGGAGGTGCTCTCGAACATTCGTTCGGTGAGCTGGGACCTGCGCCGCGTCGTCGAGACCAACGAGGCGGGGGTCGAGCGCATCGTGAAGAACCTGGATGCGTTCTCCAGCGACGTGGCTGGGCTCACCCGGAACAACCGCGAGGGGATCGACGAGCTGGTGCAGGGTCTGCGCACGGCGTCGCGCAAGCTGAACCGTGCACTGGACAGTCTGGCGAACCTCTCGGGCAAGGTGGAACGCGGCGAGGGCACCGTGGGCAAGCTCCTGACCGATGACGCTATCTACCAGGAGCTGGATGCGACGCTGACGGATGCGCGCGCGACCCTGCGCGAGGTGCGGCGCGCCGCCGAGGAGGCACAGGAGCAGATCCCGGCGACCATTCTGACCACGATCTTCGGGTCGCTCTTCTGAGGGTGAGGCCGCTGGACGCGCGACTTCGGTCCGCTTTCGTGCTCGTTTGCGCTGCGCTCACGGGGTGTGTGGGGATCGCGGGGCCAGCGGAGGAGAATCCCTTCCGCCTCGGGCTCTGGCCGCTCTACACCTCCGATGCGCGTACCTGGGCCGGTGTGCGGGAGACGCGGACCCTGGGGCCGTTCCTGCACTGGGAGGACCAGGCGGATCAGCGCTTCTTCGAGGCGCGGCCCGTGTACTCCTCGATCCGGGCCGAACGCGACTGGCGTTGGGACCTCCTCTATCCCATCGCCGCGCACCGGGTGCAGCCCGATGTCCGGCAGACCTGGCTCTTGCTGCTGGTGCGGAGCCGCGCGGACCTGCTGCGGGAAACGAGGCAGACGAACATCGGCCTGGGATTCAGCGGCCGCACGCAGCAGGGCAAGCGTTACGGCGGGGTGTTCCCGCTCATGGGCCACTTCCTGGAGCGCTTCGGCTTCGATCGTATCCAGTTTTTCTTGTGGCCGCTCTTCGCGCGAGCGACACGGGGAGGCTACACCGAGACGCAGATCCTGTGGCCGATCTTCAAGTTCGGGAGGGGCGAGGGGCGCTGGAAGCTGAGCGTATGGCCGCTCTTCGGTCTCAAGATACGTGAGGGTGTCTACAAGAGGTACTTCTTTCTCTGGCCCTTCATCTTCCGCGCGCATGAACGGCTCGATGGGCGCTACCCGCGTCACTCGCTCTTCATCCTTCCGTTCTACGGGCGGCGTGACGCGGGACCGTTCGCATCTCGCTTCTACCTGCTGCCGCTCTACATGAAGCAATGGGATCGGCGGAATCCCGAGATCCAACGGCTCAGCCTTTTCTGGCCCATCTACAACCGCGGACGCGAGGCCGACGGCCGAGAATACTGGTCGCTGCAGCCGTTCTACGCCCAGAGCCGTAGCAAGCAGGCGCGTAAGACCAGCGTGCTGCTCGGGCTCGCAGGGCGCTCCGAGTCGCACTCGGACACGGTCGAGGAGCGCCAGAGCCATGCCTTCTGGGTGAATCGCTGGGGTACGCGCAAGGAGTCAGGCGTGGAGACGCGCTACGCCAACCTCTGGCCCTTCTACCGCTCCTTGCACATTCAGCGAGAGGACGGCAGTGAGATCGGCTTCGTGCGCTGGCCCTACCTCCTGCCGATGCGTGGACTCGAGCCCGACGGCTGGGACCGGCACTACAACAAGCTCTTCGAGCTCTACGGTGCACGTTGGCAGGATGGAGAGCGACGCAGCTCGCTCCTGTTCGGGCTGCGCGAGGTCCGCCGGGTGCGAGACTTGGTCTGGGAGAGCTGGGGAGGCTTCATCCACCTCCGTCGGCAAGCGGCGGTTGACCTGAACTGAGCGCGGCTGTATACCCCGCGCCGATGCGCGTTTTAGTCCTTGGCTCGGGGGGTCGCGAGCACGCCCTGGCCTGGGCGATCGGCCGCAGCCCGCGCGTGGAAGAGGTGCTGTGTGCACCGGGCAGCGATGGTATTCGTGCCGACGCGCGCGTGCTGCCGGTGGATCCGGGCGATGCTGACGCCGTGGTCGCGCTGGCGCGCCGCGAGAGCGTGGAGCTGGTAGTGGTGGGCCCCGAGGCACCGCTGGTGCAAGGCGTGGCGGACCGACTCGAGGCCGCGGGCGTTCCCGTCTTCGGGCCCTCGGCAGAGGCGGCGCGCCTGGAGGGCAGCAAGGCCTTCGCCAAGAGCTTCATGAACCGGCACCGGATCCCGACCGCCGCGCATCGGGTGTTCGATGCTCCCGAGGCAGCCGAGCGCTACGTGGAGGAGCGGAACGGCCCGCTCGTGGTCAAGGCCGACGGGCTGGCGGGGGGCAAGGGGGTCAGCGTTTGCCGCGACGTGGACGAGGCCAAGCGGGCTATCCACGAGGCCATGCGCGAGCAGCGCTTCGGCCAGGCCGGCAAGCAGGTCGTGATCGAGGAGCGGCTCGAGGGTGAGGAGGCCTCGTACTACGCTATCTCGGACGGGCGGCACTTCGTGTGTCTGGCCGCGGCGCAGGATCACAAGCGGGCGCTGGATGGAGATGAGGGCGAGAACACGGGCGGCATGGGCGCCTATTCGCCCACGCCGGTCGTCGACGCAGCGCTCGAGCGCAAGATCGTCGAACGCATTGTGCGCCCCACGCTGACCGGCATGCGCAGCGAGGGGCGACCCTATCGAGGCGTGCTTTACGTGGGCCTCATGATCGTGGACGGAGACCCCTACGTGATCGAGTTCAACGTCCGCTTCGGCGATCCCGAGACACAGCCGCTGCTGTTTCGCCTCGAATCGGATCTGGTGCCTCTGCTCGAGGCCGCGGCGCGTGCAAGCCTGGGCTCCGAGGGGGAGGCACAGCTGCGCTTCGGCGACCCGGCCGTGTGTGTGGTGCTGACCAGCGCAGGCTACCCGCGCGGCTTTGCCACCGGCTTTGTGATCGAGGGACTCGAGGCCCATGCGTCGGCTCCGGACGTGAAGATCTTCCACGCGGGCACGCGCTTCGAGAGCGGTAGCTGGCGCACCGCCGGTGGGCGCGTGCTGGGCGTCACCGCGCGTGGCTCGACCCTCGCTGCTGCGCGCCAGCGTGCCTACGAGGTCACTCGGTCGATCCGCTTCAAGGGCGTGCACGTGCGCACGGACATCGCACGGCGCGCACAGGGGTCGGACGCGTGATCCTCGATGTGGAGGCCGCGGCGCAGCGCCTCGCCGCAGGGGAGGTGGTGGCATATCCGACCGAGACTGTGTACGGGCTGGGTGTGGATGCTGGCTCGAACGCCGCCCTGGCCCGTCTCTACCAGCTCAAGGGCCGCGAGCCCGCGCGCGCTCTCTCCGTTCTGGTGCCCGATCTGGCGGGCCTGGAGCGGCTCGTCCCCCAGCTTCCCGACGTCGCAAAGAAGCTCGGCCGCTGTTTCTGGCCGGGTCCGCTCACGCTGGTAGTTGCGGTGGCGGGCGAGGAGTTCTCGCTGGTGTCGAGCGCGTATGGAGTGGGCTTCCGCTGCTCCGCTCACCCCACCGCTCAGGCCCTGGCACGGGCCAGCGAGCGTCCGGTGATAGCGACCAGCTGCAATCGCAGCGGAGCTGCACCCTGTCGTAACCCGGAGCAGATCCAGCAGGCCTTCGGCAGCGAGCTGCCGATCGTTAGCGGTGAGCCCGCCGGAGGCCTCGAGCCTTCGACCGTGGTGGCGGTCGCGTCCAGCGGACGCACTCTGCTCCTACGTGAGGGCTCCATCCCGTACACGCGCCTGCTGGAGGAGCTTGCGGCGTGAGTGACGTGCGGCCCTTTCGAGCGCTGCGCTACGTCCGCGATCCGGGGCCCCGCATCGCTCCGCCCTACGACGTCATCAGCCAGTCCGAGCGCGAGCTGCTGGCGGCCGAGCCGGAGAACATTGTTCACCTCACCTTGCCCCCCGGGCCCCAGGGCGAGCGGGACTACGCTGCGGCCACACAGACGCTGGCCCGCTGGCTGCGCGAGGGAGTGCTCACGCGTGAGCCCGAGGAGTGTCTGTATGTGCTGGAGGAGCGCATCGCGGACGGGCGCGTACGCAGGGGGTTCCTCGGGCTGCTGCGCCTGGCCGACTACGAGGAGCGTGTGGTCCTGCCCCACGAGCGCACCATGGCGGGTCCCAAGCGGGATCGACTGCTGCTCACGCGCGCGGTGCGGGCGAATCTGGAGCCGTTGCTCTTCATGTACGAGGATCGCGACGCCAAGCTCGCGCTGCTGCTGGAGGCAGCCACGCGGGGGCGTGCGCTCACAGCCTGCAGCGACTCCGACGGTCGCAAGCTCGCGCTGTACGCGGGCCCGACGAGTGAGGGTGTGGCCGCGGTGAGGACCGTGCTGGCGGACCGCCCGCTGATCATTGCCGATGGTCACCATCGCTACGAAACCATGCTGGCCTATCGCAACGAGTGCCGCGAGCGCGCTGCGGACCCGGATGCTCCCCACGAGTTCGTTCTGGCCTATCTCGTGAACGCGTTCGACCCGGGCTCCCAGATCTTTGCCATCCACCGTGTGCTCGAAGGAGAGATCGCGGACCCTGCGCCCGTGCTGAAGCGCGCGGGTTTTCGGCTCGAGCGGCGATCCGAGACGAGCGCCGGGGCGCTGCTCGAGCTGCTGGAGCAGCAGCGGGAGCGGGCTCATGCGCTGGTGCTCGCGCGTCCCGACGGGCCCTGCCTGCTGGCTTCGCGGCCGCGCGGCGCGGAGCTCGACGTCGAGGTGCTGCACAGCGAGCTGCTGCCGAGCCTCGGAGGTGAGCTCAGCTTCGATGCCCAACCGGCGCGCCTGCTCGAGCGCGTGCGTCGCTCCGAGGTCTCGCTCGGGATCCTGATGAACCCGCTCGACGCCGACGCGCTCTTCCACGTGGTTCAAAGGGGCAAGGTCCTGCCCGAGAAGTCGACTTTTTTCAGTCCCAAGGTCCCGAGTGGTCTGGTGATCCGCGAGCTTTAGCCCGGATTTCTCACCCGGTGGCCTACTGCGGATGCCAATTGCACGCCATACCGAGGCACACGCGCAGCCGTGTGCCGTGCCGGCAGGCGGGCTTGCCCGCCGATAACCGGCCAGTACGGCCACCCGGTGAGCTATCCAGGCTAGGCCTGCTCCAGCGGACCCACGCGCAGGCGCAGGTCTCGGACGAGCGGCTCCCCGACGGCTTCCTCGATGCGCGCCAGGATGCGCGGCTTCTCCAGCTGGATGCGCTGCATCCAGCCCGAGTCCCGAACCCGCGCATACAGCACTCCGTTCCGGATCCCGTCGGGTCGGCAGTGGCGCGCGAAGCCCTCCCCCAGTGCAGCGTCCCACACCCGCAGCAGGCGCACGGCGCTGGAGGCGGCGCCGAGACCGATCTCGTCGAGCACCAGGGGAACCAGCTCACCTACTCGCTGCGGCTCTCCGGGACGCGGGTTGGGTCGCTCGCTGCGCGGCACGCCCGTACCCTAGCATTTGCTAAGTTGGCTCGGCGTGACGCAGGCCCGGCTCTTCAAGTGTGATTTCTGTGGCCGCGAGGTCCCGCGGGTCCGCCGGATCGCGCTCGACCGGGGCTACGATCGTCTGGGGCAGCGGCATGCGGTGCGGTACGCCTGTGACGCCTGCTCGCGTAGCAAAGAGGCGGAGCGCGTGCACCCGGTTGACGCCTCGCCCAAGCCCTTATAGCTTGGGCGTCCTTGCGAACGGGGCCCGCACCGGACGGGCCGCCTGGAGCTGCCTGCATGGTTAAGATCCGTCTGTTTAGGACCGGGACGACCAAGCGACCGATGTATCGGATCGTGGCGATCGACTCGCGCCGCCAGCGCCAGGGCCGGGTCCTCGAGATCCTGGGGACCTATCAGCCTCGTGCCGACGGGGCAGTCACCCTGGATGACGCGGCCCTCGACCGCTGGGTGGCCCAGGGTGCCCAGCTCTCGGACACGGTCCGCTCCCTGGTGAGGAAGCATCGCAAGCAGGTGCCAGCGGCCGAGGCCGAGGTCCCGACCGACGAGGCGCCCGCTGCGGAGTCGGCGCCCGCGTCGTAGCCGGCAGGCGATCGCAACATGAAAGACCTGATCCATTTCATTGCTCAGGCTCTAGTCGAGCATCCGGCCGAGATCGAGGTGCATGAGGTGGAGGCCGGGCGGGGCCTGCAGCTTAGGGTCGCCGAGGACGACCTGGGTCGGATCATCGGACGCAAGGGGAAGACGGCGCAGGCGATGCGCACCCTGCTGAAGGTGGCCGAAGGCGGGCGCGGGGGTGGATGCTCGTTGGATATCGTGGGCCCATCGGAGAGCGGCGCGGAGTGAGGCTGCATGGGTACCTCAAGCGCGAGCGGGGTCCGGAGAGCGGCTGGAGATGGAGGAGAGGCGTTCGTCGATCTGGGCCGGGTGGTTCGCCCCCACGGCTTCGACGGTACGCTCCTGATCGAGCTCTACGGGGACGATCCCGCCAACCTGCTGGCCGCTGAGGTCGTCACCCTCAGCGCTGAGCCCGGCACGATCCCGTTTCGGGTTCGCTGCGCGCGCGAAGCGGGGTCCTCTCAGGGGCATGCCCGGGTTCGTATGGCGCTGAGCGGGCTCGACTCCCGTGAGCGGGCGGAGGTCTGGAGCGGTGCGCGGCTCTCGATCCCTGAGCAGGCCTTGCGGTCCCTGCCGGAGGGGGAGTTCTACTGGCGCGAGCTCATCGGCCTGCGCTGCCGACTGCTCGATGGCCGGGATCTCGGGGTGATCCAGGAGATCTGGCCCGGCGCCCAGAACGACGTGCTGGTGGTGCGCGCCGGCAGCGTCACCCGACTTGTGCCGGCCCTGCGCCAGCTGCTGGTGCGCCTGGACCGCGCCGCGGGCGAGCTCTGGATCGATCCGCCCGCCGGCCTGCTCGAGGAGGAGTGAGCGTGGCCCGAGGGCCCGAGATCGATATCGTCACGCTCTTCCCAGAGCTGCTGGAGCCCTTCATCAAGGGCGCGGTGCTGGGTGCGGCGCTGCGCGATGGGCGCGTGCAGGTCCGTGTGACAGATCTGCGGGCCTATGCGACCGACCGGCATCGGACCGTGGATGACACCCCCCTGGGAGGGGGGGACGGGATGGTGCTCAAGTGCGAGCCCACGGTTGCGGCCATCGAAGCCGTGCGGCAGCCGCAGGGGCGCGTATTGGTGCTCAGCCCCCGGGGCCGGCTCTTGGATCAGGACCTGGCGCGCGAGCTGGCGCTGGAGCGCCAGCTCGTCCTGGTCTGCGGTCGCTACGCGGGGCTGGATGAGCGGATTCTCGAGGAGACGGGTGCGGAGGAACTCTCGATTGGGGATTATGTGCTCTCGGGTGGGGAGGCCGCGGCGCTGGTGGTGACGGAGGTTGTGACCCGCCTGATTCCCGGCGTGCTGGGAAACCCCAGTTCGCCCGAGCGTGACTCCTTCTCGGAGGGCCTTTTGGAACACCCGCAATACACTCGCCCCAGGGTCTTTCGCGGGCGTAGAGCGCCCGCGGTACTGCTCTCGGGGAATCACGCGGAAATCGAGCGCTATCGTCGGAGGGAGTCGCTGCGGCTGACCTTCGAGAGAAGGCCCGACCTGCTCGAGTGCGCGGAGCTGGGTGAGGAGGACCGCAGGGTCTTGCAGGAGCTGAAGCATGAGAGAGATTGAAAAAATCGGGGCTGAGGCGCTGAGAACCGACCATCCGGATTTCCGACCGGGCGATACGGTACGTGTACACGTGCGCATCAAGGAGGGCGACAAGGAGCGCATCCAGGTCTTCGAGGGAATCGTGATCGCTCGCAAGCGCGGCGGCATCCACTCGACCTTCACCGTGCGCAAGATCTCCTACGGGGTAGGGGTCGAGCGGATCTTGCCACTGCACTCCCCGTTGATCGCGAAAATCGAGGTGAAAGCGCAGGGACGCGTGCGGCGCTCGCGCCTCTTCTACCTGCGCCACCTCAGCGGGAAGGCTGCACGAATCCGCAATCGCCTCGACCAAATGCGAAAGCCCAGCTCGTAACGCGCAATGCGGATCCATGGGATCCACGTGCAGGGACTGAGGGCTCCGACGGGCCAGCATCGTCTCCGCCTGGATCCGGGCTACAACGTGCTGCTGACACGTGATGAGCAGGGTGGCGCGGGGCTGGCGGCCCTGCTGTGTGCGTTCCTCTATCCGCGTACAGATCTCGGGAACTTGGAGCTCTGGCGTGATCCGGCTGCCGGGCTGCCCTCGCGTGCGGGTCTGGCCTTCGCCAGTGAACCCGACGTGTTTCGGCTGATCATGGATCTGGACAAGCAGCGTCTGGTGCTCGGACGCCACGACTCCGAGTCCAACGAATACCAGCGTGTGTGCACCGATCTGGGCGAGATCGAAGCCCGTTTGCGCGCAGCGGGCCTACCGAGCCGCGAGGAGTTCATGACGCTCCAGCTCTGTCAGGGGCTGGCTGAGGCTGAGACCGAGCCGACACCGCCCCCGGAGTTGTCGCCCCGCCCTCCGCGCTTTCCGCACGCCGAGCTCCCTGCCGAGCGGGAGCGGCTGCAGCAGGAGCTCTCGCAGGCGAAGAGCGCCCAAAGCGAGCGCGCAGCGGCGGAGCGCCGCGTGGGCGAGCTACGCCAGCTGCGTGATCGCCTGGCAGTGCTCGAGCATGAGCACCAGGCGCTGACCGCGGAGGTCCAGCGCCGCGCCGAGTTCGGGAGCGAGATCGAGGAGCTGAATGGGCGACTGAACGGCTGGCGGGATGAGGAGGCTCAGCTCGGGCGTGAACGCGCGAACAGTGAACACTCGCGTCGCGAACTGCTCGACGAGCGCACCGCGCTGCGACGGATCCCGGCGCGCCAGGCCCTGCCGCTCTGGATCGGCCTGATCCTGGCCGTTCTGGGTAGCCTGGCCGGCTTCGCGGGCCACCCGCTCTTCTACGTCTTCGGGCCACTCGGCGCCGCAACCGTGCTGGGGGCGCTCTTGATCTCGCGCAAGGCTCGCCGACGCATGGGGACGATCGAGGCCCGTCTGGCCGCTCTACGCGTGCGGGAGCGGGGGATGGAACGGAACTTTGAGCTGCACAGCGCGCCGCTGCGCGAGCTGATGGGGAGCGCGGGTGTCGGCACGCTGGAGGAGCTGGCCCAGCGCTCATCGGACTATCACAAGCTCGTCGGGCGCGCGCACGAGGTCGAGCGCGAGCTGGCCGAAACGCGGAACGCGCTTCCCAAGGTGGAGGAGGAGCTGCGCCAGCTCGAGGCCTTGCTTGCGGCTCCCGTGGACCTTCCGGACCCGGCCGAGATCCGCGAGAACCTGGCCCAGCTGTCGAAGCTGGAGGCGGCCTTGCCCGTGGCCGACGTGGTCCCGCGGCAGGCGCCAGCGCCGCAGGTCCGTGGCCGGCTGAACGCGCTCGATCGCATGGTCCACGCGGCCACACTCGCCAGCGGACTTTCCGAAGCGGAAGTCTTCACGCGGCTCGCGTCCATCGTTCCGGTCTACGTGCGCGCGCTCAGTGTGGGGCAGTTCACGCAGCTGGAACGGCGTGAGTTCGAAGGCTGGCTGCTGCGCGCCCAAGCCGCTGGGGAGACCGTCCGCTACGAGGGTCTGTCCGACGCTCAACGCTTCTCGGTCGAGCTGGGTTTCCGCCTGGCGCTGCTGGAAATCATGGCTCCAGCACTGAGCGTGCCGCTGATCCTGGGTCCCACGCTGCCCGTGGAGCAGGGAGAGGCACGGGTCGCTATGGCGCGCGCGCTGCACCGGCTGAGCTCCGCCGTGCAGGTGATCCACATCGCCGTGGGCGGTGGCCCCTGGCTCGAGCACGCCGACCGCAGCCACGTGATGTGATCCCGGCACGTTTTCTCGGCTGTGCTCCCCCTCCGACGGACTGCCCTCCGCTTCCACTCCTAACGAGCTCCATCGACAACGGTCGTGTGAACGGAAGTTACTGGCCCTGGGGCTAGTATCCTGTTCCTAGCTAGTGTCCTGCTCCTAGTTAGCGCGGAAGGCGTCTCGGATCAGCGTCACCTGCGGCGGTTCGTGGCTGGCATCCACGCTGACCACGTCGAAGCGCAGGGCGTCGTGACCGGGAAGTCGCCGCGTGGCGAGGACCTCCGCCGCCGCCCGTGTGAGCCGCCGCTGCTTGCGTCGATCGACCGACTCTGCGGCGGATCCGAAGCGCGTGCTTGAGCGCAGACGTACCTCGACGAAGCAGAGGGTCCGGCCCTCGAGTGCGATGAGATCCAGCTCTGCATGGCGCAGGTGCAGGTTGCGAGCTAGGATGCGGAAGCCCTGACGTCGTAAGTGGCTCTCCGCAAGTTTCTCTCCGTAACGGCCCACGCTGCGGAGATTTCGCCGTGGAGGTCCCCCTGAGGATTCACCGGGCATGGTAGCCCCTTGCCTGTTGGGGGTGAGCGCACGTGACGGTACCTGAGCCTGCCGGTTGCGTCTACGTGGTCTCGACGCCCATCGGGAACCTGGAGGATCTGAGTCCCCGCGCGCTGCGCAGCCTGCGCGAGGCGTCTCTGGTGGTGTGCGAGGACACCCGACGTACCGCTCGTCTCTGCGCCCGGTTCGGCATCACGACCCGTCGCATCTCGCTTCACGCACACAACGAGACGCGCCGTACGCCTGAGCTGCTGCGCCGGCTCGAGCGCGGCGAGACCCTGGCACTGGTCTCGGACGCGGGCACGCCGCTGCTGTCCGATCCCGGGGCCCGCTTCGTCCACGCGGCGCTCGAGCAGGGCCTGCGTGTGGTGCCCGTGCCCGGTCCCTCGGCGGTGCTGGCGGCTCTGGTAGCGAGCGGGCTCCCCACGCGTCCGTTCACCTTCGTCGGGTTCCTGCCGCGCAAGGGGCGCGAGCGCGCGGAATGGCTGGAGCGCTTGCGTGAATCGCCGGGCACGCTGGTGCTGTTCGAGGCACCGAATCGTGTGCGAACAACGTTGCGAGACCTTTACCAGGCTCTTGGGCCTCGTCGCGTCACGCTGGCGCGTGAGCTGACCAAGCGCTTCGAAGAGATCGTGCGTGGCCGACTCGGCGAGCTCGAGCTGCCCGCGCTACGCGGCGAGGTCACCTTGGTCGTAGCAGGGAATGCGGCTGCGTTCACGCGTTCGCGGCAGGCAGACGCGGCGGCAGGGGAGGACGATTGGCTCGGGCAGCGCATCGCGGCGGGCGGTACCACGCGCGACATCTCGCGCGAGCTGGCCCAGAGACTGGGAATCTCGCGCAGCCATGCCTACCGGCGGGTACTCGCATACCGCAAAGCCGCCGCCCAGGATTCCGGAGCTAGAGAAAGGTGATGAAGAAACTCTGGCGGTGAGTCCTGGGTTGGCCCGAGAGCTCCTACACTCGGATCGCGCTCGACAGCGGCGCTTGTGTGCATGTGGCCGGCGTGGATGGGTACGGGCCGGCGCAAACCCTTGCGCAGGTCCGAACTGCCTCGTGGCCTGGTGCGGAGCGCTACGAGCTCGTGATCCTCAGCCTCTACGCGGGCAACGACTTCACGAACGACGCAGACGTTGTGCCCGGGTGGCAGCGGGTGGCGCTGCCCGAGCCCACGCGCTCAGCGCTCCGATTCGAGTAGCTGTCGGAGCTCTGCCTCGTCGATCGTCGTCAACCCGAGACTCTCGGCCTTGCGCAGCTTCGTGCCCGGGCTCTCTCCCGTCACCACGTAGTTCGTGCGGCTCGAGACGCTGCTCGTCACCTTGCCCCCGGCGGCTTCGATTCGCTCCTGCACCGTCGCGCGCGGCTCGCTCAGGGTACCCGTCAGCACGAAGCTCTTGCCCTTCAGGGCGGCAGATTTGGCGCGGGCGGCGGCGGGAACGCCTGCGAGTCGCAGCACGCTGCGCAGACGCGTGATCTCCTCGCGGTTGGCCGGGTCGTCGAGGAACGCGCGCACGCTCTCGGCGATGATCGGCCCGACCTCCGGGATCGCCTCCAGTTGCTCGTGATTCGTCTTGAGCAGCGCTTCCAGGCTACCGAGGTGCTGGGCCAGAACCCCGGCCAGGCGTTCCCCCACGTGTCGGATTCCGAGCGCAAACAGAAAGCGGTCGAGCGCCGCGTCGCGCGAGCGCTCGATGGCCACGAGCAGATTGTCGGCAGACTTCGCAGCCATGTGCTCCAGCCCGGCCAGCGTCTCCTGATCGAGCGCGAAGAGGTCGGATGGCCGCCGCACCAAGCCGCGCTCCACGAGCTGGTCGATCAGCTTCTCGCCTAGACCATCGATGTCGAGCGCACGGCGGCTGCCAAAGTGATGTATCCGTTCTTTCACCTGCGCGGGGCACGCCAGGTTCGGACAGCGCACGGCGACCTCGTCCTCCAGCCGCACCGTTGGCGAGCCGCAGATGGGACAGCTGGACGGCAGGCGATACCTGCGGGTGCGCGACGGACGCTTCTCCCCCACCACCTTGACCAGCTTCGGAATCACGTCGCCAGCGCGTTCCACGAGCACGGTATCGCGTACTCGCACATCGAGCCGGTCGACCTCGTCCTGGTTGTGAAGCGAGGCGTGAACCACCGTGACCCCGCCGATGCGGACCGGCTCCAGCACCGCCACCGGGGTGAGTACTCCCGTGCGGCCGACGTAGCAGCGGATCTTCTTCACCTGTGTGGTCTCTTGACGCGCGGGAAACTTGTAGGCGATCGCCCAACGCGGCGAGCGCTCGAGCTCGCCCAGCCGTTCGCGCAGCGCGAACTCCTCGACCTTCACTACCGTGCCGTCCGCTTCGTAGGGCAGTCCATCGCGATCCCGCTCCAGCTCGGCGTGGAAGGCCGCAACCCCCTCGATGTCCACGCCACTAACGCAGCGTGGGTTCACCTTAAACCCCAGCTCGGCCAGGCGGGTCATGAGCTCGCTCTGGTAGCCCAGCTCAAGCGATTCCTTCCCCCGTCCCAGCCCGTACACGAAGAGGTCGAGCGGACGGGAGGCGCTCACGCGCGGGTCGAGCTGGCGCAGGGTGCCGGCCGTGGCGTTGCGCGGGTTGGCGAACGGCTCGAGACCCTCAGCGAGGCGCCCGCGGTTCAAGCGGTCGAAGTGCTCGAGCGGCATGAAGACCTCCCCGCGCACCTCGAGCAGCTTGGGCGCGGGCCGGCCTTGGAGCCGCAGGGGCAGCGAGCGGATCGTCTTCAGGTTGTGGGTTACGTCCTCGCCTGTGCGGCCGTCGCCGCGGGTCGAGCCGAGTGTGAAGCGGCCCTCGTCGTAGCGCAGCTCTACGGCCACGCCGTCGTACTTGGGCTCGGCCGTGTAGTGGATGATCTCCTCGCGCTTCAGGAAGCGGCGCAGGCGGGCGTCGAAGGCGCGCAGCTCCTCCAGGTTGGAGGCGTTATCGAGCGAGAGCATGGGGATCGTGTGCTCGACGGTCGGGAAGCCCTCGCGCGGCTGGGCGCCCACGCGCTGGGTCGGCGAATCGGGCGTGACCCACTCCGGATGCTGCTGCTCGAGCTCCTGGAGCTCTCGAAACAGGCGATCGAACTCCGCATCCGAGATCTCGGGCTCGTCGCGTACGTGGTAGCGGTTGTTGTGGTGCGCGATCAGGCTGCGCAGCTCTGCCAAGCGTTGCTGCTCTGAACCCATCGGGTCGTTCCTGCTCCCTTCTGGCTGGATTCGGCCCACAAAGGGCCCGCAGGGCAATACTAACGGGCAGAGCAGGCCGGCCGGCCGGTGGGCCCTCCCCACGCCAGAGAGAATTAAAGGTACACTTTTAGGTAAGTCCAGGGAACGAGAAGCCGATAATGACAACTGATGGGCAGGAAAAAGGGGGCACCTCCAGCGGGTCCGGGGACAAACTCCCCCATGGAGACCTCCCAGATCTGGCGTCTGATGGACGCGCTCGAGGATGGCTTGCTCGTCCGGGAGGGGGATAGGCTGGTGCGCGCGAACTCCGCCTTGGAGCACATGCTCGGGTCCGCGCCCGGGGGGCTGGAGGGCCGCCGCATCTCCGAGCTCTTCTGCGATGCAGATGGGCGTTCGCTGACCGAGCTGACGGGCTCGGACGCCGTCTGTCTGCGAGCTGCCCAGGGGGACCTGGTCGCCGCCACCCTGCGGCCGTTTGGGGACGACAACACCTTCTTGGTGCTGGACCGCTCCCGGGAGCGCCGCCTGGAGGGCGAGATCTGGCGGCTCACTCAGGAACTGCGCCAGGTTCGCGAGGGGTGCCAGTGGCAGGGCCCGCTGGGTGCCGAGATCTCGGGCATGATCGAGCACGAGATCGGTACGGCATCCACCGCGGTCCACGGCTACCTGCAGCTGCTGCTGGATAAGCGCGCCGGCGAGCTCAGTCCCACCCAACGCCGCTTCCTGGAGGAGGCCCAGCGCGCGAGCGGACGCATCTCGTCCCTGGTCGACAACCTGCTCGAGCTGGCGACACCCGATGCTCCCGGCGCGCTGTGCGTGGTCCGCAAACCCACGCGCCTCAACGCGATCGTCTCGGCGGCCGTGGAGACCATGCGGCCGCTGCTCGAGGAGCGGAACATAGACGTTCAGCTCGAGCTCGACGCAAAGGACGATCAGCTCAGTGCGGACGCGGGCCGGCTGGAGCAGGTGGTGCTCAACCTGCTGGGCAACGCGGCCAAGTTTGGCCCCCAGGGCAGCCCGGTGCGGGTCGCCACGCACGAGATCGAGCTCGATGGCGGCCGCTGGCTGTGTCTCTCCACGCAAGATGAGGGGCCGGGTGTGGAGGACGCCGAGAAGGAGCAGATCTTTCAGCCTTTCATGCGGGGGCAGGCCGCGTCGGAGGCCAACGCCGACGGGGTCGGTCTGGGTCTCGCGATCTGTCGCAAGATCGTAGAAGCGCACGGTGGTACGATCGAGGCCGTGCCTGCGCCGGGCCAGGGCCTGTTCCGCGTGCTGCTGCCGCAGGGAGCCTAGGGGGACGGTAGGGTGACGAAGCTTGTAGCCAAGGCCAGCGTGCCGCAACGCCGCACGGTGCTCGTCGTCGATGACGCCGAGGTGATCCGCACCTACCTGAAAAACCTGCTGCTGCTCAAAGGCTACGGCGTGTTGCTGGCGGAGGACGGTGCCAAAGCGCTCGAGCTGCTCGATGGCGGCGCCGCAGTCGATGTGATCGTGCTCGACGTCATGATGCCGGGGATGGATGGCATCGAGACCCTGCGCAAGATCAAGGGGGCGCACGCGAAGATTCCGGTGATCATGCTGTCGGTGGTGGGCAAGGCGAGCACCATTGTCGACGCCATCAACCTGGGCGCGGCCGACTACATCAACAAGCCCTTCGAAGAAGAGGAGCTGGAGATCGCCCTCAAGAAGGTGCTCGAGACCGAGAACCTCAAGGCCGAGCGCGAGGAACTGCGCGAGCGCCTGCGGGAGCATGAAGATCGGGAGCGCTCGAGCTTCCTCTGGGCCTCGGAAAAGATGACCAACATTCACGAGATCCTGGAGCAGATCGCGGACGCGGATGTCACGGTCCTGATCAACGGCGATAGCGGCGTGGGCAAGGAGGTGGTCGCTCGCACCTTGCACGATCTGTCGAACCGCAGGCACCGTCGTTTCGTCAAGGTCAACTGTGCCGCGCTGCCGGAACAGCTCCTGGAGAGCGAGCTCTTTGGCTACGAACGCGGGGCCTTCACGGGCGCATCCGCGCGCAAGGCGGGAAAATTCGAGATCGCTCACCAGGGCACCATGTTTCTGGATGAGATCGGGGAGATGAGCCCGCCGCTGCAGGCCAAGCTGCTGCAGGTGCTTCAGGACGGGGAGTTCTCACGGCTCGGGGGTCACGAGGACGTGCACGTCGACGTGCGCATGGTGGCTGCCACAAACCGGAACCTGGAGGAGATGGTGTCCAGCGGCGGCTTTCGGGAAGACCTCTTCTACCGCCTGAACGTGGTCAATATCCTGGTGCCGCCCCTGCGTGAGCGCGTGGAGGAGATCCCCGTGCTCGCGGACTACTTCCTGCGGCACTACAGCCGGAAGTATCGGCGTGAAGTTCCGGCGATCTCGAGCCGGCTGATGCAGGGCTTTTTGGCCTACGCCTGGCCCGGGAACGTGCGTGAGCTCGAGAACATGGTGAAGCGGATCGTCGTGTTGCAGAACGAAGGCGCGATCGCGGAGGAGATCTTTGGCTCTCCCGGGCCGCTGGCCTCCGGTGCTTCGGCGAAGGGATCGGAGAGCTCGGCGGAGAGGATGGTCGATCAGGAGCTGGAAGAGGCCGGTGAGACCATCGCGCTGCGCGAGATCGGGCGCCGCGCCGCGCGCGAGGCAGAGCGGGAGGCGCTCCGGCGCGTGCTCTACCAGACCAACTGGAACCGCAAGAAGGCGGCCAAGATCCTCGAGGTCAGCTACAAGACCCTGCTCCAGAAGATCAAGGAGTGCGGTCTGGCTGATTAACTAGCTAGCGGGTTATCGGCAAGCAAAGCTCGCCTGCGCGCGGGCGCCGGACTTCGTCGGCGCCCTGGTAGCGGGTTATCGGCGAGCAGAGCTCGCCTGCCCGCGGGCGCCGAAATCCACGCCTTTTCAACCCCTTACACCGGTTCGAGCGATGAGGATGAGCGCGGCCCTGGCCTGTGGCTGGGGCTCTCGAGCGAGTGCCGCATGGTGGTCACCTGTTTCCCGTAATATGTAGTTGACTACACACGGCTGTACGGGTTCCCATCATCCCAGCCCCCCAGCCTTGGCATGCTTGTGGCATAGCTGCCAGAGCGGCTCGGCCTGAGCCCAGCTCGGGGTTGAGAGAACACCATGCCGATACGCGACAACACCAACGAGATCAGCTTCAGCCTCGGGGATTTGAAGCGGATCCTGCGGCGCCGGATGGGCTGGTTCTTGGCGCCCACGCTGATCGGAATCGTGGGGGCGCTGGTGCTGGCTCTGGGCCTGGAGCCGAGCTATGAGGCGGCCTCCATCGTGCTGGTTGAGCCTCAGGGGATTCCGGACACGCTGGTGAAGACCACCGTAGTGGCGAAGACGGAGTCCCGCTACGGACAGCTCAAGCTGCAGATTCTGGCGCGCGACAACCTGAGCGCCATCATCGATGAGTTCCAGCTCTATCCCGGCGAGTCCGTGCCGCGCGAGCAGCTGGTGGAGCAACTGCGGGAGGCCGTGAGCATCGAGCCCCTGCCGCCCGCGATCATCGATCCGCGCAAGCCGCCTACGCTGGAGTCCTTCCGCATCGCCTTCCGCAGTAACAACCCGAGAATCGTGGCGGATGTCACCAACCGTCTCACACGGGATTTCATCGCGGCCCACCTGGCCGATCGCGAGCTGCAGGCCAAGGGCGCCAGCGAGTTCATCGAGAACGAGCTGGCCAAGAGCCGGGGCGAGCTCCAGCGAGTGCGCCAGCAGATCACTGCGTTCAAGGAGGAGCACCATGGCGAGCTGCCCGAGCAGCTTTCCATGAACACCCAACATCTCGAGCGCCTCCGGAACAGCCTCATGACCATGAGTACGAGCCTGAGCGCGGCGCAGGGTCAGATCGTGGCCATCCGGGAGCAGATGGAGCAGGCGAAGCTCTCGGGTTCGATGAGTGATACCGATCCGACCAAGCGCAAGCAGCTCCTCGAGATCGCGCTGAACGGGTTTCGCGCACAGGGCAAGACCGAAAGGCACCCTGATGTGATACAGGCCACCGCCGAGATCGCCGCCCTCGAGCGGCTGATCGAGCGGAAGGCCGCAGCCGGCGAAGGAATCTCCCCGGTCGTACATGCGCTGCAGCGGGAGCTCCGCAACAACAAAGTGACCGCCGATGTGGTCCAGGGGGAATTCACGCGGCTCAAAGCGGAGATTGCGGATTACGAGACGCGCATTGAAAGAACTCCCAAACGCGCGGCTGACCTCGGCTGGCTGGAGGCGACGGGCAAGAACATGAGTGACGCGATCCGCGAGCTTCAGCTCAAGCTCATGGACGCGAAGATGGGACACACCATCGAGCTGGCGCAGAAGGGCGAGAGGTTCAGGGTGGTCGAGTGGGCAGTTCGGCCCGACTCCCCAATCAGCCCCAATCGTCCACTCTGGTTCGTCGTAGGCTCCACGCTCGGACTCCTGGCCGGGCTGGCTTGCTTGGTGCTGCGCGAGACGATGGATGAAAGCTTCCATTCGGTGGTGGAGCTTCAGCGGGTAGTCACGCTCCCGGTGCTTGCGGCCGTGCCCGAGATTCGCTTGCCGAGCGAGCTCGCGTCGCGACATGTGCGCCGACGCCGCCTGGGCATCTCGAGCGCCGTCATTTTGCTTCTGATCGTGGGTGGGACCCTCGCGTTCTACCTCTATGGCCGCAGCAACGGGATCACGACCGCACAGGTCTTCCCCGGCGTCGCTGTGGATCAGAGGGCAGATGTATAACGCCTTCTTCGGATTTGATGCAGAGCCGTTTCGGGTCAATCCCGATCCGCGTTTCCTGTATTTCTCGGAGAGTCACCGCGAGGCGCTGGCGACGCTCGTCTATGCGCTGCACCAGCGCAAGGGCTTCATCGTGCTCACGGGCGAGGTCGGCACCGGCAAGACCACGCTCCTGAACGCGCTGCTTCAGAAGCTGGATCCCGGGGTCCAGGGCGCGTACCTGTTCAACACCAAGCTCTCGCTGGAGGACTTCTTCTCCTATCTCTTCGACGAGCTCGAGATCGAGCCGGTCGAGCCTTTCCGGAAGAGCGCCGTACTGCACCGCCTCAACCACTACCTGATCGAACGGCTTCGCAAGGGTCAGCAGACGCTGCTGGTGATCGACGAGGCGCAAAACCTGTCGGACGAGCTGCTCGAAGAGATTCGGATGCTCTCGAACCTGGAAACGCCCCAATCCAAGCTGCTGCAGATCATGCTGGTGGGACAACCAGAGCTGGATGAGAAGCTGGCCCAGCCGAACCTGCGGCAGCTGCGTCAGCGGATCGAGCTGCGGCATACGATCAGCCCGCTCAGCCTTCGAGAGACCATGGAGTACGTGCGCGAGCGCCTGCTGATCGCGGGCCATGACAACGGCGAGATCTTCACCACATCTGCCCTGCGCACGGTCTACCGCTATGCAGCGGGGATCCCGCGGGTCGTGAACGTGTTGTGCGACAATGCCTTGCTCAGCGCTTACGTTCGCAAGTCGCTTCGAGTCTCCGCTCGCATGATCGATGAAACGGCGAAGGACCTGGACCTGTTGCGCGAAGAGGTGTTGCCGGAACAGCCCGCAGCAACGCCCTCAGCGCGAGACGGTTGGATCCGACGCCTCTGGTCGGGGCGACGGGCTCAGGATGAGCTCGGTGCGTAGCGAAGGAGAGCCACAGGATGGGTAAGATCCACGACGCGCTGCAACGGGCTGAGCAGGAACGCACACAGGCCGGCGCCGCTGCGAGCACAACGGCCGCGCACCTCGAGCTAGAGCCGCGCATGTTGACCGGTCCTCGGCGGCGAAGCAGCGAGCGCGCCGAGCGACTACGAAATGCTCGGCGCTCCCGCATCATGCTGGCGGATGCAGACTCGAGCGTCACGGAGGAGTACCGGACGCTGCGTGCGCGCATTCAATCGATCCGTCGTACTCGACCCCTCCGCAGCATCTTGGTCACGAGCGCGCTTCCCGGCGAGGGTAAAACCACGACTGCGGTCAACTTGGCCCTCTGCTTCGGCCTCGAGCTCGAGGGCGCGACCTGTCTGGTGGACGCCGATCTGCGTACGCCCGGGGTGCATCATGTGTTCATCGAAAGCCCGGAGGCGGGTCTGGCCGAGCTGCTGGAGCTGGATGTGAAGCTCGAAGACGCACTCGTGCACGTTCCGGACACGCGCCTCTCGGTCCTTACGGTCCGAGCGCTCCCCACACACCCCTCCGAGCTCTTGGCGTCACGCCGTATGGTGGCGCTCATGGAGGAGTTGCAGAGCCGTTTCGATACGGTGCTGATCGACTCACCCCCGGTCCTGGGGCTTCCCGACACCACGACGCTGGTCGATCTGTGCGACGCCGTGCTCTTCGTGATCGGGTCAGGCGCGGCATCCCGCGCGGACCTCGAAGCAGCGCTGACTCAGATCGATGCGAGCAAGGCCATCGGATGCGTCTTCAATCGCAGCCGGGAAGCCCCCAAAGGCTACAGCCCGTATGGCCGGAGGAAGGACTGATGAGCACTCGGGCGCCGCAGCCGGCAGCGCCCGTACGCACTGACGTCCTGCGTACGCGGCCTGAGGACTGGATCCTGGCCGGGGTCTTCGCGCTCTTCCCGCTGGTGGGGCTTATGCTTGACGGTGGCGACGCGTTCGCCCTGGCCGGCGTTGGCGTTCTGCTCTGGGTCGGAAACCGGGTCCCCCTGACCCCGGCTGCACGCGATGGCCATCGAGCTGCGGGTATCGCGGTCCTGCTCGTGATGCTCTGTCTCTTGCTCCCGCAGCTCGAGCTCGCCTCCGTCGGCACGGGGCTGCCCGGCTTCGAGCTGACCCGTGTGATTCGTCTCGCGCTCGCCCTGGTGCTGCTGGTGGCGCTGCTGCGGGGCCGCTTGCCCGAGCGCGCGTGGATGCGCGTGGCCGAGCTCGCCACGCTCGTGGGGTTACTGATAGCGGTGGGCTTGATGGCGAAGCTGTGGAGCTCGGGTCAGGAGGCCGCCTTCCGCGTCTTGGTCGAGGTGACCCTGTCTCTGGTGATCGTCTTCGGAGTGCATCGTGCGCACCTGCTGCGTAGCGAAGCGCTCTCCTTGCTCGCGCGATCGGCGCTCATTGGTGTGGTGGGCGCGCTCGTGGTTGCGGCGCTGAGGTAGGATACGGTGTCGACCTACGTGGCCCTGCTCGTACTGCCCTGGCTTCTCGCGCTCGGTCTGACCCCGCTGGTAGAGCGTTGGTCCCGGGCGCATGGCTGGCTCGATCACCCCCGGGGCCGGAAGAACCACGCCCAACCGATGCCCATGCTCGGGGGCGTGGCCGTTTTCGGTACGATGCTGCTCGGACTCCTCTCGGTCGCCTTGTTTTCCCCTTTGATACGTGCAGATCTGTACGGATCGGGCTCTCTGCTGGGGCTTGCCGCGGGCGTGATGGCGATCCTCACGCTCGGGGTCTACGATGACCGCAAGGATCTGCCGGCATCGCTGAAGCTTGCAGCGCAGCTCGTGATCGCCTCCGGGACGTGGTTCCTGGGTTTTCGCTGTGGCGCGGTCGAGCTTCCCTTCGGCTGGATGGTTAGCGCAAGCGCCGTACCCTCCTTCATCGTGACCGTCTGCTGGATCGTGGTGGTCACCAACGCTTTTAATCTGATCGACGGCCTGGACGGCCTGGCCGCGGGCGTTGGTATTCTGGCCACGCTCACCATCTTCGTGCTGGCGGCTGGCAACGAGGCGACCGTCCCGATCGTTGGCGCGCTCGCGCTCGCGGGTGCCCTATCGGGGTTTCTCCGCTACAACATTCCTCCGGCCCGCATCTTTCTGGGCGATTCCGGCGCCATGGGCATTGGCTATACCACGGCGGTGCTATCGCTGGCGTCCTATCAAAAAGGGCCGACCGCGGTGGTCCTGATCGTTCCGCTCCTGGCGCTGGGGCTTCCGCTAGTCGACACGATCGTAGCCATCGTGAGGCGCGCCGGGGGGCAACTCCACGAAGAGGGACGACGCGGGTTCCACCCCATCCGCGTGACACGCGCGGTGTTCCGCGCGGACCACGGCCACATTCACCATCTGCTGCTGCGCTTGGGCTGGAGCGTACGCCGTGTTCTCTTCTCGCTCTACGTTGTTTCCGCGGGCCTGGGTTTGCTGGGGCTGTGGACCCGCGACGCGAGCTCGGACCTGCGTTGGGCCGTCTGGCTCTCGCTGCTCGTCTCGGGGCTCGTCGCGCTCCGTCTGGTCGAGCGCGTCGTGGTACGCAGAGAGCACGAGCGCGATCGAGCGGTCGTCGTGGGGCTGGCGAGTCCCAAGGCGCGGCGACGGCAGGCGACGGGATAGTCGGATGCTCTTGAGCGGGCTCGCCTCGGCGGGGGCGTTGATCGTGCTGGGCCTCCTCTTCGCGCGTCCGCAGCTGGGGATCGTTGCGCTTGCGGCGTTCTTCCCCTTGAACGCGTATGTCATCCGGCTGCCCCTGCCAGGGCTCAACTTCGAAACCGTCTTCATCGGGATCGCCATTGGTCTCACCCTTCTGCGTTTTGGTTTCCGGATCCCCCCGCTGCGTTTCTCGGGACCGGTCATCGCCTATATCGGCGTGCTCTTCGTGGGATTCCTCGTGACCACGTCGTGGGCCCCGCGCGAGATCGCGCAGTTCAGCTCGTTCGGCCTGTTCAAGGTCGCAAAGAGTCAGGTCTTCACGGCTCTGCTCTTCTTCCCGACGTACCTCTGGTTCTCCAACGCGAGAGACCGGCGACGCTTGCTGGAGGGGATGTCCTTGGGGCTGGCGCTGGCCGCTTGCGCCACGCTCGCAGACGGTGCGTTGCAGATCACGGAAAGCGCCCGCATGGGGCGCCCGGTGGGTCTGCTGTCCGATCCGAACGCTATGGCGCAGTACCTAGCGGCCTTCTCGCTGATCCAGCTTCATCTCTTCAGCTCGTTGGACCTCTCGCCCATCCGGCGTTGGCTGCACCTCGGGCTCTACACGCTGGTTTTACTGGCGGTCGTCCTGAGCCTCTCCCGCAGCGCATGGCTGGCCCTGGTGCTTGGCCACGGTGTCTACCTTATGTACGTCAACCGGAAGCTGCTGCTGGCCGGGGCGGCGACGCTCGTGCTCGCAGTGACGGTCGGCTTTCCGTTTCTCCCGGGCCTGGTTCGAGATCGAGTCGAGGAGACCTTTCGCAGCGGGAACGTCGTGTTTGCGGGCAGCTCGCAGCTTGAGAGCTCCGCTGCCTCGCGCGTGGTCTTCTACCGGATCGGTGCCGGGATGTTCCTCGACAGTCCGGTCTGGGGGCACGGGCTTGGATCGTTCAAGTTGCTGACACCGAAATACGGCGCCCGTTACGGGATGCTTCGACACAAGGATCCGCACAGCCTCCCACTGAAGCTGGGCGCGGAAATGGGTACTCTTGGTTTGGGCGTATTTATCTGGCTCAGCCTTATGGTCCTTCAGACCGGCCGGCGCCTATGGTGGGCTCGCTCGGATGAGCGGAGGTTTGGGCCGCTCTTGCTGGGAGCCGGGGCCACGCTCCTGATCGCCAACCTTTTCACCACCGAGTTCATGCACACACACCAGGTTTCAGCCTACTTCTGGCTCTTGCTCGCCATTGCGGCCCACTCAGATCAGGATCGGGCTTCGGGGAGCTTGTAAAGCGGCATTAGCTCCGAAATCATCAGCTAGGATTACACTGCGGAACCTGCCTTTAGCACGGGGACCTAAGTGGACGCACCTACCAGGGCGGGAGGTACCGTCCTTCGGAACCTGCTGCCGACGAGCGGCTTTCGAGTGCGGCTTGGCGGCGTGATCGCAGCGACCGTGCTGATGGCCTTGCTGGCGGCGCAGGAGGTTGCTCCGGGGCCCGACCGTCCTGCGCTACCCGTCGGCCCCCCTGTCGAGATCGTCCTTCCCGACTACATGGCTGTAGTCCAGGCTTTCGAGGCCTCGCCTCCCGCGTGGAACGAGGGCATCGTCAATATGGGCTGGGGCGGCGGGCGGGGTGGCCCCGAGCGCCGGGATGGCTGGATCGCGGATCCCCGCAACTGGCTGCTCTTCGACGCCTTTGATCGCAGCGCGGATCACCGGGGCCAGGGTTGGCTCAAGAGGCGCGGGATCTTCCACGACGTTACGGAAACGAACGAGTACAACGAAGCCCTTCACTTCATCGATCCCGAGCAATGGTTCGGCCGCAACGGTCTGGCGCGGGACCTTGAGCATCGGTACGTCAAGAGCCGGTTGTTTCCTAATGTCTACGTGGTCAACAACAACGCCCCGCGCTGGTCGGCGGTAATTGAATACGATTGGCTTACGAGTCCACTGCTTGGAGATGGAATCTCGCAGGACAACATCGGATCGCCGACCGGGTCGATCGGCATCGGAACCCGCGGCCGCTATGACGACTACGATAGTCTGAAGTTCTGCCACCATCTCCAGACATCGGGCCGACTGCCTGGCTTCTGTAAGGTCTACGGTACGGTTCGGAGCTACATCAACGGCAATCCAAAGCTCCGGAATAGCTGTGACCGGAAGGCTCCAGGCCTCTTCGACCGGCTTCCCCACCTCCAACCGTCATGTTCGGGCGTGACCGCTCCCGGGGACCTCGATTCTGCGCTAAGCATCACGGACGATCCGATCTTGGCCGAGTACCAGCTCTTTCAGCACCTCTCGCACCTGCACAACCTCGTGCGCTACTACCGTGGCGTCAAACTCGTGGCGGAGCGCTCAGGGCGGAACGGGTTCGATGTTCACGGCAACCAGTCTGGCAACCCGTTCATCGGGTCGATCCCTTACCACGTTGTCGTTGCGGACTTCCTCGATGAGATCTGGTTCGAGAAAAGAGGTTCACATTACGACATATTCGAGAAGCACTGGAACAATGCTTGGGGGGCGTTCGGGATCCAAATGGGCGAGGCAATGGCCCGGGGACGGAAGCCTGCGATGTTCATGACGATCACGCCCAAGCCAAAGGGTGCACCGATGCCAGAGGTTCCATATGGAGCACCGGCCGTACTCTTCGACCACGCCTGGGCCGAGGTGAGCGCGGGCGGCGCGATTGCACTGTTCAGGCACGTCGAGCTCGAGAGATTCCGGCCCGACCTTCTGCCCGTAGGAAGGGCTTATCTGGAGCTACGCGATGATCACCGCGCGATCTTCGAACGTCGCGGACGGAAACGTCACGCGCAGGTCGCGATCCTCTACTCGGTCCCCACATTCCTGTACGGAACGTATATGCCCGCCTCAACATTCTCTGCTCCGTTCATGAACGACCTTGCGGGAGCGGCACGCTCGCTCGAGGAGGGGCACGTCCCTTTTGAAGTGGTGATCCTCGATCATCCGGACCTCCGGCCCGCTCGGGTCACTCTCAAAGGGCTACTCCGCTATCGGGTCCTGGTGGCTCCCTCGGTGCGCAACCTCTCCGGGCCGCATGCAGAGATCCTGCGGGCGTACCTTAGGGCGGGCGGGCGGCTCGTGGTGCTGGGAGAGCTCGGTGAGCGAAACGAGCGGAATCGCCAAAGAACGCCAAGCGTTCTGGATGAGCTCCTAGGAGAACCGGACGTTGCCGGCTCCATTACCCGTTTCGGCCCCGACTACTTCCCGCACTCGCGCCTCCCAGAAGTGGGCGGTATGCGTCTGAAAAAGCGCACCGAGTTCTTCGACCAAGTGCGCAAGCTGGTTGGCCAGCCGCTCGTCACCTTTGATGAGCCCGGGAGGCTGCGTAAGCTCTGGGTCAAGAGCTGGCAGCACGTGGATGGTTTCGTCTCCGCTCATTTCGTGAACTACGACATCACGTACGATCCGAAGACGGACCCCGCGCTGGCGACTCTTACCCCGACGGCTCCCTCGCGCCTGGCGCTGAAGCTCCCGCCGGGTGTACCCGCCGAGGAAGCCGCGTGGCTCGTGCCGGGGGCGCCGCCGAAGGCGCTCGAGGTCCAAGCCATCCAGGGGGCCGGCGTCGTGACCATCCCCGCTGTCCAGGTCTACGGGGTGCTCGTGATCGGTCCGAGAGGGCTCGACAGAAAACCGAGCCACCTCCGCCGGGGCGATCGCTATCTGCTGCGGGCACGCACCCTGGGGGAGCCGCTCGACGGAATAGCGGACGTGGAGGCGAAGCGAGATACGAACGCCGCGGCTTATGACCGGGCCGCCCGCGACTTTCTGCTGAGGGTTACGCAGGCTCGGGAGCGGGTGTTCCGGGAGAGGATTCTGCGCGAGCTCAGCGATGCGAGCGGCGCTGTGCTGGCTCTCGACTTCGGCAGCGATTCCACCTTGGGCGATTGGAAGGCCGTTTCGGACGATCAGATGTACGATCCCCGCCGGGGGTACGGCTGGCTTCCGAGTCGGGATCGCTCGTTGCCTACACCCGAGGAGTCTCATTACAGACTGGCCCGCAAGTGGGGGGGCGACCCGGATGTAGTCCAATCGAGCCCTCTGCCGCACTGGCCCTTTCCGATCGGCCGGCCCCGACCCGTGGCGCGGGTGGCCTTCAGTGGCCGGGCGCATCGATTCCGAATCGACCTGACGGACGGTCCTTACCGCGTGCGCTTGATCCGGGCGAACGGGTCGTGGTCGAACACTAACTTCCGAGTTTCGGGGATGACCTTCGCCAACGGTCGGCCGGTGCTCTTCGACGTGCCGTTGGACGAGGGCGATTGGATCGACCGCTCATTCATGACGACCGTCCAGCGCGGGTCGCTGGAGCTCACCTTTGGTGGCCCGACGGGTTGGGGCGTTGCGGGGCTCGCCGTTTATCCGGAGTCTGGGGAGTCGGACGAGCTGGATCCTCTCATCATTGGGGGCATCCGGTCCTGGAGGGCCAGCCCACGCTATCCCAACCCCGACTGGTACCCGATCGAGCAGGTGCGCGGCGACCCTGAGACGGACCTGGCGCATCCCCCCCTGGAGAGCTGGACCGCGCTGTTGGCCGCTCCCAAAGGGCTGCCCCTCGTCGACCTGGGTACGGCGCAGGATGGGGAGGTCGGCGACGTGGTCTATGTCGCAGCGGTGCTTCCGAGTCCAGGCCCGACGACCGTGCGGCTCAGCCTGGGCGCGAGCAGCTCGGCGGTTGCCTATGTGAACGGGGTCGAGGTCACCTACCTTCCGAATGTGAAGGGCGTGATGCGGGACGAGGCGGTCGTGGATGTGGCGTTGAAGGCCGGAGACAACCTGCTGGTCATCAAGCTGCAGCGCTTCTGGGAACGGCGCTGGATGTTCTACGCGAGCGTCCAGGGCGGAGCCGTGCACTAGCGTGCGGATCCTCTTCCTAACCTCGAGACTCCCGTTCCCACCGGTCGGCGGGGACCGGCTCCGGGCCTACCAGCTCCTGGAGTACCTGACGCAGGGGCACTCGGTGACCCTGATCTCCTTTGTGGAGAGCAGCGACGAACTCAGGACTGCGACGGATCAGCTGCCGGGGCTCAAACGGCTGGTTCCGATTCCGCTGTCGCGCGCTGTCTCCTACGGAAATTGTATCCGCGGTTTGTTCTCGGGGGATCCCCTCCAGATCCACTACTATCGCTCTCGCCGGATGAGGAAGGCTGTGGTTGATGAACTCCAGTCCGGTTATGACGTGATCGTATGTCATCTCATTCGGATGGCACAGTACTTGCCGAGCAGCCCTGGCATCCGGAAGATCGTCGATCTGACCGACGCGATCTCGTTAAACTATGAGCGGGCGCGGCGCTATCGGCGGGGAGCCTTTAGGCTGATCAATCGGATTGAGGCGGGACGCGTTCGCCGCTATGAGATCGACACGATCCGTCGTGCCGATTCTACGCTCCTGATCTCCGAGGTGGACGCAGCCTATCTCTCCGGCGATGGGAATCCCGAAAGCATCCGGATCGTACGAAATGGTGTCGCTCTCGACCGCTTTCCCTTTGCCGAGGGCCGACACGACCCCGATCAGATCTGCTTCGTTGGGAACATGCGATACTTTCCCAACGTGGACGCGGCCCTTTACCTGGCGAATGATGTGTTTCCGCGCATCCGCGCCGCGCGGCCCGGCGCGCACCTGGTTGTGGTGGGGGCCAATCCGCCGAAGAGTATCCAGCAGCTGGCCGACGCTAGTTCCATTCGGGTAACCGGCTTTGTGGAAACAGTCGTACCCTACGTACATGGCTCGGCGATTCTTCTGGCCCCCATGCGAGTCGGCGCAGGAGTTCAGAACAAGATCCTTGAATCCCTGGCGCTCGGGACGCCCGTCGTTACAACGCCCCTCGGTGCCGAAGGCCTCGATCCTCGGTACTTGAGTGTAGGAGAGGGGGCACACGCGCTTGCTGACCGGGCGCTCGAGATTATCGAGGATGGGCAGCTGCGGTCGTCTCGAGCCCGCGCGGGGCGAAGCTATATCGAGCGGGATTTCCGTTGGGAGCACGTGCTTTCAACGCTGGACGATTGTGTTGCAGGACGGTAAGGCGACCACCCCGAGCCTCCGACTCGCCCTATAGGCCTACCACTACCCCTCGGCCATCCTCGATCTCAGCGCCGCCGATTGTATGGGGGGGAACCATTGCATGTAAACGATCTGCCCTTTGCTGGGGTATATTGTTCGACGAAGTGATTCTAGAGCGTGAGGGGCGTGCGCCATTTCACCTTCGCGACTGTTTTTTTGCTACTCACCGAAGCCAGCATGGCAATGAAGCGGGTCGACGTACCTGGCTATACGTTTTCTCAGCTTACCGATAACGACTCAAGAGACCGCGATTGTCGGGTCTCGCAAAACGGGATAATCACGTGGGCTGGAGCGTACCATCTCCCAGGGGCACAGTCCGCGAGTTCTTCAGACCTCGAGATCTTCCTGTGGGACGGAAACTCGGTACAGCAGATCACCGATAATAATGTGAACGACTCACGCTCCGTGGTGAACGACTTCGGAGATCTGGCGTGGCAGAGGTTCGGC
>SMWZ01000218.1 GCA_004356455.1 Deltaproteobacteria bacterium
GCAGATCGGCCTTACTACCAACAGGGGTACTAGCGCGGTAGCGGCGAGCAGAGCTCGCCTGCGCGCACTCCGCTCGGCTGCGCCTCGCTGCGCGGCCTGCGGCCTTGCTACTCGCGCGGTACCGGCGAGCTGAGCTCTACTACCCGGGTATCGGCCGGCAAAGCCGGCTTGCCGGGACGGCGCGTGACTTCGTACGCGCCTTAGTGCGTGCTCGGTCGCTTCGCGCACTGCTGCGCAGGCCTCGCTGCGCGGCCCTAGCGGGCCTTGCGGTCGTGTACCCGCAATTGACCTGGTCCGTGGCCCTGTGCATCATGGGGGCCCCGCTTGACGCTTCAGTCAATCTGTTCTTCCACGCGGGGTTCAGCCAGAAAGGATGCCGCGGATGGCTCAAGCAACGCGTTCCCGGAAACTCCTACCGGTGTTGCCCTTCCTCAAGATCCCCGAGCAAGGCGACCCCTACCTCGAGGGGCACAGGTGTAAGAGCTGTGGGGCTATCTTCCTGGGTGAGCGGAGCGTATGCGCCAAGTGTGGGACGCGCGACCAGATCGAGCCGACTCCTCTTTCGAACCGGGGGACGCTCTACGTGTACTCGATCGTGCACCGTTCCTTTCCCGGCATCGAGACGCCCTATATCTCGGCGGTGGTCGACCTGGAGGGCGGCGGAACGGTCAAAGGCAACCTCGTCCACATCGATCCGGACCCGGAGAAGATCCGCATGGGAATGGCGGTAGAGGTGATCTACGAGGTCGCCCCAAGGAAGGACCAGGAGGGCAACGAGTACCTCACCTACTACTTTCAACCATCGGCCTAGCGGCCTTGGGAGACAGCTGAAATGAGCGAAGACGTGTATATCCTGGGTGCCGGCATGATCAAGTTCGGGCGCTACCCTGAGCGCAGCGTGGCCGAGCTCGGCGCGGAGGCCGCGCTGCTGGCGCTCGACGATGCAAACCTCACCATCCGGGACATGCAGGCGTTGTATTCCGGCAATCTGCTCCAGGCCGCCGCGATGGTCGGGCAACGCGTCTTGCAGCAGATTGGACAGACCGGGATCCCCGTCGTGAACTGCGCCAACGCCTGCGCGACCGGCGCCACCGCCTTCCGCGAGGGCTGGGTCTCGATCAAGGCGGGCCTCTACGACCTGTGCCTGATCGTGGGCGTAGAGCAGATGGGTAAGGCCGGCCTGCTCGGCGGGGCGGGCGGGAGCCGCGGTATCCCCACCGAGGGGCTGGTCGGTTCCGGCATCATGCCCGCGGTCTTCGCCGAGGCAGGCATGGAGCACACTCGCAAGTACGGAACGACCTTCGAACAGTTCGCGAAGATTTCGGTGAAAAACCATCAACATTCCACGAAAAATCCGAAATCGATGTATCAGATTGAGACCCCGCTCGAGCAGGTCATGGGGGCCGAGATGATCGCCTATCCCAACACCAAGCTGATGTGCTCGGTGAACGTGGATGGGGCCGCTGCCGCCGTCATCGCCTCGGAGCGGAAGGCCCGGGAGCTGGGCCTTGGGCGAGCGGTCAAGGTGTCAGCCTCGGTGCTGACCAGCGACCCCTATACCGAGCGCGATCTCACCATGCCCGACGTCAACACCTGCACGCGCCAGGCCGCCCAAATAGCCTACGAGATGGCGGGACTGGGGCCGGAAGACATCAACCTGGTCGAGCTGCACGACTGCTTTGCAACCGCCGAGATCCTGCATTATGAGAACCTGGGCCTGTGCGGAGAGGGCGAGGCCGGGAAGCTGATCGACGAGGGCACGACCTACCACGGGGGCCGCATTCCGGTGAACGTGTCGGGCGGGCTGCTCTCGAAGGGCCACCCGCTGGGCGCTACCGGCGTGGCCAACATCTACGAGGTCACCCAGCATCTCCGGGGCGAGGCCGGTGCGCGCCAGGTGGAGGGAGCGAAGGCAGGTCTGACCCACGTGATCGGTCTGGGCTCGGCCTGCGCCGTTCACGTGCTGGAGCGCGTCAGCGTCTGATCAGGCCGCGCTCGAGTCCGACTCCAACGCCTGCACCAGTCCCTCCCAGGGAAGCAGGGCGCAGCGCTCGCGGGCAGGGAGCTGGGCCACGCGAGCGAAGGCGCGCAGCCGATCGTCGAGGGCCGACGCAGCAGGCTCCCCGTAGACGATCTGCCGCAGCGCCGTCATCAGCCCTCTCACCTCTTGCGCACTGCAACCGCGCACGAGCTCCGTCATCACACTGCCCGCGGCAACCGTGATGCTACAGCCCCGCGCGCGCACCGATACCTCGCTCAAGCGATCCCGCTCGAGCCGGATCTCCACCCGCACCTGATCCCCGCACAGGGGGTTCTGCACCAGAGCGGACGCGCTGGGGTGATTCAGTGGTTTGCGGTTGCGCGGCTTGCGATAGTGCTCCAGCACAACGTCGCGGTAGAGCGCATCGAGCGGATCGGCTGTGCTGAGCATCGTGGACTCCAGCGGATCAGTCTACGGTTCCTCCGTCGGACGGCAAACCTTCGCGCCCGCGATTGACACCCCCAGCGCCTCGCACCTACCATCCCCGAACCCGAAAAACTGAGGTTCGATGCGACCACCTTCTTCTCTGCCCTCCCCCCGGCCATGTTGGAAACGCTGCCTGGGGTGGCTGCTTCCGGTGCTGATCGTCTCGCCTTTCGTCGTGCGATTTGCGCTGTCCACAGCGGCGCCGACCGACGAGAAAAAGCGCAAGCCCCCGGTGCGCAGCGAGCGTCCGCTACCGCGTCTGTCCGGTCGAACAATCGACGGCGGGCACGCGGGTACAGAGCTCTTTCGGAATCGTCGTGGGGTCGTATACGTCTTCGCCACCACCGATCGCGACGCCGAGCTGGTTGCTGGCATCGTCCGTCGTCTCGAAGTCAGCGCCACCAAGGCCAATATCGGGTTCCTGGGCGTGAACCGGGAAGGGAACCCCAAGTTGGCCGTGGCGTTTGCCAAGAGAGAAGGCCTCCGGTTTCCGATCCTGGCCGATCGCAGCCTGTCGCTCTCACGCAAGCTCCAGGTGCCTCCGGGCAGGTCGAGCGTGATCGTGGTGGACGCCGCGGGCTACATCGTCGGCGGCTTCACCGGCCTGCAGGGAGAGCTGTCCGATCTCGACCAGGCCTACGAGAACGAACTGCGGCGCATCCTGCATCTGCAGGACATCGGAGGCTCCGTCACGCCCGCCCTGGGACTAATGCCACAAGCGCCGAACTTCGAGGTCAAGAGCCTCGATGGCGAGGTCGTGAAGCTGAGTGAGCTCAAGGGCAAGGTGGTCGTTTTCGTCTTCTTCGCTCCGACCTGCCCCCACTGTCACACCACGCTCCAGTTCCTGGATGGCCTCGCGCGGCGCTTGCAGCAGCCGGACCTGCATATCGTTCCCGTCAGCGTGAGCAACCGCCGCTACGTGCTGGAAGACATGGTGGAGCAGCTCGGCATCCAGCTGGCGGTCTATGTGGATCCAGACAACAGTGCCCAGCGCGCCTACGCGCACCGCCACGTCGTGCCCGACATCGTGGTGATCGATCGCGAAGGGCGCGTCGTGGCGCGCCTGCATGGGTCGGACGCACGCGCGGAGGCCCTCATCACGATGGAGGTCCGCCAGGCCCTCGGCGTCGAGAATCCGCTCCTGCTCGATCGCAACGGCTATAGCGGCGAGCAGCTCTGCCAGACCTGCCACCGCGATCAACACCAGACCTGGGCCCTTACGAACCACGCCTACGCGTTCAAGACGCTGATCGAGCACGGCGAGGAGCGGAACCCCGCGTGCCTGCCGTGCCACACCGTGGGTTGGGAGGTGCCCGGTGGCTATAGCCTGGAACAGCCCTACCCCCACCTCGAGGGCGTCCAGTGCGAGAATTGTCATGGGCGCGGTGGCCCCCACCAGTCCCCCGATTTTTCCAAGCAGGGGCTGAAGCCCGTCTGCATCAGCTGCCACAACCCAAAGCACTCGCTCAACTTCAAGTTCGCCGAGCGGCTGCCGGAAGTGTCTCACAGCATGAACCTCCGCTTCACCAACCTCAGCCTGGAAGAACGCCAGGCGCTGCTCGCACGCCGAGACAAGCGCGTCCGAACGTTGTTCGACGAGGGTGACTATTTGGGAACGGCGGCCTGTCAGGGCTGCCACGCGACCGAGCACGAGCTATGGGCGAAGTCGGCGCACGCGCACGCCTTCGACACGCTAAGCCGCAAGCAGGAGGACGAGAACGCGGAGTGCCAGAAGTGCCATACGACCGGCTTCAAGGAGCCAGGCGGTTTCCCTGAGGGGGGCGAGGCGCTGCAACAGGTGGGTTGCGAGAGCTGCCATGGCCCCGGCGGCGACCACGTCAGGCCGGACGCGCAGAAGCACGGGACCATCCTGGCGCTTGCGGACAAATGCGATAGCTGCGTCATCCTGCAGATCTGTGGCTCCTGTCACGACGACCAGAACGACCCGGGCTTCGAGTTCGAGCTCACGGACAAGCTCGAACTCATCCGGCACGGCCCGGCTGTCATGAAGAGCGCCAAGCAATGAGTCCCCCGGAGAAGCGCAGCGCACTGCTCCGAAAAGTTCGCCTCTCGCTTGCGGACCTCAGGCAGGAGGGCATCGAGTTCCTCGGACGCCCTCTCCCCGGCGCGCCTGTCGAGCGCGAGCGCTTCGACCCCAGCTCGGAGAGCGATCCCGTGGAGGGGTTGCGGCTCATCCGCGAGAACCTGGGGGAGTGCACGCGCTGTCGGCTGCACGAGGGGCGCAACCGGATCGTGTTCGGCGAGGGCAATCCCCAGGCTCCCGTAGTCTTCGTGGGCGAAGGCCCGGGAGCGGAAGAGGACCGGACCGGGCGCCCCTTCGTCGGCCGTGCCGGCGAGCTGCTCACCCGCATCATCGAGTCGGTGGGCTGGCAACGTGAGGACGTCTACATCTGCAACATCGTGAAGTGCCGGCCTCCGAAGAACCGGGATCCGGCCACCGACGAGGTTGCCACCTGTCGCCCCTTTCTTGACAGGCAGCTGCTGACGATCCGGCCGAAAGTCATCGTGACCCTCGGCAAGCCCGCGCTCTCGACCCTGCTCGGACGCAACGTGGCCATCACCAAGATGCGGGGGATCTGGCTGGACTGGAACGGCATCCCGCTCCTGCCAACCTATCACCCAGCCTATCTCCTGCGAAATTACACCCGGGAGACTCGACAGGCGGTCTGGGATGATCTGCGCAAGGTACGCGCACGTGTGGATGAGACGAGCGGCTCTTAGCCTCTCGCTGCTCGTCGTCGCACTGCTTCCCGGGGCGCCCGCGGCGTGGGCCGAGGGGCTGCGCGTGGGCTTCGGACGCGCCGAGCTCCCGCGTCCGGAGAACGGTCCCCTCGGGGGCTACGGCGGTCTGCGCGATCGACGCGCCCAGCAGCTGCTCGACCCGCCCGAGGCGCGCGCGCTGGTGATCGAGGAGAACGGGGCCAGGATCGCACTGGTCGCGCTCGACCTCGTGATCATCCGGCCGATCCTGCGGGAGGGCCTCCGGCAGCTCACGGAAGCGTACGCGCTGGATACGCTGGTGGTCGCCGCCACCCATACACACTCAGGGCCCGGTGGATACATTCCCGGCCGTCTTCCGGCCCGCCTCAGCACCGGCAAGTTCGACCCGGGTACGCCGCGGAAGCTGGTGCGCACGGCGCTGCGAGCTCTCCAGCTCGCGCTCACCGACCTGACTTCGGCACGTGCAGCGAGCGGTCGCGTAGAGCTGTCGCTGGCGCGCAACCGGCGCTTCCCCGCCGGGCCTCACGAGACGGACCTGCCGCTGCTGCGCTTCGACTTTCCCAGTGGACGGGCCCCGGTGGCGCTGTTCGCGTACGGCGCCCACCCCACCGTGCTCTCGCCGAAGAGCCGCGCCTACTCGGCCGACTACGTTGGGGCGGCACGCGCGTGGCTCGAGCAAAAGGGGTGGCGCGCGCTCTTCCTCGCGGGTCCGATGGGGGACCAGGAGCCCAGTAGCCAGCTGGGAAAGCTCTGGCCCCGCGATGTCGCCAAGCAACGGGCGCAGGTGGCCGAGATCGGCAGCAAGCTCGGCGAGGCGGTCTTGCAGGGGGTACGGCAACTGACGCCCACGGACGGCGCGGTGCTGGCATCGATCGAGCGCTGGGTCGAAGCACCCGGCACGCCCGGGTTCCGTCGCTTCTGCTCGGCGTGGTGGTTTACGCCCTTCGTGAGACCGGTCCTACGCGGATTCCTCTCCAGGCGGGTCCCGATCCACGCCATCCGCGTGGGCAACGCGCGCATCGTGACCCTCCCCGCTGAGCCTGCCTCGTCCGTGGCACAGCAGATTCGCGAAGGGCTGCCGCCCGGCTTGCCCGTCTTCATCATCGCGCACGCCGACGACTGGTTGGGCTATGCGGTCTCGGCCGAGGCGTATCGCAAGGGAGGCTACGAAGCGTGTATGTCCTTCTACGGACCCGAGCTCGGGCGGTGGCTCGTCACGGAGGCTCTCACCACGCTGCGATTGCTAGAATCCCACGCGCTCACCCCCTATGACCGCCAACCATGAGGCCCGCCCGGTGCAAGCGCTAGACGAAGGCCCCGCCCGCGAGCTGTGCGGGATTATCCTGCATCCCGCCGGACACACGCTCTCGCCCATCCTGCACCAAGCGGCGTACGCGGCCCTCGGCCTGGACGCGGTCTACCTGGCCTTCGACGTGGCTCCCTCTGCGCTGGAGGGGGCCGTGGCCGGGATGCGCGCACTCGGGGTCCGTCAGCTCTCGGTCTCGCTGCCGCACAAGGAGGCCGTGCTGAAGCTGGCCAATCATATCTCTCCCGAGGCGCAGCAGATTGGCGCCGCGAACACCCTCACGCGCACGGACGACGCCATCGTGGCGGACAACACGGATTGGGTCGGTGTTCTGCGCACGCTGGAGCCCCACGGACCCTGGAAGGGCCGACGCGCCACGGTGCTGGGCGCGGGCGGCGCGGCCCGCGCGGTGGTCTACGCGCTGCGCCACCTCGGCATGGACGTGCTCGTGACGAACCGCACGCGCGAGCGCGCGTCGCGCCTCGTCGATGAGCTCGGAGGCCGCGTCGGCAGCATCAACGAGCCCTACGATCTGCTCGTCAATGCCACGCCCCTCGGCCTGCAGCCTCAGGTCGACGCGTCCCCCGTCGGCGCCGAAGAGCTACAGCCCCGAGCCCTGATCTTCGACACCGTCTACCGTCCCCTCGAGACCCGCCTCCTGCGCGAGGCTGCCGCAAGAGGCTGCCGCACCCAGGACGGGCTCGACATGCTGGTGCACCAGGCCGTCGAGCAAATCCGCCTCTGGAGCGGCCACAGCCCCGACCCCGCCCTGCTGCGCCGGGCTGCGGACCACGCGCTGCAGGGAGATACCGCCCTGAGGTAGGCTCAACCCGTGGACTCCGAAGGCGTCGAACGCCGACTGGCTGCGATCTTGAGTGCTGACGCCGTCGGCTACAGCCGCCTCATGGCACGGGATGAAGTGGCAGCCCTACGCACGCTTACCGCGTACCTCGACGAGATGCGTCTTCTGATCGGGCAGCATCGAGGTCGCGAGGTCGGTAGCGCGGGCGACAGCCTGCTAGCGGAGTTCCCCAGCGCGCTCGAAGCGACCCGCTGCGCGGTCGAGATCCAGCGCGTCCTCCGGGCACGGAACACCGGCGTGCCTTCAGATCGCAAGATGGAGTTCCGCATCGGGGTCCACATGGGCGACGTGATGGTCAAGGGGGAGCAGATCTACGGCGACGGCGTGAACATCGCCGCCCGTCTGGAGGGACTGACCGACCCCGGCGGCATCAGCATCTCGGGTGAGGTCCACGGACAGGTCGGGAACAAGCTCGATCTTGCCTACGAAGACCTGGGCGAGCAGTCGCTGAAGAACATCCCCCAGCCGGTACGCGTCTATAGCGTGCAAACAGATACAGCAGCCGCAGCACGGCGCGCGAAGAGACCTCCCACTCATAGGATTCGGAGAACGGGACCGGTTGCGGCCGCGGTCGCGCTGGCGATCGGGCTGGCTAGCGCCGGCCTCTGGCAGCTCACGCATCAATCCGAGCCGCAGACGGCAGCTTCGGTGGATGTCGAGGACGATCGGGTGCTCGCCCTTCCGCGGGGTCCGGCCATTGCCGTACTGCCGTTCACCAATATGAGCGGGGACCCCGACCAGGAGTACTTCGCCGACGGCTTGACTGAAGACATCCTGACAGGGCTCTCACGCTTCTCCCAGTTGCGTGTGATCGGACGCAACACGACCTTCCGCTACAAGGGCCAGGCGCTCGATATACGCGAACTTGGGAGGGAGCTAGACGTCCGCTACGTGCTCGAGGGGAGCGTGCGTAGGTCTGCCACAGAGATCCGGGTGACCGCACAGCTAGTTGACGCCAGCAGCGATACCCAACTGTGGGCGGAGACGTACGACCGAGAGCTCACTGCCAGCAACCTCTTTGCCATCCAGGACGACATAAGCGAGAGGGTTGTGGCAACCATCGCCGATGCGTTCGGAATCATCGCCCGGACTGGACTGGCTGAGGCCAGAACCAGCGAAACTGAGAGCCTCAGCGCCTACGAATGTGTGCTCCGCGCGTACGCATACACGGCGCTCCACACGGCGGCTGCACACCTCCAAGCCCGCGGCTGCCTGGAGCGGGCAGTCACCGAAGATCCTGACTACGTGGATGCGTTGGCGCAACTCGCCTATCTCTACCGCGAGGAGTTTCACCATGGATTCAATCCGCGGGCCGGCTCACTCGACCGTGCGCTAGCGCTGGCGCGGCGGGCGGTGGAGCTGGACCCGACGAATCAGGCAGCTCAGCTCGCTCTCGCTCAAGTCCACTGGAGCCGGCGCGAGCTCGACGGGTTCTTCCCGGCCGCGGATCGGGCTGTCGCTCTCAATCCCAACGAGGCAAAGACGCTCGCGAGCGTGGGCCTGAGCACGACCCTCGCCGGCCGCTGGGACCGGGGCGCAGCGCTGATCAGGAAGGCGATCGCGCTCAACCCCTACCATCCAGGCTGGTACTACCTTGCCCTTTTCCATGACCACTACCGAAAGGGTCAGTACCAGGAAGCCCTGGACGAAGCTCAAAAGATCAACATGCCGGAGCTGTGGGAGACCTCCTCAACGTTGGCGCAGGCCTACGCACAATTGGGCCGCCGGGAGCAGGCGCAGGCTGCGGTTGCACAGCTGCTGAAGCTATATCCGGACTTCGCCGTTAGCGCGTGGAGAGAATTTCGGAAGCGCAATCTTCCCGAAGCGGAGATCGCACACCTGCTGGACGGCCTGCGCAAGGCGGGGCTCCCAGTTCCCGAGCCCACATCCTGACGCAAGAGCGCCCAGCCGCGAAACATGTGAACACGCGTTACTCGCCCCGGGGCCAGTAACTTCCGTCCACACTTCACGGACGGGGCTAGCGGCTGAGCCAGAGGTCGACGGGGCGGGTGATGTCGCCGGGGTTGAAGGGCAGCGGGACGGCTTCGCCACGTGCGGCGGAGGCGTAGGCGGCGAGGAGGATTTCGAGGACGGCGCGGCCGTCAGCACCAGTCTCGTCGGGCACCCTGCCCTGCTGGAAACATTCCAGGAAGTGCGTGAGCTCCTCCGTGATGCCATCCCCGGCGCCGGACTCGACGGGAATGAGGCGTGAGTCCCCATCGTGGCGCTCCAGTCGTAGCTCACCTGCCAGTAGGTTGAGCACGAGCCGGCCCTCACTGCCCTCCACCTCGAGCGAGCTCTCGCCATTCGCGTCGGCGGCCCATGAGCTCTCCGTGCGGAGGGGGGTGCCGTCTTCGAGCTCGAGCGTCACGCGCGCATCGTCCTCGAGGCGGGTCCTGTCGCCGTGGCGAACGGTGGCAAGCTGGGCCGACACGCGTGCGATGCGAGGCTTGCCGAGCAGCCAGCGCAGACACTCGATGCTGTGGCAACCCAGGTCGAGCAGCGCCCCGCCCCCGGCCTCCTCGACGTTCCAGAACCAGGACGAGTAGGGGCCGCCGTGCTTCTCGCACTGGCGAGCGGAGAGGATACGCCCCAGCGCACCCTCGGCGATCAGCTCGCGCGCGCGTCGATAGGGGGGTGCGAAGCAGAGGTTCTCGGCGTAGGCGAGGCCCGTACCGGCTGCGGCGGAGGCCTGGAGCATGGAGTCGGCCTCGGTGAGGGTCAGGCAAAGAGGTTTTTCCACGATCACGTGTTTGCCGGCGCGCGCGGCGCGGATGGCGTGCTCGGCATGCAGGCGGTTGATGGAGTTCACGCAGACCACGTCGACCGTGGGCGCCGAGAGCAACCGCTCCAGCTCGCCATAGTCGACAGCCAGCTCGGCGCCGCACGTCTGCGCCAGGCGCGCGGCGCCTTCACGGCTGCGCGATGCCACACCCCGTACGCGCGCTAGGGGCAGGTGGGCGAGCGCCTTAGCGTACCTGCGCGAGATATGTCCCGCGCCGATCAGGGCCACGCCGAGGGGGCAGCTCATGCAGCCCCCGCGGGCCTCAGAGGTGCATCAGCTGCGCGACCCGCTCGCGGTGGCCGCTGGGGTTGCCGTACGTGACCTCGACGGCCTTGGCGCGCTTGAAATAGAGGTGGCAGTCGTACTCCCAGGTGAAGCCAACCCCGCCGTGGATCTGGATGTTCTCGGAGCTCGTGTGTCGGTAGGCATCGCTGGTGTAGGCCTTGGCCATGGCGGCGGCGAGCGCGGTCTCGTCCAC
>SMWZ01000219.1 GCA_004356455.1 Deltaproteobacteria bacterium
CAGCGGGCCGCCTCGAGAGCGCGACCGGCTTCCTCCCAGTGGTGAGCGAGTAGAGGCGCCTGGGCGGTTGCCGCATCCCCGGCCCGGGTTTCAATCGCCTGCGCCGCCGCGGCGTGCAACTCGCGTCGGCGCTCTCGAAGCAGCGTCCCGTAGGCAACCTCGCGGGTGAGGGGGTGCTTGAATGCGTATCCGAGGTCCGGATACAGAGACGCTTCGTAGAGGAATTCGCCCTGCACGAGGCGGTGTACGTGATCGCGAAGCGTGTCGAAGAAGATGCCGGAGACGTCGGCGAGGAGCACTTCGACGACGTCGTCTCCGAGGACGGCGGCTGCCTGTAGCAGGCGCTTCGACTGCTCCTCCAGCCGGTCGATGCGCGCTGCCAGCAGGTTCTGGACGCTCGAAGGGATCGTCAAAGCGTCGACTGGATGCTCCAGGCGAAAATGTCCGCGGCTGCCAACGAGCGCACCTGATTCGATCTGCGCCTGTACGACTTCTTCCATGAAGAAGGGGTTTCCGCCGGTTCGATCTCGCACGAGCTCCGCGAATCCAACCAGAGAGGGGTCGGGGCCCAACCAATCCGCCAGCAGTTCGCCCGCGGCGCTGGCATCCAATGGGCTCAACGAGATCTGTTGGTAGTGGGTTCGGCTCATCCAGTCCGCTCGGTACTCCGGGCGGAAGTTGACGACGAACAGGGTTCGGGTTGAGGCCGCCGCATCGACGATCCACTCGATGACCGCGTTGGTCTGCGGGTCGACCCAGTGCAGATCTTCGAACACGATCACCGCGGGCTCGCGGCGACTCCGGGCGGCGGTCATCCTCCGGAGGAGACCCATCAGTTCGCGACCGCGATCCTCTTCGGATAACTGCGGCGCGGGCTGCGCCGAATCGGGTACACGCAGGAAATCGTACAGCAGCGGTAGGTGTTCGAGTTCTTCGGCTGACGTTTGCGCGAGCGTCCCGGCGATCTTCTGGCGCGCCTGGGCATCGTCGTCTTCCCGGGAGATTCCGAAGATTTCGCGGTACAACTCGAGAACCGGTTGCAGGGGGACGGCCTGGCCGTGAGGAACTCCTGTGCTGGTATTGACGCGAATGCCCCGTGAGCGGCAGCTCTCGAGGAACTCGTAACACAGGCGAGATTTGCCTGCGCCCGCATTCGCCACGACGCCGACGACCTGACCGTCACCTTCCAGAGCGCGAGCAAGCGCCGCTTCGAGACGTTGGGATTCGTCATGCCGTCCGACGAACTTCGAGAGGCCGCGGGCGCGTGAACGGTCGAAGCGCGTCCGCATTTCCCCGACGCCCTCGAGCTCAGCCATGCGTACAGGCTGCTCAACGCCCTTGACCCGGGTCTTTCCGAGGTCGCGAAGTGCGAAGTAGCCTTCGACGGACTTGATGGTGTTCTCAGCGAGAAGCGCACTGCCGGGCTCCGCGAGAGATTCCATGCGCTGTGCGAGCCCGACTGTGTGGCCCTGTGCTGTGTAGTCCATTCGAAGGTCGTCGCCGATCTTGCCAACGATTACTTCGCCCGTGTTGATTCCCATGCGAACCGAGATGCTGAGGCCGCGTTCCGCGCGCAATGAATCCGTGTACTGCTTGAGTGCATCGCGAAGGTAGAGTGCGGCATAGCATGCCCGGTTGGCGTGGTCTTCGTGCGCAATGGGGGCGCCGAACAGGGCCATGATTCCATCGCCCGTGTACTGATTCACGTTTCCTTCGAAGCGGTGAACGCCCTCCGTCAGGATCTCGAAGAAGCGGTCGAGAATGATGTGCCAGTCCTCTGGATCGAGCTGCTCGGACAACTCCATCGAACTCTTCACGTCGGCGAAGAGCACCGTCACTTCCTTGCGCTCACCCTCGAGCGCCGCCTTGGAGCTGAGAATCTTCTCGGCGAGGTGGCGGGGCGTGTAGCTGTGGTGAGCTCGTTTTCCAGCTCGATCCCCAGGGCGTACCGCTGCTTGTTCTCCGTCTTGTGGGGACGCCGCCCCAGACTTGGCCGCCTCGGTGGTCGGAGGGTCCGCTTCGAATGAGTGCCCGCACTTGCGACAGAACCGGGCGGAGGGCTTGCGGGTTGCCCCGCAGGCGTCGCACGTCCGCTCGAGTTCTGCGCCACAGGATTCACAGAAGAGAGAATCATCGTCGTTCGTGGCGGCGCAGCTTCGGCATTCCATGTGCCAAATCTACACGAATTGGCAGCGCTGTGGCGTCACACCGTCGAGGGGATAGGGCATCCAAGCTGCGTTCTGGCTCAATGTCCGGTAAGAGCTTCCCCAAACGACAACGCCCCGCCGGAGCGGGGCCAGTCGAAGTGCAGTGCTCCTACCCGATTATGCCATCCTACGCCGCCCGCGAGGAACCCCGTAGCGGGGTTCGCATCAGACTCGCCCCACGGCCATTCGGCCTGTGGTTGCACTGACGTCCCGCGGTAGCATGTCCTTGAGCCACGAGAGGAACCATGCACCACCGAGCCATCGCCACTCTGGGTCTTTGCGTTCTCGCCGCTGCACACACCGGCTGCATGACGGCAGTCGCCGCCTTCCAGCCCAAAAACATTGGTGGGCCCACGATCGTCATCGCCACCACCGGAGCGGATGGGAAGTCCCACGAACGTGTGTTGTCGCCCATCGACGACGACGGCCAGCTCTTCCTCGCCGCGAACCACTGGCCACGTGCGTGGTACCACCGCGCGCTCGAGAATCCGAATGTTCGCGTGACCCGTGACGGCGAGACCACAGACTATCGCGCCATACCCGTCAGCGAGCACGAGCGCGAGCGCCTCCTCGACGAGTACGGGTTCCCGCTGGTCGCATACGTCTTCACCGGCTTCGCACCGAGGCAGTTCCTCCGGTTGGAACCGCGCTAGGCGTTCCCGCTCGTGCCGCCAGGCTGGACAGGCAAGGAAGACAACTCAGGCACTTGAATCAAGCGCCCAGCCTGAGAGCCGGCGGGTCCGCCCACCCAACGACCACGCCCCACCGCAAGCGGGGCGCGTCGAGCACGGTGGCTGGCGAAGGGCGCTATTCGGTCGGTTTCTACGCCTTAACGCGAGGCCACAGAGGCCGCTGGCGAGCAGCAATGCGGTGCTGGGCTCGGGTACCAGCGACCAGGTGCCCAACGGCCCAAAATTGGCGGCAGTATCAGAATCTGCAATTGGGTAGGGGTCTTCCTGGAACGACTCGGTCAGGATCGGGGAAGCGGGAGCGGTCTCCGGAGCGGCCATCGAGTTCTCCTTCCGGGCGCGGCCTGCGAAGTGTACCCGCGCCGCGGGCGTGGCATCCTCCGGCCATGACGTACCCGGTTTCGCGCGTGTTTCCGATCGTTGCCCTCGCCACGTTCCTGTCTGCGGCGCCCGGACGGCCGACTCGGGGCTCATCTCGTCGAACGCACCTGCGGTATGGAGGCGAGGTTTCGACTGCGGCGAGCAATGAAGCCTCCGGTATCCTGAGCTCCCGATGAACGCGCGCATGCTACGGATCCTCGTCCTCATGATCGGGCTCGTTTCGCTGGGCGAGGTCCTGATCCTCCACTGGGCGGCTCTCGTACTGCGCGGCTCGGGACTCTCCCTCGGCCAGGCGCTGCTCGGCGGGGTCGGGTTCGGCGCGCTGAACGCGCTGGCGTTCCCGTGGAGCCGGCGGCGCATCCACGCGCGCGGGCTCGCACTGGTGCTGAGCCGGACCTGGATCCTCGGGAGCATCGCCGCGCTCTTCACCGGCGTGCTCCTCGCCACGGTGTTCGTCGTCGTCGGCGGCGCCGGCGCCCTGCTCGGCGGCGAATCCGGGGTGGACGCGGCGCTCGTCTGGCTCGGCGGAGCGGTCGTGGCGCTGGGCTTCGGCTCGGTCGCGTGGGGCGCGTCCGTGGGCAATTACCGCGTGCGCGTCGACTCCGTCTCGCTGCCGCTCCGGGGCGCCAGCGCATCCCTCGAGGCGCTCCGCATCGTGCAAGCCACCGATTTCCACATCGGGCCGCTGCTGCGGGCGGAACGGTTGCGCGGGTTCGTGAAGCGCATCAACCAGCTCGAGCCGGACCTCGTCGTTCTCACCGGCGACCTCTTCGACTTCGACCCGGCCTACGTCGAGGAGGGCTGCCGCGAGCTGGGGAAACTCCAGGGGCGGCTCGGCGTGTACGCGGTGCTCGGCAACCACGACGTCTACACGGGCGTTGACGCCGTGGTGGAAGGGCTGCGGAGCCTCACCTCGATCCGGCTGCTGCGCGACGAGTGGGAGCGTATCGACGTGGACGGCGCAGCGCTCGCGATCGTCGGGATCGACGATACGGGCCAGGGCTGGACCGAGCGCGAGGCCGAGAGCTCCGCGCTCGAGCGGCTGGCGCGCGAGATCCCGGATGACCTGCCGCGCCTGCTGCTCGCCCACCGCCCGAGCTACTTCACGCATGCCTCCCAGCTTGGCTTCCCGCTCGTGCTCTCGGGGCACACCCACGGCGGCCAGGTCGCGCTGCCGTTCGCGCACCACTTGAACCCGTCCCGGATGATCTCGGACCGGACGCGGGGGATCTTCCGGAACGGCGCGGGCACCCTCTACGTAAGCCGCGGCCTCGGCATGGCGGGCCTCCCGCTGCGAATCAACTGCCCGCGGGAAATCACGCTGATCCAGCTGGTCGCAGAGCCGTCCTGATCACCTCCACCGCCGGCTCGCCTCGTCGAGCCGCGTCGCCTCGCTATCGCTGATCTCGAAGTCGATCGCCTGCGCATTGTCCGTGGCCTGGCGCGCGTTCTTCGCGCCGGGGATGGGGAGCACGCCCTCCTGCCGCGCCAGCCAGTTCAGCGCCACCTGGGCGGCCGAACGCGCGTGCGCGCGGCCGATTGCCTGGAGCTCCTCGGTGAGCGGGGTGATCTCGGCCAGCCGGCGGAAGGCCGGCATGAAGCGCCGAGCGCCGGAGGGCAGCGCGCCCGGGCGGTACTTCCCGGTCAGGGCGCCCGACGCGAGCGGGGTGTAGGCGATGAGGACGGCGCCGAGCTCGCGGCAGGTGTCCAGCACCCCGTTCACCTGCGGCGCGCGATGCAGAAGGCTGTAGTTCACCTGGTTCGAGGCGAGGGGGACGCCGCGCTTCGCGAGTGCCGCATGCGCGCGACGCGTCTGCTCCGCGTTGTAGTTGCTCACCCCGACCGCTCCCACGCGACCCTCGGCGACCTCGTCTGCCAGCCAGTCCATCAGCGCCTCGATGCTCGAGATCGAGAAAGGCCAGTGCACCTGGTAGAGCCCGACGCGTTCGAGGCCGAGCCGCTCCAGGCTCGCGGTCAGCGCCCTACGCCACGAGGAGCTTCCGAGGCGCCAGGGAAACGGCGCGAACTTGGTGGCGACGAAGGCATCCCCGCCCGGCTCCGGGAGGATCTCGCCGATCACCCGCTCCGATCCCCCGAAGCCGTAGACCTCCGCGGTGTCGACGAGCTCGATTCCCGCCTCGAGCGAGGCCGCCAGCGCGTCGCGAGCCCCCTCCAGGGTCGACGGGCCCCACGAGTTGGTTCCGACGCCCAGGGGCCGGAACGCGAGGTCGCTTCCAGAGAGCTTGATCTGGTCGAGCATGGAACCTCCTCCCGTTGCGCGGCCTTCCGAAGGTAGCGGGAACTCGCATCGTTCCCCGGCGAGCTGCCCGTGGCGAGCCGCTGCCCTACCACCAACTGGTGGCTGAGCCAGGCCGATAGGCACGAGGGGGCTTCCCCGGTTCCGGTAACGGTGCCTCCCTGGAATCGGCTCGTTCGGGTCGGGATGGCGGGGTATCCTTGGTCCATGTCCAAGGATCAAAACAAGAAGCGCACCGCAAAGACGAACAAGCCCAAGCTCACGGCGAAGGAAAAGAAGCTCAAGAAGCTCGCCAAGAAGGGCAAGTAGCCTCGAGCGCGGCGTTGGTGCATGAATAGGAACGTGGCAGCGTCTCCCCACTCCCATGATCTTCATCAGGCGCCGATCGCGTAGGACGCGGGCCTGCCGAGAGCCGTCATCCCGTTCAGAATGTTGCAAGCGATCAG
>SMWZ01000220.1 GCA_004356455.1 Deltaproteobacteria bacterium
CCCCAGACTCGCAACGTCAACGCTTCAGCGCTCGATGCCAAGGGATCGCTCCGACAGCTCGAGCAGTCGTTCGGTCAGCCGTCGGCGCTTGGGCAGGAGCGTGCTGATATGGATGTGCCGAACCAGTGTGAGCGCGGTGTAGGTGCGCACGGTCTCGCGCACATGCTCTCCCGCTAGCTCACAATAAGCATCTTCGAGCGCCTGCTGCTCCCGAGCCAGTGCATCGGGATCGCCGGAAGAACGAAGTCCCTGCTCGATCAGATGCCCCGCGAAGTTGCCGACATCGAGCGCCGGATCTCCATGGCAGTAGAGATCGAGGTCGATGATGTAGAGGCGATCTCCATCAACGATGACGTGGTCCGGATAGAAGTCACGATGAATCCCGCTGAAGCCCGAGACGGGGGTGGCGGCTCCGAGCCGGCTGCTGACGGAGAGAACCTGCTCGATGCGTCGCGCCCAGGTCGGGTTCGCAGAAGCCACCAGCGGGAGACGTTCGTGCAGAATGCGCAGCTCATCCTCCAACGAGTGGCGTCGTGGAGTGGGAACGTTGGCCCGCTGGAGCTCGTGAATCGCGCGCGCAATGCGGCGGGCCAGCTCGACACCGCCCGGCTGCGCCAACAGCTCGGTCGCCGCCGACCCGGAGACCTTGCGCTGCAGCCACATGTTCCATGCGGGGATCGAGCCGACGGTCTCGGCGACGGAGATCCCGCTCTCGCTCTCGGGGCCGAAACCGGCGTCATGCAGGGAGGAGGTGATCCGATGGCAGATCACGTCCAGCCCCTTGGCCCGCACCTTTCCGAGCAGCGTGACGGGCTCACCATCCAGCTCGAGCCCGTACTCGATGATGCAGCGACGTCCCGGCTTGTGGCGCGCCACGCGTACCTCCTGCAGCGTGAACGGAGTACTGCCGAGAACCCATCGAGCCAGCTGACGCTCGACTGCCGCGGGGTCGAGCGCGTCACTCAAGAAGGGCATCCCGGGATCATCCGAGACCCCGAACCGGTCGGAGACTGGCACCCGGGGCGTCGCGGGGAGCGGCGTCGTCTTCGCTTCTGAGAGCGGGTGCACGTCGGAGCGGGGAAGAATCCGCTCGGCCCGTGTGAGGAGCGCCTCGATGCGTTGCTCCCAGTCCGGCTCGCAGTGACGAAACGGATCGTGCAACAGCCGAAACAGGCCGGCCGCCACGTAGACCTCGACCGGCAGGCTCTGGCCACCCCCATAGCCCTTCACAAACGCCTCGGCCAGCGGCTGCACGCGACCCTTCGGAAGCCGGCCGCGTAACGCGTCCCGCTCGAGGTGCGCGATGAACACTCCCAGGTCGAACTCGGCCGCGGCCCGGGTCGCTCCGTCGAGATCGAGTAAGCCCACGCGTTCTCCGTGCAGAAGCACCTGCTTCGCGTAGAAGTCTCCGTGCACGCAGACCGGAGAAAACGGGCGTCCCTCGATCAGCGAGGAGATGCGCCGGGCCAGCAGCCACGCGCGCGAGGCGAGTCCGGGCAGAAGCTGGCCTACCGTCTCGACCAGCGAGAACAAAGTGTCGATCTCGACGTTCGGACGGCGCAGCGGCAGCTGCTCGTCGGGATTCTGGGCATGCAGCTCGGCCAGAGCGGCCCCCACCCGCAGCAGCCGGTCGAGCCCAAGCTCAGGCTCGCTCAGGCACTCACTCAAGCGGGTCCCTGGCATCCAGGCCGTAACGACGGCACCCGGATGACTCCACTTCCCGAGCAGCCGCGGAACGTCGAGGAGCTCACCGGCGCCGAATGCCAGGGCCCGTCGGCGTGCGGCCTGATAGCCAGCGCGCGTGTAGAGCTTGAGCACGCCCCAGGGTTCCTGGCCGAGCTCGAGCCGGGCCACGTAGCGTCGCTCTGGCTTGTAGGCGAGGGGCCGGATCTCGCTCGCGGCAACGCGCGGGTCGCCGGGCAGAACGGACTCGAGCAGAAGCATCCGTGCCGCAGGATCCATCAGGTCGGCGAGTGCCGACAGCTTGCCATCGTTCGGGAAGACGGAGACCGTGATCGCGTGCTCTTCGAGCGCCAGCCGTCCCGGACCGAGTGCCGATGGCACCTGCTTGCGGGCTCGGTCCTTGGCGAACTTGACCGGCGCGTCCCGCCCGTACGCCTTGCCGTAGAGGTCCACCGGACCGAGCTCCGTCTCGAGCTTGTAGGCCACGACACAGTTCGCACCCGGCTTGTAGCGAATGTAGGTACGGCGAGCGCTCTGGAGCTCGATCCCATTGACCCGCGCGCTCAACGCCTGGAGAAAGGCGTCGGGATCCAGCAGCGTGCCGAGACCGGGAACTCCGCGCTCGCGCTCGATGATGCTGCGCTCAGTCGCCGAGAGCACGGGGGGGTCCTCCATCGGATGCGAGTCGCAGCTTTGGAACCTGTTGGCGGTACAGCAGCGCGTAGGGACCGTTCGATCGCATCAGCTCTGCGTGACTCCCAACCTCGAGCAGCCGTCCATGTCCGAGGTGCAGGATCAGGTCAACCTGCGCCGCCCGTACGAGGTCGTGGGTGATGAGCAGCGTGGTCCGGCTGCGGGCGAGCCGATCCAGGGCCTCGTTCACCATCCGTGCATTCTCGCCATCCAGAGAGCTGGTGGGCTCATCGAGAATAAGGAGCGGGGCGTCCCGGATCGCGGCGCGACTGGCCGCGATGAGCTGCCGCTGGCCGGAAGAGAGGTCAACACCGCGTTCGCCGACCGGGGTGTCGTACCCATCCGGCAGTGTGTCGATGAAGCGATCGATGCCGATGAGCCGTGCCGCCTGCTCGACCTCCTCCATCGACGCCCCCTCGCACCCGTAGGCGATGTTCTCTGCCACGGTCCCCGCGAAAAGCACCGGCTCCTGCAGCACGATGCTGATCTGACGTCGCAGCGATTCGATCGTGTAGTCCCGAATATCGCCGCCATCGATCCGAATGCAGCCCCGGGAAGGGTCATGCAGGCGCAGGAGCAGGCTGGCCAGGGTCGACTTACCGACACCCGCAGCCCCGATCACGACCACCGACTGGCCAGGATCGATCTGGAACGATAGCTCCTCGAGCACCGGACGGGCTGCCTCGTAAGCGAAGCTGACCTTCTCGAAGCTCACCGCGCCCCGGAACTCGGGTGCGGGCCGGGCGCCGGGGAGGTCCTGCACTTCGACCGGTCGATCCAGGACCTCGAGCACCCGTTCTCCCGCCGCTGCGGCCTTGGCCAGGCGAGCCGAATACTTGGCGAAGTCCTTGAGCGGCCGGAAGCAACGTCTGAGATAGGTGACGACGACAAAGAGATCGCCCGGCGTGAGCTCTTTCACCAGCACCAGGTGGGCCCCGTACCAGACGGCCAGACCCGTGGCGATGGCCACCAGAAAGTCGACGCTACGCTCCAGCCTTGCCGCCAGCCGCTTCCCCTGCACTCCCTCCCTGAAGCCCTGCTCGTTCTGGGCGGAGAACGTATGCTCGAACGACCTCTCCAGGGACAGGCTCTGCACCACGCGCATGGCGCCGATCGACTCCGCCACGGTCGTCGCCATCGCGCCCTCTCGCTTCCGCTGACGACGCGAGACGCTGTGGATGCGACGGGTCAGGCGCTGGGTCAGGAGCCAGAGGAGCGGCGCGACCGCGAGCGCGACCAGCGTCAGCCTCCAGTGGAGCCAGAACAGAACGCCCAGCATGCCTACGAACACGATGGAGTGCGCGAGCAGCGGAAGCAGCGCGGTCACGGTGGCATCCTTGAGCAGGCCGACGTCGCCGATCACGCGCACGATCAGGTCGCCGCTGCGCGCCTTACTGTGATACGAGAGGGACAGCGAGTTCAGGTGGCGGAACAGATCCCCGCGCAAGTCTGTCAGCACCCGGTTCCCGACCAGCGCAAAGCCGACCGCGTTCCAGTAGGCCGCCAGCGCGCGCAGACCCGTGATCACCGGGATCGCGAGCGCGCAGACCAGGAGCAGCGTCATCGGGTCCGAAGGCAGAGCCGCCGGAAAGGCGGCCGACCCCTCCGCCGCGACGAAGCCCGCAACCACGTCGAAGATGAACTTCAAAGGCCACGGCTCGAGCAAGCGCAGGATCACCTCGGCAAACAGCGCCAAGGAAGCCACCCCGATGGCGTAGCGCTGCTTCCGCAGGTAGGGAAGAACGCGGACCACAATCCGCCGCAGAGAGGACGCGACCCCGCGCAGCCGCCTTCGACGGCTCACGGCGCGGCTCCGGCCGCACGGGTGGTTTCGGATCGGTGGCTCTCGGCGAGCGCCAGCAGGCGCCGCACCACGGCGCTCCAGCTGTGCTCCCGCTCAATCGTGGCGCGCGCGGCTCGTCCCAGACGAGCTCGCAGCGCAGGCTGGCTGCGCAGCCTTTCCAGAGCTTCTGCATGCGCTTTAGTATCTCCCGGCGGGCAGAGGATTCCGTTGACCTCGGACTCGATCAGCTCCTCGAGCTGCCCGACTCCACTGGCGACCACCGCGAGCCCCGCCGCCATGTACTCGTAGACCTTGAGTGGCGAGAAGTAGAATCGCCGCAGGCGCGGGTACGGAGCGATGGCCACGTCCAGCGAGGCCAAAAGGCCCGGCACCTCGTGGGGCGCAACCTGTCCCACGAACTGAGTGGCCTCGTACACCCCGCGCGCGGCGAGACGCGAGGCGAGCCAGGGTCGCTCCGGGCCATCGCCCACCACGATCAACCGGCTGGCGCGGTCGGCCTGGTAGAGCTGCGCGAAGGACTCCGCCAGTACCGAGAGGCCGTGCCACGGCCTCAAGCTGCCGACGAAGCCGAGCGTGAAGCTTCCCGGCGCGGGCGGGAGCGTCGGTCTCACGCCGGCGTGAAAGCGTTCCGGATCCACGCCGTTCGCAACCACATGGATCCGCTCGCCCGAGTCGGCGAACGTCCCCAGGTACTCTGCCACCTCCCGCGATACGGCGATCAGGTGCGTCGCCGCGCGGAACGTCCGAGCCGAGCTGGATACAGCGCCGGCGCGGTCCACCAGGGCTCTGTGCTCCGCCTGCTCCTCGACCAGCGGCGCGTTCACCTCCAGCAGGCCGGGGATACCCGCGGCGTGCGCGTACTCCATCGCCGCAAAGCTCCACAGAGAGTAGCGCTCATAGACCCAATCAAAGGGGCCGGCCGCCTCCAGCGCGGAGCGCAGCGAGTCGTTCGCGGCCAGAGCCGCCCGCTCCCGCGCGCGCGCTTCCTGTTTGGGAAGAGGCGGCAGCGGCTGGATCGTAATCGCGTCGAGCTCGGGAGGCGGATCGGAATCAAAGCGCCGTGCAAAGAGCACGACCTCGATGCCGAGCTCGAGCATCGCGCGCAGAACCTCCTGCACGTGGACCGAGCAGCCCTTGCTCCCGAAGACGGGCACGCCGGGATCGCTGCACACATAGGCAACGCGCACTACGAGAGCCTCGATAGGCGGGGTCTCTCTGCACCCGCTGCCTTCGCAAACGTATCACGCAGACGCGCGCTATTGCGTACGATGTCGAACTCATCCTCGATCAGCCGACGAGCCCGGGCCGCCAGCTGGCAACGCAGCGCGGGGCTCTCCAGCAGCCGCTCGATCTCTGCGGCGAGCGCGCGCGGGGCGTGTTGAGGCACGATCAGCCCCGTCTCCTCGTGCCGCAGCAGCTCGGGGATCCCGGTTACGTCCGTCGAGATGCATGGGGTTCCGAGCGCCATCCCCTCGAGCAGGACCGTGGGCATGCCGTCGCGGTTCCCATCGGAACCGACCACACAGGGGGCGGCCAACACGGATGCGCCGGCCACCTGTGCCGCAACGTCGCGCAGCGGCTGCGGTCCGGCGAGCTCCACCAGCGACTCGAGGCCGTGTTTTTGAACCTGGCGACGCAGGTCGGCTTCGAGCTCACCGGCCCCGATGATGCAACACGAGAACGGCCTACCGCGATCCATCAGCAGAGCACAGGCCTCGATCAGATCCGAAAAACCCTTCTTTTCAATGAGCCGACCCACTCCCACAATCCGAGGCGGGCGGACGCGCGGCTCCGTGTAAGGAAAACGCTCAAGGGGCAATCCGTTGTAGATGCGCTCCACGCCGACCGCAACGGAGCCGAAATTTTCTCGCAGGAACTCGAGGTTGAAGTCGCTGACCGTGATGACCGTGGCCGCATCGGCCAGCTTCCGTCGCATGTCTTCTGGCTCGACACTCTCGTGGAAAATGTCCTTGGCGTGCGCGGTAAAGCTGTACGGAAGATCGGCGAAGACGGCGGCGAGACGCGTGACCGAGGTGGATACGGTCGCGAAGTGTGCGTGCAGATGGCTGATATCCCTTTGATGAGCTTCAGTCGCGAGCGTGACCGCCTGCGACACATCGCGGGCATCTTCGCCGCGAGCCAGCTCGAGCTTGCCCCAGAAGCCGGGCAGAATCTCCGCGGCGGCTTCCAGGCCGGACCAGAGCTCAGCGGCCTTCCCGCCTCCACTCGCTATGTACGTGACCGGCGCCCTGACCCGGGAGATGGCGTCTTGAAAGCGCTCGTCGCTCGGAGGACGCAGCGAGAAGATCTCGATCTCCAGTCCCGCGGCTTCGTGCGCGATGATCTCGTTCACAATGAAGGTTTCCGAGTACCTCGGATAGCGCTTGACGACGTAGGCCACCCGCATGCGCGCTCTCCTCAAGAGGCAGGCAGAGCCGAGA
>SMWZ01000221.1 GCA_004356455.1 Deltaproteobacteria bacterium
GCCGTGCAGTGCGTTCCCCACGTCGGACAGACGGCCGAACATCTCTACGTCTTCCAGCGAACCCCGTCCTCGATCGATGTCCGAAACAATCGCCCCACCGATCCGGAGTGGGCAAACAGCCTCGAGCCCGGCTGGCACCAGCAGCGGATGGACAACTTCAACATCCTCGTTTCAGGCGGCTTCCAGGAAGTCGACCTCGTCAACGACGGCTGGACCGACATCATTCGCAAGCTGCTGGTCATGGTGCAGTCGGACGAAAACAAGGACCTGTCGCCGCAAGGACTGGCACGCAGCATGGAGATGGCGGACTTCGAGAAGATGGAGGAGATCCGGGCCCGGGTGGCCTCCGTCGTGGAGGATCCCGACGCCGCGGAAGCCCTCAAGCCCTACTACCGCCAGTTCTGCAAGCGTCCGTGCTTCCACGACGACTATCTCCAGACGTTCAATCGGCCCAACGTCAGCCTGGTGAACACCTACGGGCGCGGCGTCGAACGGATCACGGAGAAAGGCATCGTGGTCGATGGCCAGGAGTACGAGCTGGATTGCCTGATCTTCGCGACCGGCTTCGAGGTCGGGACGGACTACGCGCGCCGTGCCGGCTGCCGGCTGATCGGGCGGAGCGGCATCAGCCTGACCGAGAAGTGGGCCGATGGCATCCGCACCCTGCACGGAATGCACAGCCGCGGCTTCCCGAATTGCTTCATCATGTCCAACGCGCAGGCCGGCTTCACCGCGAACTTCCCACACCTGCTGAACGAGCAGAGCCAGCACCTCTCCTACATCATCAAGCACGCCCTCGACCATGAGATCAAGACGATCGAGGTCACGGAAGAGGCCGAGCAGGAGTGGGTCGACACCGTCATCAAGCTCGCGCGACTCGGAGAGAGTTTCTTCGCGGACTGCACGCCCGGCTACTACAACAACGAGGGCAAGCTCGGCGAGCGAAGCCGCCAGAACGGTTTCTACGGGGGCGGATCGGTGCAGTTCTTCAAGATCCTGGAGGAGTGGCGTGCCGAGGGCGGTCTGAAGGGCTTGGCGCTCCGCTAGCCGAATGAGCCTCGGAGAAGGCGAGCACCCTGGGACCGCGGGGCGGCGAGAGTCCGGCGACTCGTGGCAGGACCGCTAGGCGGGGACCGTCGTCGCGAAGAGTTCCCGGTAGCCAGTCGGGAACTCCGTCTGTTCGAAGACACCCTTGGACTCGAGGAAGCGGTGGAATGCGGGGAGATTGTAGCAGGGAACGTTCGCCTGGATGTGGTGCTCGAGGTGGTAGTTGAGGTGGAACGGTGCGACGAAGGGCTGTTCCCACCAGCGAACGAGTGTCGTGCGCGTGTTCTTCCGGGGGTCGAGGTCGTAGCGGTCGGGGACCGCACCGTGCTCGGCCACCTGCCGCAGTCGGGCGATCAGCATGTAGGTGGTCAGAAACGCGACAGGCCACATCAGATACAGGAGGCCCTCGCCAAACGCGAAGAGCACGGCGAACAGGGCAGCATTCATGATGACGTGACCGAGCAGGGCATTGCCGTTCCAGGGCGCCTGCTTCAGGTCGGCCCGTCCCCGTTGCCAGGTGGCACGCAGGACCTTCCAGCCGGTCTGCCCCGTCAGATCGCGGATGATCTTGCGGCGAAAGCTCTGCTTCGTGATCGGATAGGCCTGGTAGTTCGGCAGGTCGGGGTCATTGCGGGTGCCGGCGAAGGCGTGGTGCTTCAGATGGCCGGAGGCATAGCGGGGCAGATCGGAGAGGATGAGGTAGGCGCACAGCCACTGGCCGATGACGTCGTTGGCCCGGTCGTTCGCAAACAGCGCCCGGTGTCCGCAGTCGTGCATCAGGGCGGCGAACCCGAGCTGACGCCCGCCCAGCAGGGCGATTGCGGCGAGAATCGTGAGCGGATGGGTCCAGATGGCGACGCCGCAGAAGATCGCTGCGACGCACGTCCAGTTGAAAGCGACGTAGCCGATCGCCTTCCAGTTGCTCCGCTCGGTGAAGAGAGCGATCTCTTCTCGAGTCGCGACGTCCATGGTCTTCATCTCGTTCTCCTCGTTTCCCCTGTCGGCCTCTCGGGTCCGATGGTTCAATCCGTTGACTCGTCGACTCGTCGATTCGTCGACCCGTCAGGCTGGACCGGATGCCGCAGCGAGTCCGCCGACGTTTGAAGGACTTCTTTCGAGCTCGACCGACTCCCCCGCCCAGGCCTTCCAGCAGCGGCGCCCGAGGCGGTCGTAGCGCCGCATCTCGTCGACCAGCGCACGCCGGGCGTCGGTGTCGACGATCGGCGCGGGAAGCAGCGGGTCGAGGACGATTCGGCGCACGGCTTCACCCCCCAGCCGAAACGACTCGGCCATGGCCTCCTCCATCGGCAGCGAGGAGAGTCGCTCAGCGCTCGCCGCCAGCCGTGCCTGGAGTGCCGCATGGCCCGCCTCGAGGGCCGACACATCCCACAGCGAACGCGCGCGCGCATCGGTATCGGGGTCGAGGGCTGACAGCTTGAAGACGATGGGGGCAGGCGTGTAGCCCAGCGCCGCAAGACGCTGGCGGACCGCGGGGACGCCGCCCACGAGGTTGTCGGGCCGAACCCGGAGCGCCGCGCTCAGGGACTCAAAGCCCAGCAACTGCAGGGCCCGCGCGCGCTTGCGCGAACCCTTTCGGTCGCCGCGGGGCAGGCCACTGGTCTCCACAGCGACCCAGGAGCCGTCCCATGCGCCGACGCTTGGCTCGATCGAGCGCCAGGATCGGACCTCGCGGTTGACCGGCTCGGCGGCGGTGCTGAGCCGGTAGAGCCCACGCTGGTCGGACTCCACCAGCCCCCGGGCGCGCAGCCTCGCGAGCGCGACGCGCATGCTGTTCTCACCGATTCCGAGAGCGGCCGCTGCCCGGACCAGGGCTCCGACGGCGACCGGATATCGGGGCGGCATCGTCGACAGCAGGTCGATCGCGACGCTCTTGGCGGAAACGCGGAAGACGGGCAGTTGGTACGGCGAGCGGGGCATGGTGTCAGTCCCTGTTATTACACTATTCGGACAGATATCGCAATTCTTGAAATATTCTCTCGCCCCTCCCTGGACCGGCTCACGCCCGCTTTCGCGCGAGCCGGCGTCACGACGATTGGGTGGCCCCGGAGCCGACCTCCGCGAAGGCGGCGATCACGCAGTCCGCGATCCGGTCCGCTTCTTCAAGCGTCGTGCAGAGCGGCGGGGCGAGCGCAACGCACTCCCAGAGCGCCCGCGCGATCAGACCGTTGTCAAAGCAGTGCCCAGCGATCTTCGCCGGGTAGGAGGACGGCTTGCCTCCGACGGGCTGCTTCGTCCCGGGCTGCGTGCACTCGATCGCAACCAGCATCCCGATGCCCCGTACCTCTGCGACGACGGGATGCGACGCCAGACCCTTCGCGAGCCGCTCCCGCAGGTAGTTGCCCGTGGTGCGCGCGTTGTCGACGAGCCCTTCGCGCTCGATGATGTCCAGATTCGCCATCGCGGCCGCACACGAAGCGGGATGGTTGCTGTACGTGAGACCGAACATGAACGGCAGGCCGCGCGGACTGTCGTCGCGGATCGTCGCATACACATCCTCCGTCAGCGCGATTCCGCCGAGCGGGAGATACCCGCTCGTGATTCCCTTTGCAAAGCTCACGATGTCAGGCCGGACGTCCCAGTGTTCCATCCCGAACCAGCGGCCAGTGCGACCGAAGCCGGTGATCACTTCATCGAGGATCAGCAGGACGTCGTACTCGCGGCAGATCTCCTGGAGCCTGTCGAAATAGCCTTCGGGCGGAACGATGATGCCACCGGTGCCCATCACCGGCTCGACGATCAGCGCCGCGACCGTCTCCGGTCCCTCGCGGACGATGATCTCCGCGACATCCTCCGCACACGCGAGTCCGCAGCTGGGAAAGCTCTTGTCGAAGTCGCAGCGGAAGCAGTAGGGCGCGGCCGTCTCGATGTGTGCGGGGTCGAGAGAGGTCAGAGCGTGGTATGCGGGCAGCCGTGTCGCCGAGCCGGCAGCCCGGGTGATGCCGTGGAAAGCGTGGCGCCGCGAGAGGATCTTCGTGCGCTCGGCCCGTCCCCTCAGCGCCTGGACCATGCGCGCCACGCGGAACGCGGCTTCGTTCGCATCGGACCCGCCGGTCGTGAACAACAGATGCGAGAGCTCACGATCCGCAGGCAGCAGCCCGACGACGCGCTCCGCCAGGCGAATGGCGCTCTCCGTCGAAAAGTCCCAGAAGGACGGGTAGTAGGCGACCTTCCGCATCTGCTCGGCCACGGCGTCGGCAATCTCGCTGCGACCGTGGCCGACGTTGATGTTGAACAGACCGGACAAGCCATCGATCACGCGGCGGCCATCGGCAAGCTCGAGCTCGATCCCCTGCCCGCCCACGACGATGCGCGGCCCCTTCACCTCGTGCTTCCGAAACTCGCTGACCGGATGGATGAGGTGCGCCTTGTCCAGCTCGATGAGTCTGTCGAGATCGATGGCGTCGGAGCGGGCCATGGCATCCTCCTCGGTCGAGCGCGGGTGCTGGATTCTACACCGGCCGGGTGCGCTCGGCGCGATGCGCCCTCAATCGCAGCTCGGCGACTGCGGCAGCTCGCAGTCCAACGGACCGCGGTGCACCCAAGCTGGCCTTGGCCTGCTGCGGCTGCCGCCGGTCCCCGGCTCCAGCAGCAACACTGCCCAGGATCTGGTTGACGAGCCGAGGGGAGGCATCTGCACGCCCGGCCAGCCACAGAAGCGACCGATCCGCCGGTAGCAGCGATCGGTTCAAGACAGCGAGCGCTTGGCTTAGAAAGGAACGTCCTTGCGCTATTCTCCGTCACAAGCACTTGCGTCGAGGCGCGCGTCGAGGGTAAGGCCCGCGGAGCCGCAGCACGCGCCACATCCACTGGATCGCACAGGCAGCATGAAGACCGTCATCAACAAAACGCGAAAGCCGCTCCGAATCCCCCTGCCGGGCGGCAAGGCGCTGTTTCTCGGCATCACCCAAGAGGCGAAAATTCGCGACGATGCCCTGGAGCACGCGCCCGTGAAAAAGTTGCTCGAGATGGGCGATATCGAGGTTTTCGACGGGCCGAGCCCGAAGCATGGCAGCGCGGGAGGCGGGGGGATGCACCGCAACGAAGGCGGCCAGCGCTTTGGCGGAAGGGGAAAGATGCAGACGGGGGATCGTTGAGATCCTCCGAGGCTGCCGCACTCCACCGAGAACGAGAACGACGAGAGGTTCTGCAGTGAGCCGGCTCGAGGCTTTCGACAAGGCGCTGCTCGCGATCGTGCGCCGCCTGCGCGAAGCGTCACGGAGCGATCCCTCACCCATCGGTGCGTTTGAGGTCGGCGTGGGCATTGCCTCAGGGCCCGCCTTCGTGGGGACGATCCGGTCCGCAGACCGCAGGATCTGGACCGCACTCGGCCACCGGGTGGGAGCGGCACCCGTCAGACCACTCGTGCCCTCCGGCGGATGACGAAGAGCGGGGATCCGAGCATCGGGAGGGTGCTGCCGAGCGCGCACGACCGCTTCGAGGAGTGGCTTCACACGCCGGTCTCCGACCTGCCCAATGATCCGCGCTTCGAGGTGCGGCGCGCGGACCCGGCAGAGTTCGACGGGATCTTCGACCTGCTGGACATCGTCTTCGGCGCGCGTCCGCGCACGGTCTACGACTGGCTCTACCGGCGCAATCCGCTGGGGCTCGCGCGCTGCTGGGTCGTCGCCGAGCGCCAGAGCGGACGCCTGGTGGGGACGGGCGCGCGCTGGCCGTGGCCGATTGCGCGCGGGGGCGAGGCGCTCGACGGGCGAATGGTGGGCGACGTCGCGATCGCGCCGGAATGGCAACGACAGGGCGTGGCGGAGCTGCGCACCCAGACCCGGCTCCGCCATCCGATGACGCCCCGGGAGGCGACCCTGGGCTGGTCGAACGAACACTCGGTGGCGCGCTCGCTGCGCTACGGCCTCGCCGCCGAGCTGCTCGGACCCGTCGCCGAGGGGCTACTGCAGCTCCGCAGCGGATGGATCGCACGGCTGCTCTCGCGGCTGGGGCACGGGGCCGGCAGTGCTCTGCGGATCGAGGACGTGAGCCGCTTCGACGACGCCTTCGACCCGGTGACGGAACGCTGCATGTCCTGGGACGAATTCTGGTGCCCGCACGCCGCGGGCTTCTTGAACTGGCGCTACGCCGACCACCCCACGCGTGGCTACCGCAGCCTGGCGGCGTTCTCGGGTGACACACTCGCCGGCTACGCCGTGGTGCGCGCCGAAGGCCGCACCGCGCTCCTGATGGAGCTGGTGGCGCCGGCCGGAAGCCGTGCGGCGCGGGCGCTCGTGGCGGCGGCGTGCGACGCCGCCGTGGAGGCGGGCTGCCGCTGGGTCGCCTTCCATGCGCCGCCGCGCTTCCGCCACTGGCCGCTGCTACGGGCGATGGGTTTCGCCGAGCGCGAGGGCCGGCGCTACATGTTCGTCGACATCCCGTCCGTGACCAGTACCGGGGACCTCGACCACTGGCAACTGGTTCCCGGCGACGCCGACGCCGATTGAGCGCACCCGTGAGGCGGCGCTACACGCGGACGGGCAGGTGTTCGATTCCCACGACGAAGTTCGCGGGGCGCAGGCTCGGGGTTTCGCTGCTGGTGAGCTCGATTTTCGGAAGGCGCAGCATCAGCTCCTCGAACATCACGCGGAGCTCCAAGCGCGCCAAGGCGTTTCCCAGGCAGAAGTGATTTCCGTAGCCACCGAAGGCGACGTGGGGATTCGGGTCTCGCGCGATGTCGAAGTCGAAAGGCCGGTCGAAGACCTGCTCGTCCCGGTTGGCCGAGAGGTAGAGAAGAAGCAGGCGATCCCCCTCTTTCAGGCATTTGCCCCGAAGCTCGGTGTCCCGCGTGACGGTGCGCATCATGTTTTGAATCGGGGTCACCCAGCGCAACATCTCTTCGACCGCCGACGCGACCTTCGAGGGGTCGTCAACGAGCTGCCGGTGCTGTTCCGGATGGAGCAGCAGCTGGTGCATGCCGCCGCTGATGACATGGCGCGTCGTTTCGTCCCCCCCGATCAGGATCAGCAAGGATTCCATCAGGATCGACTCGTCGTCGAGGCTCTCGCCGTCGATCTCCGCGTGGACGAGGAGGCTCATCAGATCGTCTGCCGGGGGCTTGGCACGACGGTCAGCGACCACCGCCGCGTTGTACTCAGCGTATTCCCTCACGGTCTGGGCCTGGCGCGCCAGGATCTCGGGGTCGGTCGTCCCCAGCGCGCACATCAGGTCGTCGGACCAGCGCAGTAGGCGATCGTAATCTTCCTCCTTTACGCCGAGCAGGTCGCCGATGACGATGAGAGGCAGCGGCGCGGCGACGTCGCGGACGAAGTCGAACTCGCCCTTGGCTTCCGCGGCGCTGATGATTCCCCGACAGATCTCGCGCACCCGGGGCTCGAGGCTTTCCACCTGGCGCGGGGTGAAGCCCCGGTTGACCAGGTTGCGGCGGGTCATGTGCTCCGGTCGGTCCATGCTGATCATCATCGGCAGGGGCGGCGCGTCCGGCCGGAAGCCCCGACCGCTGCAGAAGGTCTTGAAGTCCTTCGAGAGGGTCATGATGTCTTCGTGAAGGGCGACTCCGAAGAGATCGTTCTTCTCATCGTGGTACAGGGGATCGTTCTCGCGCATCCACGTGTAGGCGCTGTGCACGTTCTCGGCATAGAACTTTCCGTCGATGAAGTCGATCCAGGGTCTGGGGGTCGTGCTGGACACCGGGTCCTCTCGGGTGGCCAGGTGGCCGGGTGGCTGGGTGGCTGGGTCGTTGCGTCGTGCCGCGGGAAGTCGCGAACAGGATAGTCGCGATGGGGCTCCGGGGCCTGCGGTTTGCCCCGGGTCAGCGTCTGGCCGGCGACGACAACGCTCCGCGAGTCCCACCCAATCGGCCGACCCATCCCATGACTCCCAGACGAGACAGGATGGGCATCCGGTTGGGAATCCCGCTGACCCAGCCGAATCGGCAGCGCCCGATGAGACTGATCATCAGCGGCGCGACGACGAGACCAACCAGAAGGCTGGTTTTCGGCATGCTGTCGAGCATGGCTGAGAAGATCCGCGAGTGCGGCCTGGAGCCGGTGCGGCTGGGGCTCAGGCCAGACCCAGCGCCTGCCGCCGTTCGCGCCAGCGCAGGGGCAGGATCTCGGCCGGGAAGCGCTGCTTGGCTCGATCCGCCGGCCCGTTGCGCAGGGCGCGGTCCAGGACCGCAGCGAGCCGACCCTGGTTGCTGTAGCGACCCGTCACGCAGCGCTGCTGGCCCCGGCGCGCGATGCGTTCGCGGGCCGCCTCGTGGTCCAAGTAGTGGCGGCACTTGGCCAGCAGCTCTTCGAAGCAGTCGAAATACTCGGCCTCGACGCCCTCCTCGAAGAGTCGGGCATGCTCGTCGGTGCGCTCCGCCAGCATGAAGCCGCCGCAGGCCGGAATTTCGATGGAGCGCTGGGTCTGGACGTCGCGGTTCGCGCGGCGCAGGAAGCCCAGGTTGATGCGAGTCGCGTTGACCGCCTTGGGATACTCGGCCGCGTCCAGGTATTCGTCGTGGATGCTGAGGGCCGGATGCGATTTGCCAAAGCGCGCCCAGCCGGGACCGCGCACGGTCACCGGGATGCCGTTCTCTGCCAGCCGAAGCATGAGATCGCCGCGCTCTTCTTCGTAGACTCCGACGAAGCCCACGTCGGCCGAGAAGTGCCGCCGATCCTCCGGCGAGAGCAGCATCGACTTGTGCAGCGAGGGGTCGTAGGCGTTCTCGACGAACATCACATCGCGGGCACCCTGCTCCTCGAGCTCCTGCACGTTGAACGACTTGGTGGTGACGTGCAGATCGTAGAGGGCGATGGAGTCGAGGTAGCGCTGCGACTGGTTGACCGGATTGAACATGTCGTCCGGGCTGTAGGCGATGATCCGCACCCCGGGGAGGAGCCGCTTCAGGCGGCGCAGGGTTCGCGGCCGGATGCTCACTCCCTTGTCGATCCAGACCAGGTCGAAGCGGCGCCGACGCGCCCAACGCAGGAGTCGGAAATTGGCGAGGTAGGTGTCCGGGTGGCGCTTCAGGTGGTGGAGCACCCGGTAGAGCTGGAAGGCCAACACGCGCTTCAGCGAGCCGGTGGTCGAGGGATGACCGGAGGGAACGAACACGACGTCGTGGCCCAGGTCGCGAAGCGCGTCGGCGCGCTGCATGCAGGTGCCGCCCATCTGCCCGGTGTAGAGGATCGAGAGGCCCGCTCTGCGTCGCGGACGCAGCGGGATGACCGGTGCCAGCCGGGGCGGGGCGCTCTGCGGTTGCGGGACGGCGGCGGAACTCCACGCCGACCCCTGGGAGGCTAGCGGTCCGGCCGCGCTCGCCTGAGTCCACCCGATTCGAGCCCCAACGCCCATCGCCCACTCCTTCCAAAAGTCTTCCCGTCTGCTGGGGTAGTGGGCGGGGGCGCGTAAAAGTGGCAGGCGCGGACGACGACGGCTGCGCTGGGGATCAAAGAAAGGTCGTCGGCCTGGGCGCCTCGCGGGCGCAGAAGGCCGGAGGCCGCGGGAATCGAATCCCCGAGCGGAGTGAGAAGGATGGAGGGCGAAAGGATCAGACTCAGTGGCTGCGCATCACGTGCGTGGCGAAGCCGGCGCAGCCAGCGCCGCGGGGCGCGTCGCGGTCAGCGGGAACGCCAGCGCGCGGGCCGGCTGGGGCGCGGACGCCTCGTGGGCCAAGACCGAACGGAAAAGCGCCAGCAGGCGACTCGCGGAGCGGCGCCAGGTGAACTCGCGCAGCCGCTCCGTGCCGCGCTTTGCCAGCGCGGCGGCTGCGCCGGGGCGGAAGAGCACCTCGGACATCGCGTCGGCGAACGCGTGGGCATCGAAGGGGTCGGCGTAGAAAGCCGCATCCGCAGCGATCTCGCGGAACACCGGAGTATCCGCC
>SMWZ01000032.1 GCA_004356455.1 Deltaproteobacteria bacterium
ACGTGACGGCCAGCTGGCTCTATACCCATTGGTCTTCGAACGTAGGGTTATATGATTTCGATCGTTCCGTGACCGATCTCCGGCTCACGTATCGCTATTAGGGCGGGATCCAGGGGATGCGGCTGGGAGGTTTGCGATGAGAGTGTTCAAGAAACGCAGATACGGATTATGGCTCGTGCCTGGCCTCGCGCTCGTGATCGGGATGCTCGCATCCCCGGGCCTGGTTGGGGCGGAGCCGGTGGGCTTCATCGCAGCATTCGAGGGCAGCGTGGAGGTCCAGGGCACCGGCAGCATGAGCTGGGCGGCGGCGGTGCTGGATCGGGACCTCGAGATCGGCGACGTCGTGCGCACCGGCCCGGCCTCTGCAGTGAAGATGCTGCTGGCCGATGAGACGATCCTGGCGCTGGGGGAGTCCACGGAGCTCAAGCTCGATAGCTACATCATCGGAAACGCGGCAACGCACGATCCCTCGGTCCTGAGGCTTTTCAAGGGAAAGGCGCGGGTACTGGTGGGAGAGGCCTTCGGAGGGCCGACCCGGATCGAGATGCACACCCCCACGGCGGTGATCGGCGTGAAGGGAACGAAGTTCGAGGCCTACGTGGTCGAGGATCGCGTGCGCGGGGTGTGGACGCTGGTGTGCAACCTGGGCGGACACATCTTCGTGCGTCAAATCGGTGCGAGCACGGGGCGGGCCGTGCGGCCGCGGCTCGAGCTGTGCACGCGCGTCTTCAGGGATCAGCCGCCGGATGATGAGATCCGACGACCCGTGGGCTTTGCCCCGGTCCCGGTGCTCTCGTCCCGGCCCAGGCCCGGTGGGGCCGAGGTGGTGGGTCAACCCGGCGTCGCCGCAGGCCAGCCTGACTCGGGCGGGAAACTCCTCGACTTTGTGAGCTCGGAGGGGCCGCAGCTGGACCTGGGCAACTCGCCCATCGACGAGGGCGACGCGGATCTCGGGCAAGTCTACATCGAAGACGCGGTGCAGGCGGCGGAGCTGGGGGGAGCAGAGATCCGCGAGCAGCTCCCCCTTCCGGGCGGTAGCACACCCCAGCCCTAGAGCTGCGATGAGAACGCGTTTGCCCCCCCAACCTTCCGCGCGCTAAGGCCCCCCGGTGAAAGCGGGCACGCGCATCCTGATAGCCGGCCTTCTCATGCTTGCGGGGATGGTCTCTCTGTTTGCGCTGCGCCCCTGGCTGCTCGATCGTCTGGAGCTCTCGTTGCTGGACTCGAGGTTCCGCATCCGTGGGGCCGTAGCCACCGCGGGCCGCGTCGTCATCATCGCGATCGACGAGAAGAGCGTGGATGAGCTCGGCCGCTGGCCCTGGCGCCGCAGCGTCATGGCTCGACTGATCGACCAACTCAGCGACGCCGGAGTTGCCGCCATCGGCCTGGACATCGTGTTCAGCGAGCCCGAGATCACACCCGAAGCCGAGACGCTGCAGGAGCTGCGACGCTCCGTCGCGGAACGCGAGCTGGGCGATGAGCGCGTGCTCGAGCTCCTGGATCAGGCCCTCGCGGATGCGGAGACCGACCGACTGCTTGCCGAGTCCATCGCGCGCTCTGAGCGGACCGTGCTTGGCTACTTCTTCCGCACGGGGACTGCTGAGGGAATTGACGACGCTGCGCTGCGACGGGCTCTTCCCCTGCTACGGAAGTCGCGTGTGGCGGTGGCCCGCCTTCCCCCCGAGGGAACCGCGCCGATCCTGACCTGCAGCGGTGTAGAGCCGAACCTGGCGCCCCTCCAGGCCGGCGCCCGGCGCCTCGGCTTCTTCTCCACCCTGCGTGATCGCGACGGTGTGATCCGGCGTGCGCCGCTCGTGGCGCTCTGCGGCGGAGAGCTGCATGTCTCGCTGAGCCTGGCGCTGCTCGAGGTGGTCGAGGGGCGACGCGCGCTGGTACTCGGCGATCGCGAGGGAATTCGCGAGGTCCGGCTGGGCGACGTGGTCCTTCCGACCGATGAAGGTGGCAGGGTGCTCGTCAACTTTCGCGGTCCGTCTGGCACGTTCCCGCACTACTCTGCTTCAGATGTCCTTGCGGGACGCGTGGGCCGCGAGGCCCTGGGTGGAAAGATCGCGCTGATCGGAGCGACCGAAATCGGAATCGGAGATATCCAGACCACACCTTTCGGAGTTTCGTTCCCCGGGGTCGAGGTGCATGCCACCGTGCTCGACAATTTGCTCAGCGGCACGGTCCTGCGCCGTCACGACGGCCTCATCTTCATTGAGCTGGTGGCGCTCATCCTGCTCGGCCTGACCGTCACCCTCGCGGGAGCGAGGCTTCGCAGCGCCGCCTATGTGGCGGCCATAGCGGCCGTGCTCTTCTTGCTCCTGCTCGGCACAACCGCCTACGCCTTCGTCGCAAAAGGGATCTGGATCAACATGACCTACCCCGGGCTGACGCTGATCATGGTCTATATGGCGGTTGCGGTCACGCACAGCATCACGGTCGAGGCGCGTGCTCGCCTGATCCGACGGCAGTTCGCTACGTATGTTCCGCCCGGCGTCGTGAACGAGATGGTCGAGCATCCCGAGAGCTTTCGTCTCAGCGGCGAGAGGCGGGATCTCTCGATCCTCTTCAGCGATGTCCGCGACTTCACAAGGCTCGCCGAGGAGATCGCCCCCGAAGATGTCGCACGACTCCTGAACGAGTACCTGACCCCCATGACAGAGATCGTTTTCGAGACACGCGGGACGCTCGACAAGTACATTGGCGATGCGATCGTTGCTTTCTGGGGAGCGCCGCTTCCTGTCGATAACCATCCTCTGCGTGCCTGCGAAGCCGCGATCGCGATGCAAGAGAAGCTGGCGCAGATGCGCGCCACACGACACGACCTGCGGGGTGTGGATCGCCTGCGGATCGGTATCGGGCTCCACTCCGGACCCGTGGTGGTGGGCAATATGGGGAGCGAGCTGCGCTTCGACTATAGCGTGACGGGTGACGGCGTGAACCTGTGCTCGCGCCTCGAAGGGCTGACCAAATTCTACGGTGTCGGAATTCTGACCAGCGAGAATCTCGTGAGCCGCATCTCCGATATCCCCGTGCGGGAGCTCGATCAGGTCCGTGTCAAAGGCAAGCGCGAGAGCGTCCGCATCTTCGAGATCCTGACTCAGGAAGGCAACGGAACCCTCGGCGGGAGATTCCTGGAGTCGTACGCGGAAGGCCTCAGAGCGTACCGGGAGGGCCGCTGGGCCGAAGCAGAGAAGGCGCTCCAGGAGGCCCTGGCCATGCGGGGTGGCCGTGACGGTGCAAGTCTGCTTCTGCTCCAGCGCCTCCAGCTGCTCAAGGAAGCCGTACCCGATGACTGGGACGGCATCTGGACCTTCGAGGAGAAGTAGGCCTACCCCAATCGCGGCAGCAGGCAGGAGTGAATCGACTCCTCTCCCGGAATCTCGCGTGCCAGCGTGCGGATGGCCGTCTCCGCGTCTCGCAGCCCGAACTCGTGCGTGTGCATCTTCTCGACCGGCACTCGGCCGGCCTCGAGCATGCGAATGGCTCGTTCGTAGGCGCCGACGGTAACGCCGATCGCGCCGCGGATGGAGATCTCCTTCAACACGATCTTGTCCGACACGAAGTCGGGAATCGGCTTGAACCCCTTCACGCCGGCCAGCACGATCGTGCCGCCGGGCTTCACGTAATCGAGGGCGCCCGCCACCGGCTGGGTCGCGTAGGAGGTGACCTCCACCACCACGTCGGCGCCCTCACCATCGGTCAGCTCACGGATCCGCGCCTTGGCATCCTCGTTCTCGACGTCGATGGTGAAATCCGCGCCGAACTCGCGCGCGAGAGCGAGCTTTCTCTCGTCGGCCGCGATACCCGTCACGATGATGCGACCCGCGCCCACCTCGCGGCACGCCAGCACGCATGCGAGGCCACGCTGACCGGGGCCCAGAATCAGGACGGTATCGCCGGGCGCCGTCTGCGGAATCTCGACCGCCCAGCGGAAGCCGGCGCCCAGGGGGTTGAACATGACCGCGATCTCGGCCGGCAGGCGGGGATCGACCTTGTGCACGATCGAGCCCGGGGCGAGGTACATATACTCCGCGTATGCGCCCCACAGGCCCGGCGGCTCGGAGAGCGGCAGGTAGGAGTACATGCGGACCCGGCCGGCGCCGCGGCAGAGGTGGTACTTTCCGATGAGGCAGGTGCGGCAGTGGTGACACGGCAACATGGTTTCGACCGCAACGCGATCGCCCACGTCCACGTGCCAGCGCTGGGCCGCGCGGTCCCCGATCTTCTCGATCACCCCCAGCGGCTCGTGGCCCGGAATGAGTGGGTAGCTGACGGGTAGTACCCCCTCGAACTGCTCGTAGTCGCTGCCGCAGATGCCGCAGGCCTCGATGCGGAGCAGGGCGGATTCGTCTCCGATCTCGGGGATCGGTAGATCGCGGGGCTCGAGCTTGCGTCGGCCCGTCTGGACCATGACTAGCGTCGTCTTGGGCATCGTGGGTGACTCGATAGACGTTTTCCTGCTCGCATTGTAAAAGGAAGTGGGGGCCTGAGCCAAGCTCAGGGCAGCGAACGCCGGCCCCGAGCCGGGCAGGAGCACGGGATGCGCGTCGAGGTGGGCGGACATCGTCTTTCGCTGAAGCGGAACGGAGCGGGTCCGCCCCACTTTCTGTGTCTGCACGGCCTGGTCGACGAGCTCGAGGTCTGGGAGGGGCTCGCGGGGCGGCTCGCCGGCTACGGACAGGTGATCCGCTTCGATCAGCGTGCCCACGGAGACTCCGACGCGCCCAACGGGCCCTACCGGCGCGAGGACCTGGCGGCCGATGTCGTTGCGATTCTGGACCGGCTCGAGCTGGAGCGCGCGCTGCTCGTGGGCCACTCCATGGGCGGCATCGTGGCGATGTGCGCCGCGCTCGCTTATCCCGAGCGGATCGCCGGTCTGGTGCTGCTCGGCACCGCCAGCGAGTGCAGCGAGAAAGTGGCGGGCTGGTACGAGCGCATCGCCCGCGCCGGCGAGGCCGAGGGCATCGATGGGATTCGGCGCGCGATCTACGGCACCCGCTCCCCGCGCGAGATCCGCGGCGATGCAGTGGGTCTCGCGCATGTGACGCGTTGTCTCAAGAGCCTGTATTCCGATCCCCTGACCCCGAAGCTCGCGGCCCTGCGCTGTCCCACGCTGCTACTCGTAGGTGAACGCGACCCCATGGGGCCAGGCGCTTCGGTCATTCTGGAGCGCGCGATTCCCGCTGCCAAGCTCGAGGTGATCGCGGGACGGGGGCACTGGCTGCACGTGGAGGCGCCGGATACCGTTTTCGATGCCTTGCAGCGGCACGGATTTCTCAACCCCTAAGCAGCAGGAGTCGGACATGCCCGAGCTCGCAAAACTGCCGTTCCCGGGAGCGGTGGACGCGGACGGTCACATCCTCGAGCCACCGGATCTATGGACGCGTTACCTGGAGCCCCGCTACCGGGAACGGGCTCTGCGCATCCGCAAAGACGAGCGGGGACTCGAGTACCTGGAGATCGACGGCAAGCCCTCGAAGCTGGTCGCGCATGGCATGCCCGCGGGGCTGGGCGCGATGGATGCCATCGGCGGGATTCAGGTCGAACGCGAGAAGACAGGCCTTGCCTATGTGGACAACGCATCGCTGGGCGCGATGGACGCGGCGGAACGTTTGCAGCGGCTCGACCTCGAGGGCCTCGATCGAGCCTTTCTCTACCCAACACTCGGCGTGCTCTGGGAGTGCGAGTGCGAGGATCTGGATCTCGCGCAGGCCTATATTCGCGCGTACAACCGCTGGATCGTCGATTTCTGTGCGGACTCGAAGGGCCGACTGCTCCCGATCGCCCAGCTCTCCCTCGGGATTCCCGAGGCGGCGGAGGAGGAGCTGCGGCGCGCGGCGAAGGACGGCGTCCGCGGCGTCTGGGTCGCGCCCTTTGTCATGACACGCAAGCCCCTCGGCCATCCCGACCACCACCGCGTCTTCGCCGCGGCCGAGGAGCTCGGGCTTCCGCTGGGAATCCATCCCTCCTTCGAGCCCCTGTGGGCCGCACCGGGCCGTTTCGGCCGTATGACCAGCCGTCGCTTCAGCTTCCTGCTCAACGTAACCGCGCCCGACGCAGTGCGGCACGCGTTCACCTCGCTGTTTCAGTTGGGGATCTTTGATCTCTTTCCCGACCTGCGCGTCGTCGTGCTGGAGTCGGGTGCGGGCTGGATCGGGTACTGGCTCGACCGCATGGACGCGGTCTACGAATCCCCCATAGGTCGCAGCGTGCCTCTCAAGGAGAAGCCCAGCTTCTACTTCCAGCGCCAGTGCTGGATCTCGGCCGATCCGGACGAGACGAGTGTGGCGCCCATCGTCCCGGTCGTGGGTGAGGATCGCTTCTTCTGGGCTTCGGACTTCCCGCATCCCGACCATCCACCGGACTACATCGTGAACCTGACGCGCCTGATCGAGACGCTGCCTGAGAGCGCTCGTGCGCGGGTTCTGGGACGCAACGTGCTGCACGCCTACCGGATCGAATGAGGTCGCTGAGGTATGCTTGAGGCTGGGTAGCGGTCCGACGCGGGCCACGAGCTACGAGGTGTGAGATGGCGATTGTAGAACAGATTGATGCGCCCGCTGGCGCGCGGCGACGCCTGCGCATTTCGAGCCCGGTTACGCGCGAGGCCGTCGGCGAAATCGATGTGCAGACCGCGCAGGATGTGGGTGCGGCACTGGAGATCGCGCGTAAGGCTCAGCCCGCCTGGGCCGCGCTGAGCTTCGGGGAGCGGGCCCGCTATGTGACGCGGGCGCTCCACGTCCTGCTCGATCGCCATGAGGAGTTCATCGATGTGGTCGTGCGTGAGACGGGAAAGACGCGGCTCGAAGCGCTCTATATGGAAATCTTCGCGTCGTGTGACGCTCTCCAGTACTACGCCAAGCGGACCGCTAAGATCCTGCGCGACAGACCCCAGCGCATGCATCTATTGAGCTTGATGAAGCAGCTGCGCATCGTCTATCGCCCGCTGGGGGTGGTGGGAATCATCACGCCCTGGAACGGGCCCTTCATCCTGTCGCTGAATCCTACCGTGCAGGCGCTGATGGCGGGCAATGCGGTCCTGCTCAAACCCTCGGAGGTTACGCCTTACTCGGGCCGGCTGGTCGCGGATCTGTTCGAAGCTGCGGGGCTGCCCGACGGCGTGCTCCAGGTTCTGCTGGGCGATGGCGAGACGGGCCAGGCTCTGACTGAGTCGGATCTGAACAAGATCTCGTTCACGGGCAGTGTCGAGACGGGACGCAAGGTGGCCGAGGCATGCGCGCGTCAGCTGATGCCCTGTACGCTCGAGCTGGGGGGCAAGGATCCGATGATCGTGTGTCGGGACGCCGACCTCGAGCGCGCCGCCTCGGGCGCGCTCTTCGGAGCCTTCATGAATACCGGTCAGGTCTGTTGCTCGATCGAACGCGTATACGTCGCGGAAGAGGTCGCCGACGAGTTCATCGCCAAGGTGGTCGAGAAGACGCAGCAGCTGCGCCAGGGCGCGAACGGAGAGGCGGACATCGGTGCGATCTTTCGGCCCGAGCAGTTGGAGCTGATCGAACGGCACGTGGAGGACGCGCGGGCCAAGGGAGCGCGCATCCTGGCGGGTGGTCGGCGCAACCCCGACCTCGAGGGGCTCTTCTACGAGCCGACGGTGCTCACCGACGTAACGCACGAAATGGCCATCATGCGCGACGAGACCTTCGGACCGGTCCTGCCGATCATGCGCGTGCGCGATGAGGAGGAGGCGTTGCGCCTGGCCAACGACACGCGCTACGGCCTGAGTGGTACGGTCTGGACACGCGACAAGCACAGGGGGGTCGAGCTCGCGAAGCGCCTCGATGTGGGCTCGGTGTGCGTGAACGAGACGGAGATGATCTACGGCGTGACCGAGGCGCCCTTCGGCGGGCTCAAGCAGAGCGGGATCGGTCAGGTGAACGGCGAGGCGGGTCTGCGCGGCTACTGTTATGCCCAGCCCATTCTCGTGGATCGCTTCGGGGCCAAGCGTGAGCAGGCCTGGTACCCTTTCACTGCGAAGAAGGAGCGGACCATGAAGCGGATCATGCGCCTCCTCTGGGGCACGCCGCTCGGCCGCTGGATGTCCTGAGATGGCGTTCCGCGGAAGAGTGGCGCTGATCACGGGCGCGGGCAGTGGGATGGGTCGGCTGGCCACGCAGCGGCTCGCGCAGGGCGATGTGCGTGTCGCGGCCGTCGACGTGAACGAGAAGGGCCTCGAGGAGACGGCGGGCGATCGCGCCTCGATCCGCAGCTACCGCTGTGACGTCTCCGATCGCGAAGCGGTGGACCTACTCGTGAAGCAGGTCGAGTCCGAGCTGGGTCCGATCGATCGCGTCGTGAATGCGGCGGCCATCGCTCCCTCCGGCCTGCTCCTGGAGCAGGACACAGATCTCATCCGGCGCCTGATGGAGATCAACTACGGCGGAACCGTGAACGTCACGAAGGCCAGCCTGCCCGGGATGCTCGCGCGGGGGAGTGGGGACCTGATCAACTTCGCCTCGCTCGCGGGCTGGCTTCCCAGCCTTCAACTGGGAGCCTACAGCGCGACCAAGTTCGCGGTGGTTGCGTTCAGCGAGGTGCTGTACCACGAGAACCGCGGGCGGGGCGTGCGCATGGTCTGTGTCTGCCCACCCAAGGTGGACACACCGCTCCTCGAGCAGGCAAAGGCGAAGTCGATCGATGCCTCTCCCATGATTCAACCCGTTGAGGTACTCGACGCCATCGAGGAGTCCCTCGAGGGTGGGCGATTCTGGGTTTTCCCGGGCAAGGGCACGCGCTGGGTCTGGCGCGTGCGCCGCTTTCTTCCAGGCTTGCTCTGGAGGCGGCTGCACCAGATCGAAGAACTCTGAGCCGCCTGGCCCTTGGCGATTGAGCCGATAGAGAACGCCGACGACCCGCGTCTGGACGACTACCGCAACGTCAAGGACCCCGAGTGGATCCGGCGGCGAGACATCTTCCTGGCGGAGGGCCGCCGCGTGGTGGAGCGGCTGTTGACGAGCTCCCGCTTCCGTGCGCGCTCCGTGCTGACCACACGCCCCGCGCTCGCTTCGCTGCGCAGCACGGTTGAGGCCTGCGAGGTACCGGTCTACGTGGTCGAGCGCGGCCTGCTTGAGCAGGTGGCGGGGGCGCGCTTCCATCAGGGTTGCGTTGCGGTGGGGGAGCTGCCCGAGGACCGCTCGCTGGATGAGGTGCTGGCGCCCCTGGGCGGCCGCGCTCGACGGCTGCTCGTGCTCGAGCGCGTGGCGGATCCCGATAACATCGGGGGACTGTTTCGGAGCGCACGCGCGTTCGGTGTCGACGCGGTCGTGCTGGGTCCCGGCTGCGCCCATCCGCTCTACCGCAAGGCCGTGCGTACGTCGATGGGCGCGACACTCGAGCTGCCCTTCGCGCGTGCAGGCAGCTGGCCCAAGGAGCTGGCCTCTCTGCGAGCCGCTGGCTTTACGCTGATCGCGCTCACGCCCCGGCTCGAAGCCCTGGACATCACGACCCTGGGCAGCTCACGTCGCGTTCCGGAGCGGATTGCGTTGCTCCTGGGTGGGGAGGGGTACGGCCTGAGCGAAGAGGCTCTTTCGGAAGCAGACCTGCGGGTTCGAATCGCGATGGCTCCGGGCGTCGATTCCATCAACGTGGCTAGCGCGGCGGGAATTGCGCTCCACCGACTGGCCCTGGATTAGCGCGCGTGACCCCGCTGCGTACGATCGCCGTGGTGGGTGCATCGCTCGCGGGTCTGCGCGCGGTGGAGACGCTGCGTCGGGACGGATACGAGGGGCAGATCGTCTGGGTCGGGGCGGAGAGCCAGCTGCCCTACGATCGGCCGCCACTCTCGAAGGAGGTTCTGCGCGGCGACTGGGAGGCCGAGCGCACCGCCCTGCGCAAGCAAGGCTTCGAGGAGCTGGTGCTCGATCTGCGGCTGGGGTGCCGGGCGCTCGCGCTCGACCTCGGGGCGCGCAGCCTCGAGCTCGAGGGCGGAGAACGCATTCGTTACGACGGTCTTGTGATCGCGACCGGTGCAAGGCCACGCTCGCTAGCGGGTACGCCGGATCTCGAGGGAATCCACCTGCTGCGCACGCTGGATGATTCGCTCGCGATTCGGCGCGAGCTCGAGAAGAACCCGCGCGTGCTCGTGGTGGGTGCTGGCTTCATCGGAGCCGAGGTGGCCGCGTCCTGCCGCATGCGTGGGCTCGAGGTGACAGTAGTCGAGCCCTTGCCGGTTCCCATGCTGCGCGGTCTGGGCGTGGCCATGGGCGAGGTCTGTGCCGAGCTGCACCGCAGCCACGGGGTGGACCTGCGCTGTGGCCTGAGCGTAGAGGTGTTTGAGGGGGCGCAGCGGATCGAGCGCGTCCGTCTCAGCGATGGCAGCGTGCTCGACGCCGACCTGGTGGTGGTGGGGATCGGGGTGACGCCCGAGACGGGGTGGCTTGCGTCTTCCGGGCTGGCGCTGGAGGACGGCGTGGTCTGCGATGCGACCTGCGCGACCCGCGCTCCAGATGTCGTGGCTGCCGGCGACGTAGCCCGCTGGTACAACCCGCTCTTCGACGAGAGCATGCGCGTAGAGCACTGGACTAACGCCGCGGAGCAGGGGGTGGCTGCGGCCAAACGCCTTCTGGCCGGGCCCGCTGCGGCCGAGCCTTTCGCCCCGGTGCCGCTCTTCTGGTCCGATCAGTACGATTTGAAGATCCAGTTTGCGGGCCGCATGCGTCCCGACGACGAGCTCCGAGTCGTCCACGGCTCGCTTGAGGAACGGCGCTTTGTGGCGCTCTATGGGCGGGAAGGCCGTCTGGTCGGGGCGCTGGCCTTCAACCGCCCCCGCCAGCTCATGCGCTACCGGCAGCTGATCGGCGCACGCACCTCCTGGAGCGACGCGCTGGCTCAGGCTGCGAAGCCAGGCTAGTCCTCGTCGAGCGGACGCTGCCTGCGCTGCTTCTTGAGCCGGGTGCGCTGCTTGCTCGAGAGCCGGCGCTCGACCGAGGAGCGCGTGGGCTTCGTGGCTCTGCGTGTGCGCGGGGGCCGCGCGACCGCGGCCAGCATGCCGCGCAGCTTCTCCAGACAGTCCGCCACGTTCTGGCCCTGGTTCCGGAAGCGCTGGCTCGTGAGCACGAGCTCGCCGTCGGCGGTGATGCGGCGCCGGTAACGCTCGAGAAAGCGCGTTCGAACAGCGTCTGGCAGGCCCTGGCTACGAGCAACCTCCCAGCGCAGGGTGGCCTTGGTGTTGAGCTTGTTCACGTTCTGCCCTCCCGCCCCGGAGCTGCGCGAGAAGCTGAAGCTGAACTCTCGCAAGCGAACGCGGATCTCGGTATTCACGATCAGCATCAGAAGCTGTACTTCGCGGTGAGGAAGAGACGATCGTTTTTTCGGATCCCCTCGAAGAAGGGCAGGTCGCCGCCCCAGTACAGCACCAGGCCGCCGCCCACGGTGAGCGCATCCCGCAGCTCGTAGTCGAGCGACAGGCGCGTGAACCCTCCGTCATCGCCCGTCAGCCCGAACACCGCCGCCAGGTAGGTCAGGTGGAGGCGGCTGTTGATGAAGTCGGCGGAGTAGCGGAACGAGCTCTCGAGCGAGTTGCGCTGGGCGAAATTCAGGCCCGCGGCGAGGTCGGAGTGGTAGCCGCTGATGTGCCGATTGGCCACCTCGAACGTCACGGTGGCGTCACGAAAGCCTGCGTACTCGATGCCGACCAGGACGTCGAAACGGGATTTCTCCGCGGGTTCGTCCGGAGGGGGCACGAAGAACTCGAGCCCGTTGAGGTAGGCACCCTCCGCCTTGAGCAGCCAGTCCCCGAGTGCGTAGTTGGTTGAGGCGCCGAACATGGTGAGTCGGCTGTGTCGCAGCAGGAGCGTGGGTGGGCCCATCCCCAGCGGGACGAGCTCGAGATGAGGCCGGTCGTCGAAGAAGCGGGCCCAGTGCAGGGATAGGTCCCAGCCGCTGAAGATGCCCGTCAGTGCCGCCGCCCACTCGGTGTTGCTGCCGCCGTTTGCCGGAGTCTCCTCGCTCGGAAGCTCGATGTCGAAGGGGAAGAACTCGCTGCCGAAATCCGGATCCTCGTTGAAGCGGGTCTCGTGCACGGCGATCCCCGTAAGCGTCCACGCCCCGTAGTAGTAGTCCAGGCGGGTCATCGTCACGGGCAGGCGCAGGTCTTCGATATCGACCAGGCCGGGCTCGCGGTTGTCCAGCGGATTCAGGATGTCCAGGATCCGAATCGTCTCCGAGCGCCCCCAGTTTACGATCTGGCGCCCGAACTTGAGATCGAGCTGGGGGAGCAGGCTGCCCTGCAACCAGACCTCCTGGAATTCGACCTCGCTTACCTGTGCTTGCTTTGCGTCGCGGGTGAAGTTGTCGCGACCCTGAATGGCGTAGGCAAAGTCGTAGAAGCCGCGGCCGGCGACGCGGGCCTTCCATTCACGCGGTAGGTTCAGATCGAGCTCGAGCGAGAGTTGCGTGCGAAGGACGGCCAGCCCTCGGTACTCCTTCTTGATCTCCTCCGACGAGTCGTGGGCGTACGC
>SMWZ01000222.1 GCA_004356455.1 Deltaproteobacteria bacterium
CGCGCCACCGACAACATCTCGTTCCTGGTGATCGAGCAGATTATGCAGGGCTTGACCCGGCTGGGCCCGGATCTGAGCCCGGAGCCCGCCCTGGCCGAGCGCTGGGAGGTCTCGCCCGATGGTCGCACCTACACCTTCCATCTGCGCGCGGACGTACGCTGGAGTGATGGTGTGCCCCTGCACGCGGACCAGTTCGTGTATGCCTGGCGACGCCTGCTCGCTCCGGCCACCGCCGCAGAGTACGCGTACTTCCTCTTCCCCGTTGCGGGTGCACGCGCCTACAACGGTGGGCAGCTGAGCGACCCGAACCAGCTCGGCGTGCGCGCGCTCGACGCGCGCACGCTGCGGGTTCGACTTGAGGCGCCGCTGGTGTACTTCCCATCCCTCACCACGTTCATGGTTACCTTCCCGGCACGCGCGGACCTGATCGCACGCCATGGCGAGGGCTGGACCGAAGCCGGGAACCTGGTCAGTCTGGGACCCTACCTGCTCGAAGAGTGGCGGCACGAGTATCGACTCGTGCTGCGGGCGAACCGGGATTTTTACGCGGGCCCGCCGACTCTGGATCGGATCGTTGGCTACATGGTGGGGGAGGCATCGACCGCACTCGTGCTCTTCGAGCAGGGGATCCTCGACCTGGTGCGGCTGCCGCCGCTCGAGATCCGTCGCTACCGCGACCGTCCCAGCTACCGCCACAAGGCCGCCCTGCGTGGCTATTACTATGGATTCAACACCAGGCTCGCGCCCTTCGACGACGCACGCGTGAGGCGCGCCTTTGCTATGGCGATCGACCGGGACGCGTTCCCGAAGCTGCTGCAGGGGGGCGAGCTACCCGCCGCCTACTGGATCCCGCCCGGGATGCCGTATCACAACCCGGAGATCGGTGTGCGCTTCGACCCCGCTGGCGCGCGCCGTCTGCTCGCCGAGGCGGGCGTGAATCCCGCGCGGCTGGCGCCGGTGCGGGTGGTCTACAACACCGATCAGACCCACCGCCTGGTGGCCGAGACGGTGCAGGCTCAATGGCAGCAGCATCTGGGTGTGCGGGTGGAGCTGGAGAACCGGGAGTGGAAGGTGTTCCTGAAGGAGCTTACGGTCTCGCCACCCCCCGTGTTTCGGCTGGGCTGGGGAGCCGACTTCCCCGACCCGGACAACTTCATGAATCTCTTCACCTCCTATAGCGCGAACAACCACACGGGTTGGGGCAACGCGCGCTACGACGCACTCGTGGAGCAGGCGGCGCGCGAGCCCGACGTCGGGCGGCGCCAGGCGCTCTACGACGAGGCCCAGCGCATCCTGTGCGAGCAGGAGGTTCCCATCGCGCCGCTCTTCGTAGGCGCCATCAACCTGGCTGTGGCGGAGCGCGTGAAGGGCTTCGAGCCGAACGCGATGGACATCTTCTTTCTCGAGCGGGTGCGGGCCGAGTGATCCGCTACGCGCTGTGGCGGATCCTGCAGGGCATCCCCGTGCTACTGATCGTGGCCAGCATCACCTTCGCGCTGCTGCGCTTTCTGCCCGGGGGACCCTTCGAGCGGGAGAAGGCTCTGCCGCCCGAGATTCTTCGCAACATCGAGGCCCGCTACCACCTGGATGAGCCTCTGGGCCGGCAGTACCTGCGTTATCTCGCGGATCTGGCCCGGGGCGATCTGGGTCCCTCCTATAAGTATGTAGGGCGCGACGTGACCCAGATCCTGGGCGAGGCCCTCCCCGTCTCCCTCCAGCTCGGCGCCGTGGCCTTCGTGCTCTGCTGCGTGTTCGGCATGGCCATGGGGCTACTCGCTGCCGTGTGGCGAGGCTCCGCCGCGGATCGCGGGATCATGCTGCTGGCCCTGCTCGGGGTCTCCGTGCCCAGCTTCGTGCTGGCCGCGCTGCTGGTGCTGGGGGTGGGTCTCGGGCTCGGCTGGCTGCCCGCGGCACTCTGGGAGGGGCCGCGCTACGCGGTGCTGCCGGCAATCACGTTGGCCGCGCTGCCCACCGCCTACGTCGCACAGCTCACGCGAACCTCGGTGATCGAGGTGATCGACCTCGACTACGTTCGGACCGCACGCGCCAAGGGTCTCTCGGAGCTGCACGTGCACCTGCGTCACGTGCTGCGCAACGCGCTGCTCGCGGTGGTGACCTACTTCGGCCCGCTGCTCGCGATGCTGCTGACCGGCTCGTTCGTGGTGGAGCACATCTTCGCGATCCCGGGGATCGGCCGCTTCTTCGTGACCGCGGTTACCAACCGTGATTACCCGCTGGTGATGGGCGTGACGCTGCTCTATGCCGTGCTCGTGGTGGCGGCGAATCTGGCGGTGGACCTGCTCTATGGCTGGCTCGACCCGCGTATTCGTCTGGGAGGGCGCGAGGCATGAGAGCGGCGGGCTGGGTGGGTGCGACGCTGGTGGCCGTGCTGCTGGGGGTCGCGCTTCTGGGCGACGACGTGTCCGGCTACCGCTACGACGCGCAGGACATCCCCCACGCGCTCGAAGGTCCGAGCGCCGCGCACCTGCTGGGGACCGACGAGCTGGGACGCGACCTGCTCGCCCGCACGGCGGAAGGGGCACGCGTGTCGCTGCTGCTGGCCCTGGGGTCCACGCTGCTGGCGCTGACGCTTGGAGTTGGCTACGGCGGGATCGCTGGCTACGTCGGAGGCCGCCTGGACGCGTGGCTCATGCGCGGCGTGGACGTGGGCTACTCGCTACCCGACATCCTGGTGATCGTGCTGCTGACGGAGGTGCTGCAGGCGGGGCTCACGGATGTGCCTGACCTGTATCGGCGGGTCCTGGCCCTGGGCCTGGCGCTGGGGCTGGTGGGCTGGGTCTCGGTGGCGCGCCTGGTGCGGGGCCTGGTGCTGCAGGCGCGGGAGGAGGCCTGGGTGGAGGCCGCCCGCGCTCTGGGCGTGCGCCACCGGCGGCTGCTGCTGCGCCACATCCTGCCCAACGTCAGCGGTCCCATACTGGTGACCGCCACCTTCCGCATCCCGGCCGCGATCCTGGCGGAGTCCACGGTGTCCTTTCTCGGGCTGGGCATCCAACCCCCTTTCTCGAGCTGGGGTGTACTCGCCAGCAACGGCTTCGCCGCCATGCGCTCCTACCCCCACCTGATCCTCTTCCCGAGCCTGGCGATTCTCGTCACGCTGCTCGCCTTCCACCTGCTGGGGGACGCGCTGCGGGAGGCGCTCGACCCGCGGGAACGCGGTCGGACGTGAGCGCTTGCCGCCCGCCAGGAGCCTGTGTAATCTGCCTCGCCTTTGATGGGTTCATGGACAGGGTGAGAGTCAGGTGATCGAGGTCAAGGGGCTTTCTAAGCGCTACGGGAATCTCCTGGCCGTGCGCGACGTCTCCTTCGAGGTTCAACGGGGCGAGGTCGTGGGGCTGCTGGGGCCCAACGGAGCCGGGAAGACCACCACCATGCGTATGCTCACCGGCTTCCTTCCACCCTCGGAGGGGAGCGTGTGCATCGCCGGCCACGACATGCAACGCGAGCCGATCGCGGCGCGCCGGGCGATCGGGTACCTGCCGGAGACTCCACCGCTCTATCCCGAAATGCGGGTTGCCGACTACGTGGCTTACGTTGCCGCCATCAACGACGTGGCGCGCGCCGCGCGCGCAGAGAAGGTCGAGCATGCGCTCACGGTGTGTGGCCTGCAGGGGCTTCAGCGGCGCGTGATCGGCACGCTGTCGCGCGGCTTCCGCCAGCGCGTGGGGTTGGCACAGGCCATCGTGCATGAGCCGGAAGTCCTGGTCCTGGATGAGCCCACGTCGGGGCTGGACCCGATTCAGATCGTGGAGATCCGTAACTTGATCCGGGAGCTGGCGCAGGAGATGGGTCGCACAGTGATCCTCTCGACGCATATCCTGCCTGAGGTCGAGGCCATCTGTCAGCGCGTGCTGCTGATCAGCTTTGGCGAGATCCGCGTCGACGGTGCCCTGGATGAGGTCAAGGGCACGGGGTCGCTCGAGGACGTGTTCCTGCGCGAGGCGGGCCCGCGCCCCGCGGGCGACGACGCGGACGACGCGCCGGCATGAGGCACGTGGGTGCGATCGCGGGGCGCGAGCTGCGCTCGATCTTTTCGACGCCCGTGGCCTACGTGATGTTCTCCGTCTATCTCGTCTTCTCGGGCTTCGCCTTCTTCCTCTCCCTGACGGGCTTCCTTTCGGCACTGCAGCAGATCCAGGCTTTCCAGCGCTTCGACCTGCTCGAACAGTTCAACCTGAACACGTCCGTGATCGAGCCCTCGTTGGGGATCTTCTCCTTCGTTTTCCTGCTCCTGATCCCGCTGCTCACCATGCGCGCGTTTGCGGAGGAGCAAGCCACCGGCACGATCGAGCTGCTGCTCACGAGCCCCCTCACGATCTGGGAGATCGTGCTGGGGAAGTATCTGGCGATCCTGGTCGTGATCGGGATGCTGGTCGGTCTGTCGGCGCTTTACCCGGCGCTGCTCTTCTACTACGGCGATCCCGAGCTGCTTCCGACCCTGGCGGGGCTGATGGGCCTCTTTCTTTACGGCGCTGCCTTTGCGGCCATCGGCTGCCTGATCTCGTCGCTCACGCGCAGCCAGATCAGCGCCGCGCTGGTGACGTTCTTCGCGGGGATGATCCTGTACCTGATCGATTACTTCGCGGAGCTTAGCTTGCAGGGAACGTCGCAGCAGGTGGTGCGCTACCTGGGACTGCGGGTCCATTTCGATGAGCTGGTGAGCGGTGTGGTCAAGACGGACGACCTGGTTTACTTCGCGGTGGTCGTCGTGTTCTTCGTGTCCGGGGTTCGGGCCGCCACCGAATCCTTGCGCTGGCGCTAGGGGAGAGTATGGGGATCCTGCTGGCCATCTTTGGCATGGTGCTGATCCTGTTCGGGGTCATCGGCCTCTTTAGCGCGCCCACCTGGCTGGCGGCGGCCCATCTGGGGCTGGGCTTCGGGCTGCTGCTGCTGGCGGCCGCGCTCCGGCTGGGTGAATTCCGCGAGCTGATGAAACGGGATTCGGCGCGCCGCAGCGCTAAGTACGTGGGTAATACCCTGCTCCAGACCGTGGCCCTCACGGTCATCCTGGGGCTCATTGCCTATCTCTCGGTCCAGCACTCGGTGCGCTGGGACCTGACCGAGGGCAAGGTGCACAGCCTGACCGAAGCCAGCCGCGAGGTCCTCGCCCAGATCCCCGAGGACGACTACGTGGAGATCCTGGCCTTCTACCTGACCGGGAGCGCGGCGACGGGTCGTGAGGCACTCGACCTCTACACCCACGAAAGCGAGCGCGTGAAGGTGGAGACGCACGATCCCGTGCGGCGGCCGGAGCTGGCGGAGCGCTACGAGATCCGCAGCGAAGGCGTGCTGCTGGTGTGCCGGGGCGGCTGTGACTCGGGCAAGGGGACCGTGCGCGTGACACAGCCCAGTGAAGAGGAGCTAACCAAGGCGATTCGCAAGGTGATCTCGGAGCAGAAGAAGCTCTACTTCCTCACGGGCCACGGAGAAGGTGCGCCCGAGGATCGGGAGGCGACCGGATTCTCGGTGGCCAAACAGGCCCTGGAGGATGAGAACATCGAGGTCGCCTCGCTGCTTCTGGCCAAGCTGGAGGACGTGCCGGCGGACGCCGCCGCCGTGATCATCGCGGGCCCGAACCACTCGCTGCTGCAGCGTGAGCTCGAGGCCCTCGATCGCTACCTGCGCGGCGGCGGGTCGCTGCTGGTGATGGCGGATCCGATCGTGGTGAGCAATCTCGAGGGCCAGCTGGAGGCGTGGGGGATCGAGCTCGGGAGGGACGTCATCGTCGATCAGCAGATCGAGCTCTTCGCCGGACCTCAGCTGGGCGTACAGCCCATCATCACCGACTACGGCTCGCACCCGATCACCAAGGATCTGATTGCCCGCCGCGGTCCGACCCTGTTTCGGCTGGCGCGTTCGGTACGGAAGCTCGAGGGCGACGGGCAGTTCGAGGTGGTCGAGCTGGCGCGCACGGGGCCTGCGAGCTGGGCCGAGACCGATCTGGAGGCCTTCGCCAGCGAGGGGCGGGTGAGTCTCGATCCCGAGCACGATCGCCCTGGCCCGGTGGCGCTGGGGATCGCGCGTAGCTTCGAGGTGGAAGAGGATGGAAAGAGAGAAGGACGCCTGGTCGTGATCGGTGACGCCGACTTCGCTCGCAATCGTTACATCGCCGAGTTCTACAACGCGGACTTTTTCTTGAACGTGGCCAATTGGCTCGTGGGCGAAGAGCAGTTCATCTCGATCGAGCGCAAGCGGCCGCGCGCGTCACGCGTGGTCATGACCCGGCAGCAGGTCTCGACCTTCCGCTATATCGCGATCTTCGTGCTGCCGGAGCTGATTGTCCTGCTGGGCATTCTGAACTGGTGGACGCGTCGAAGCTGAGGGGTTCCTAGAGGCATGAGCTTCCGGGCTACGATCGTACTCGGCGTAATCGCTGCGGGTCTCGGGCTCTACGTCTACCTGGTGGAGGTACAGGGCGAACGCTCGCGCCAGCAGGCGGAGACGGAGGCGAAGCGCCTGCTGAGCTTCGAGCCGGAGCAGATCACGGCGCTGGAGCTGCCGCTCGAGGGCGGGGGCTCGGCGAAGCTGGTGGCGACGGGGCAGGGGGACTCCCGCTCCTGGAGCCTGGAGACGCCCGTGGTCTTCCCCGCCGACCCACGCGTCGTATCCAACCTGCTCTCGACCCTGACGAGGCTCGAGTCCGAGACGGTGATCGAAGACGCGCCCGCAGACCTGGCTCCCTTCGGGCTCGGCGAGGGGCGACGGACTGTGCGCATCTGGACGGCTGACGAGGAGCCGACCGTGCTCTACCTCGGCGGCAAGGTAGCGGTCGGCTACCAGCTCTATCTCGCCCGCGAGGGCGAGAGCAGGCGGATCTACACCGTGCTGCGGGGACAGGCCGCGGCTCTCGAGCCACGCCTACGCGACCTCAGGGACAAGCGCCTGGTGCGCTTCGCTGTGGACGACGTGAAGAGCTTGCAGGTCAGGGAGTACGGCAGCCTGGTGGCCACGGTGGAGCGGATCGAGCCGCAGGCCGAAGCCGAGGACGGCGGCTGGCGCGTGATCGAGCCCAGCGAAGACCGTGGCGATGCCGAGCGCATCCGGCGAGCCCTGTGGGATCTCGCCCTGGCGCGAGCGACCGGTTTTATCGACCAGCCGGGGGCGCTCGCTGAGTACGGGCTCGATGCGCCGGAGCTCGAGCTGAGTATCGAGACCGCATCCGGAACCCACAAGCTCCAGATCAGCCGTGTGCAGGATAAGGGCTTCGCGCGCGTGGACGACGGGGAGGTCATCTACCAGATGTCCGATCGCGTCCTCATGAACGTCCCGCGCAGTCTCTTTGCCTATCGTTACAAGCAGGTGCTGAAGCTCGACGCCGACTCCGTGCGGCGGATCGAGCTGGATTTCCCGCGCGAGCAAGCGTCCTACGCCTTTGTACGCGAGCACGGGAGCTGGGTCTCCGAGGACGCAGAGGCTCCGGTGAAGTCGCTCAGCGTAGAGGACGTGCTCTACGCGATCGAGGACTTGACCGCGACCGGAATCGAGGAGTCGGCCCCCGATCTGGCCGCGCTCGGGCTGGACCCCCCGCGCGTGCGTGTGCGTGCACTCTCGGCAGCGGGAACGGAGCTCGGCGGGCTCGAGCTGGGCGATCCCCGGGAAGAAGATCTGGCGGCCCGCTCGTCTGCCAACGATCGCCTGTGGCGCGTCAGCAACAACATCGGCATCGACGTCCCCTTGAGTGTGGAGGCCTTCGAGCGCAACTTCCTGGAGCCGCCGGCCGAGACGGCCGCCGACCCGAACGCCGACACGCCGCCTCCCGGCACAATGCCCTAGCCCCGCGACACCTCGCGCGAAGCCGTCTTCAAGCCCCAGGGGCCCCATCGGCCGGGCAAGGGCGGACGATCTGTTTTCAACAACTGCCCCCGGAGGCAGTTGGGGTGAAGGCCACCGTCCGGAGCCGCTTCAGCTGCGGGCCGACTAGTCGGGTTAGACTGGGCGCGCGCGCGGTCCGGACTGCAGTTGTCCACCTGGCTCTGATCCCGCTGCTGCTGCTAGGGGCTTCCGATGCGCGAGCGGAGGATCTCTTCGAGATCACCGAGTTCGCGAGCGAGGGGTGTAGCGTCGCGGCGGAATTCGCAGAGCTTAACGGTGACGGGTGCATCGATCTCTTCGTCGTGGCGCTGATCGGTATCCCGCCGGAGGAGCGAAGGGCGCCACCGGGCCTTCAGGGGTCTCCGCGTCCGTCTGGGCTTGCGAAAACCCGACTGAACGGCAGAGTGGCCCCATCGAGTTCCGGTCCGGCCCAGCCAGCGATAGGAATCGGCGCATGCGCTCCCTGCTAGAGCTCCTCGTAGTCCTGCTGCTCTTGGAGGCGCTGCTCTGGCTTCCGCGCGATGCTGCCAACGGCTGGCGCGTGGCCAGTGCGTTGGTCTTGGTCGGAGTGGTCGCCCTGTCCTGGCGTCGGCTGCGACCCTGGCGAGCGCGGGATCCGGAAGGCGAGCGGTCGCACTCCAAGGGCCGCTCATGGCTCGAGGTGATGGCTACCACGGTGGCCCTCTCGATCGCGCTTGCC
>SMWZ01000223.1 GCA_004356455.1 Deltaproteobacteria bacterium
CCAGCGCCTGCTTTCTCCTGACTCCCTTTGCAGAGGAGCCGTGGCTTCGCGATTGGCTAGGCGCCTCGTACGAGGAATACGCGGCCAAGGTCCCCAGGTACTTCTCGTTACGTCGCGCGCTTGGCGGCTGGCCTCGGTAGAAGAGGTCATGACCGAATCGAGAATGTCCCTCGAACCGGTTGCCACCGCGGCCGCCCTGCTGGCCGTGATCGCGCTCGGTCTCTCGGCCGGGGCCATGCTCACGGAGGGAGCCGTACTCGTTCCCTACTGGCGTTCCTTACCCCCGGAATCCTTCCTTAGCTGGTACGCCGAGAACGCGTCGCTCCTGTTCGACTTCTTCGGCCCGCTTGAGATTGCCAGCGCCTTCCTCGCGGCGGTGGCAGCGGTTTTGTATCGACTCCAACGCCGCACAGGTGGCGGGCTGCTCGTGCTTTCCGCCGTGCTTGCGCTTGCTGTCCTCGCGGCCTTCCCGCTCTACTTTCAGGAGGTCAACGCGAGCTTTGCGACAGGAGCTATGAGTCCCGATAACGTAGAGGCAGAGCTCGCCCGCTGGGCGTCGTGGCACTGGGGCCGCACCGCGGTCGGCATCGGTGCTTTTGCGGCAGCGGTTCTTGCTAGAATCAGCCGCTGAGGCGGAAGCAAAGCCATGACCGACCGGATCTGTGTGGTGGCGGGTGTTGGACCCGGGAACGGGACGGCCTTTAGCCGCAAGTTCGCCGCCGAGGGCTATAGCGTGGCGATGCTGGCGCGGAGCGAGGACCGGCTGCGCAGCCTGGAGAAGGAGATTTCAGGGGCCACCGGATACGCGGTGGATATCGGCGACCGGGAACAGGTTCGCGAGGTGATCGCACGCATCACGCGCGATCTCGGTCCAGTGAACGTCCTGGTCCACAACGCGGCGGCGGGAGCTTTTAACAGCTTCATGGATGTCGAGCCCGCGACGCTCGAGCTGACCTTTCGGATCAACGTGATGTCCTTGCTGCACCTGGGTCAAGCGGTCGTTCCAGGCATGCTCGAGGCGGGTCGCGGCGACATCGTGGTGATCGGCAACACCTCGGCGTGGCGAGGCTCGGCGAACTTCGCCGCCTTTGCTCCGACCAAGGCCGCCCAGCGGATCCTGGCTCAATCCATGGCGCGCTCGCTCGGTCCGCAGGGCATCCACGTGGCCTACGTGGTGGTCGACGCCGTGATCGACGTCCCCTGGACCCGGCAGGTGAACCCGAAACAGCCCGATGAATTCTTTTGCCAGCCTGAGGAGATCGCCGAGTCCGTGTACCACCTGACCCAGCAGAAACGCTCGGCTTGGACCTTCGAGATGGACCTGCGCCCCTTCGGCGAGAAATGGTGAGGAGGCAAATGGAAGCTGATGTCTCTAGCCACTATGTAAACGTCGAAGGGATACGACTCCACTATCTGGAGAGTGGCTCGGGCGATCCCGTGCTGCTTCTGCATGGCTGGCCGACGTCGTCCTTCCTCTGGCGGAATGTTATCGGACATGTCGCCCAGAAGAGCCGCGCCATCGCCCTCGATCTGCCGGGCTTTGGCGCTTCCGACAAGCCCTTGGATGCCAGCTACAGCTTTCGCTTCCACTCGCGGGTGCTCGACGGGTTCCTGAGCGCCCTGAACATCGATGAAACGAGTCTGGTCGTGCACGATCTCGGCGGGCCCGTAGGCCTCTACTGGGCCTGCCATCAGCCTGAGCGACTGCGAAAGCTCGTGCTGCTGAACACGTTGGTCTATCCAAACCCGTCCCTGGCTGTGGTCCTCTTCGTTGCAGCCTGCCGTCTACCGGGCCTGCGCGCGCTCTTGACCGGCCCCTGGGGGCTGAGGACCGTGATGCGCGTGGGTGTGAGCGATCCCGGGGTGCTGACGGAGGAGATGATCCGCGGCGTCCAGGCCCCCTTCCAGACCTGGGAAGCTCGGCGTGCTTTGCTCAAGGCGGGCTACGGTCTCAACCCCAAGGGCTTCAAGGAGATCGCCCGTCTGCTGCCAGCCCTGCGTGTCCCCGTGCTCGCCGCGTATGGAGAGAAGGACCGCATCCTCCCCGACGTCGCCAAGACCATGCGTCGCGTTGCACAGGACCTTCCCCAGACCGAGGTGACGGCAATCGCCGATTGTGGGCACTTCCTTCAGGAGGAGCGTCCCGATCAGGTCGGTAGGATACTGGCCGACTTTCTCTCGAGATGAGGCTCACTCGAGTCCTCGACAAAGTTAGATGCCGAAGCTGGCTCTGATCCTGTACGCAGGGTTCCTGTTTGTCGCTTTCGTTTGGCGCAGCTGGCTCCAGTACCGTCGAACTGGCGACTCCGGGGTCCGTCATCCCTCGGCGTCTGCCGCTCCGCTCGAGTGGCTGGCGTCGGTGCTCGTCATCGTTGGGTTCGTGGCGATCCCGGCCGTTTGCATTGGACTGATCTCCGGTTGGTTTGATCTTCTTGCCGTCCCTGTTTGGGTCAGCGCGTTCGGCTTGCTGATCGCTGCACTCGGCGCTGCGATCACGCTCATCGCGCAGATCCAGATGGGTGAATCGTGGCGGATCGGTCAATCCGCCGATGAGCAGACCTCGCTCGTGACGCGCGGCCTCTTTATTCACGTCCGCAACCCGATCTTCTCGGGCCTATTGGTATTTGGCCTGGGCTTCGTATTGCTCGTCCCCAGTGTCGCGATCCTGCCAGCGTTGCTCGTGCTGGCCGCGGCGATCGTTCTCCAGGTCCGCTTCGTCGAAGAGCCATGCCTGATTCGGCGCCACGGCGACGCCTACCTGTCCTATGCGCAGCGAGTCGGGCGCTTCGTTCCCAGAGTCGGTCGGTTTCCGCCCAAGAAGCAGCGCCCGACCTAGCTGCACGCCTCGTCGTGGTAGGCTGGGCCTCGGGGCTCGGTTGGTCGGACGACAAGGAGGGTAGCGGCATGCTGATCGTCTCTGGAGAGATCGTTGTGGAGGAAGGCGCCGTCGATAAGGTGCGCGACGCGCTGCGCACGATGGAGGACGAGACCCGCAAGGAGCCGGGATGTCTGAGCTACGTTTTCTCGCTCGACATCAATGCCCCGACCGTGATGCGCATCTTCGAGCGCTGGGAGTCGATGGACGCGCTCAAGGCCCACCTCAAGACGCCCCACATGGCGACGTTCGGGGCCGCGGTCGGCAAGATCCAGCCGAAGTCGGTGGCCATCAAGGCCTACGAGATCGCGAAAGAGGTGTCGCTGCCCAGATAACAAAAGGGAGCCGGGCTGAGGTAGAATTAGAGCCCGACGTCAACCTCCCAGGAGATTCGGATGCGCCATACGGAGCCCGAGTACGTTGAGATCACACCCGAGCTGCGCAAGCGGCTGGAGAAGTTTCGCGACGAGCATGCCGACGACCCGATCGGTGACGTTGCCAACACGGTCCTTTTTGAAGACGACAACGTACGGATCTGGGAGATGAAGCTCGAGCCCGGTGAGCACAGCGATCTTCACCACCATAAGCACAACTACTACCTTGTCATCTTCTCGGGTGATCGGGTCGCGGGTATTCCACCGAAGGACAGCCCAATGGACTTCTTCGTGGGCAAGGTCCCGCCAGAGGGCAACACCGTCTCGGTTCCCAAGGGTGGTACCGAGTGGGCCCTTAACATCGGCGAGAAGACCTACCACGAAATCCTCATCGAGCTGAAGCACAGCTAACGAAGAGGCGGCACACCTGGCGCACGCAAGGGTTAAAGGCGAGCGGGCCGCGCCTTCGGCGACACGGCCCGCTCTTTCTCGTACTCGGTCGGCTAGCTCGGCGGGTTCGAGAGCTCTTCGTTGTATGAGGTGATCTCCCGCTGCAGCTGGTCGATGCCCTCGAGGCCGCTGCGGAAGATGCGGTCGCCCTCGTTCTGGCCGAACGCCTTGATCAGCAGGTCGCGACCGACGAGTTGGTTGTCCAGATCGGCCAGTCGGTTGAGCGGCCGCACCAGCCAATACCCCAGCATATCGCCGGTTACTGCCTGGAACGAGGCCATGCTGGCCGACTGGCCGGTCTTGGGGATCGCCTCGGCCAGCTTGAGGAGCAGCTCCTCAACGACGTGCTGCTGGCCAGCGCGTGCCCGTATCAGTGCCAGGGACGTGATTGGCGAGACTGACTGAGCCGGCTCCCGCGGATAGCTGAGCTCCGGGCGAGGCGTGCCGAGCGCGCGCTCGTTGGAGATCACGCACTCGTTCACCTGCTCGAGATGCTTCTCTCCCTTCGTTGGGCCCAGCACTCGCGTGAAGAGCGCTTGTGGATCGCCCTGCTTCTCGAGATCTGCGTAGTCCTCGTGGTTGGACACGTAGTAGATTCTCGCGGTGGGTCCGTAGCTGACCCGATGGGCCGTCCAGTGCCAGGCCTCCTTCTTCTTGCGCGCTTCTGAAGCGAGCTCAGCGATGAGCTCTTGGTAGCGGCCAAGCCGGTCGGGGCGAATGTTATCGGTGAATACGCTGACGAGGGGCATACGTTTTCTCCTTAGTGAGCTATGGGTTTGGGGACTCGGAAGCTGGCATATCACCTTCGAGAGCCCGCTTCAATCGTTTTCTGCCGACGCCAAGAAGCAACGCGCGGCGTCCCAGAACTGTGGTGCTCAAGCCCCGTGTTTGATGCTTGCTAAGCTCGAACCATGGCTTACCACCTGAGCGGCGCGCTCAATGGAGCGCTTTTTGTGCTGGCGCTCGTTGGGCTCGCGTTGCAGATTGCAAGGATTTGGGGGCGTAGGGCCACACGGCGCGCGCTGCCCAGGGGCGAGGTGACGGCGCTGCTGTCGCTCAACTATTTCTCCGTCAGCTACCTCGCCTATCTCTCCTTCTTCGTCTACGGCTTCTCCATCTCGCCCTTCAATCACTATCTGGTGTGGCCGCGGCTCCTGGGCTGTGTGCTGGTCCTGGTTGTCCTGTTCGAGATCGCGCGCGATCGGTCGAATCGCATCAGCGTATCCGCGGCCGGAATCGCCGCCGTGCTGCTCATCGCCGGCCTGGCTCTCCTCGCGAGCGGCGTCTCGGTGGGAGCGCCGGCGAGAGTCGGCCCGCAGCTGCTCGCGCTGGTGGCCACGGTGCTCATCTCACAGAGTCTGATTCACCAGATCGTCGTCGTCCGGCGCGCCGGCCGCACGGGAGCGGTCGCCTGGCCACTCCACTTCCTGACCCTGATGAAGGACCTGTCCACGGTTCTCTTTGGGTTCAGCATGGGCCTTGAGACAGGCTGGCCGCTCATCGTCATGGGTGGAGCCAGCTCCGTGCTCAAGCTCGTGCTCCTCTGGCAGCTCTATCGCGCCGGGCTTGTGGAGCGGTTCGCGCCTGAATAGCCGAGCGCCGGACTCCCTCCCCACTTATCTGCGTGGTAGCCTGCCAGCCTGGCCATATAGCAGGAGGATCCTCCATGGCACAGAACCCCCCGGAAGGTATGCAGCGCGTGATCCCCTATCTCTTGTACGCGGATGCGCCCGCGGCACTCGAGTTCCTGGGCAAGGCCTTCGGCTTCGAA
>SMWZ01000224.1 GCA_004356455.1 Deltaproteobacteria bacterium
CCTGTCGCATGGGCGTGTGCGGCAGCTGCGGCATGATGGTGAACGGGCTGCCCAAGCTCACCTGCAACGTCTTTGTCAGGGACTACGCGGGGACGATCCGCGTGGGGCCGCTGGCCAGCTTCCCGGTCGTGCGGGACCTGGTGATCGACCTCGAGAGCTTCATGCGCAAGCTCAAGAGCGTGAAGCCCTGGATCATCCGCAAGCTCGAGCAGGACGTCGAGCACGGCGAGTACCTGCAGTCGCCCGACGAGCTCGACAACTACAAACAGTTCAGCATGTGCATCAACTGCGCGCTCTGCTATGCCGCCTGTCCGGTGCTCGCGCACGAGCCGGAGTTCATCGGTCCGGCCGCGATCGCGCTCGGGTTCCGTTACAACCAGGACTCGCGCGATGAGGGCGAGGCCGAGCGCTTCGACGTGATGAACAGCCACGAGGGCGTCTGGTCCTGCTCCTACAACAATGAGTGCTCCGAGGTGTGCCCCAAGCAGGTGGATCCGGCCGCCGCGATCAATCGCAGCAAGCTGGTCACCGCGCTGCAGTGGACGCGCATTCTGCCGCGGCGAGGTGCCGCGTGACGTCGCGGAGCACCACGCCCACCTGGCCCGCGCGCGAGCCCGATGGCTGGTGGATGGGTCACCCGCGCTACCGCAACTACGTGCTCTTCGCCGCGACCGGCTTCGTGCTCTCGGCGGGCTGCGTCGTGCTGCTGCTGGGGATCCGGGCGCTGGGGCAGGGCCACGCGGCCTGGCAGGCCTACCTCGCGCACGTGGGCTCGTTGCCGGGTCAGCTGGGGTGCTGGCTGCTGCTCATCGGAACGCTCTTCTTCTCGCTGCGCTGGCTGTGGGTGGGCGTGAAAATTCCGCTGGTGCGGCTCGGGATCGTGCCCGCTCCGCCGGAGCCCGTGATCTGGGTCGCGCACTTCGCGGGCCTGTTCGCGCTCACGGCACTCGTGCTGCTGTTGCTGGCGGGGGTGATCCTGTGAAGTGGATCCATCGCCTCGAGCCCCTGTGGTGGCTGCTCTTCGGCGCCGGCGGCTTCGCCGCCGCACTGCTGCTGCCGGGGTTCTTGTTCGGCGTCACGATTGCGGCCCCACAGAGCTGGTTCAGCGAGTACGCGATCTCGTATCAGCGCATGCACGGCCTGGCGGCCAACCCGCTGGGGCGCCTGCTGCTGGTGGCCCTGATCTCGCTCACCTTCTGGCACTCGGCGCACCACCTGCGCCACCTCGCCCTCGACCTCGGTCTGGGCCACATCCAGGCCGCCGTCAGCTATGGCCTCTACGGCCTCGCGCTGCTGGGAACGCTGCTCACGATCTCCGTGGTCGCGGCCCTCTAGGCGGGGGCTAGAACCGCCCGAAGCCTGACTTGACACACTGTCAGAAACGGCGGTAAGCTCTGCTCGATTTTGAAAATGATAGCCATTCTCAAAATGAGATGAGCCCCGAAACGACCGCCGCCCAAGCAGCTCATCGGCCTCCCAAGGGGCCCGCTTGTCGCTCGCTCTCGGATCTCGATCCCGGCGTCCGGGCCCGGCTCTGTCACCACTCTGAGCACCCGGTGCCGACCCGGCTGCGGGACCTGGGCTTCGTGCCCGACACGACGCTGATGGTGCTGCGCCAGGCCCCACTGGGTGATCCGCTCGAGGTGGAGATCCGGGGCTACCGCGTGTGCCTGCGCCGGGCCGATATCGCAGCGCTGTGCGTCGTGCCTGTGGCGCAATGAGCGCGTCGGCAGCGCTCAGCGATCCGATCGAGACCCTGCACATCGCCCTGGTCGGCTCGCCGAACTCGGGTAAGACGACGCTGTTCAACGCTCTTACCGGGTCGCGCGCCAAGGTCGGCAACTACCCCGGCGTCACGGTGGAGCGGCGTGAGGGCGAGGTCCGCGACGTGGCGGTCCCGATTCGACTGCTCGACCTGCCCGGGACCTACAGCCTGGATCCCGAGACGCCCGACGAGGAGGTCGTGCGCGAGGTGCTCGCCGGGGAGCGTGCGAACGAGCCGGTTCCGGATGCGCTGGTGGTGGTGATCGACGGCACCACCCTGGCCCGCGGTCTGGGCCTGGTGGCGCAGGTCCTGCAGGCTCGCCGCCCGACGGCGATCGTGGTTACGATGATCGACGAGGTGCGCGCGCGCGGCGGCCGACTCGACCTGGGCAAGCTCTCGCGCATCCTGGGTGTGCCGGTGATGGGTGTGGTGGGTCATCGCGGCGTGGGTGTGGCCGACGTGCGCGGGCTGCTCGAACGTGCGCGGCGCTGGGCCACGCCCGCCGAGCCGCCGCCGGTGGACGATCACGAGGCGCGCTTCGCCTGGGTCGACCGGGTGGCGGCCGACGTGGGTGGCTTCAGCCCGGCGCGGGACAAGCGCACCGATCGCATCGATCGCGTGCTGCTCCACCCGCTGGGGGGAATCCCGATCTTCGCGGGGGTGATGGTGCTCCTGTTTCAGAGCATCTTCAGCTGGGCCGTGCCCGCAATGGACTGGATCGACGGGGCGTTTGGCGCGCTGGGTGGACTCTCACGCAGTGTGCTGCCGGCGGGTCTTCTGACCGATCTCTGGGTAGACGGGGTGCTCGCCGGCGTCGGCTCGGTGCTGGTCTTCCTGCCCCAGATCGTGATCGTCTTCACGCTGATTCACCTGCTGGAGGACGTGGGCTACATGGCGCGCGCTGCCTTCGTGGTGGATCGCGTGATGGGCTGGGTGGGACTTCAGGGGCGCTGCTTCGTGGCGCTGCTCTCCTCCTACGCCTGCGCCATTCCCGGGATCATGGCCGCGCGCGCGGTGGCGTCACCGCGCGATCGCCTGGCCACGATCCTGATTGCGCCCTTCATGACCTGCTCGGCGCGGCTTCCCGTCTATACACTCCTGATCGCGGCCTTTGTGCCCGCGGAGCGTGTGCTGGGGCCGTTGGGGCTGCAGGGCCTGGTCATGCTCGGCCTGTATCTGATGGGCGCGCTCACCGCGCTCGGCTCCGCGGCGCTGCTCAAGTCGACCCTGCTGCGCGGAAAGGTCGCCACCTTCTACCTCGAGCTCCCGCCCTACCGCATCCCGACCGCGCGCCTGCTCTTCACCCAGGTCTGGCGCAGCTCCCGCTCCTTCATCAAACGCGCGGGCACGTTGATCGTGGTCGCCTCCATCATCCTCTGGGCCTTGCTCTCCTTCCCGCGCATCCCCGTGGATGCCTCACTCTCGCAGGGTGCGCAGGCGCAGGCACAGCTCCAGGCCAGCGCGGCGGCGCGCATAGGACACGCGCTCGAGCCCGTGATCGAGCCGCTCGGCTTCGACTGGAAGATCGGCGTCGGCCTGCTGGCCAGCCTGGCCGCACGCGAGGTGATGGTGGCGACGCTGGCGCAGATCTACGCGGTGGGGGACGCGGATAACTTCGAGGGTCTGCGCCACGCGCTGGCCAACGACCGCGATCCGCAGACGGGGGAACGCAGCTTCACGCTGGCGAGCGCGCTCGCGCTGCTGGTCTTCTTTGTTTTCGCCTTGCAGTGCATGTCGACCGTGGTGGTGATGGCGCGTGAGACCGGTAGCTGGCGCTGGCCCGCGCTCGCGTTTGGCTACATGCTCGCGCTCGCTTACGGCGGGAGCTTCGTGACGTATCGCCTCGCAACTGCTTTCCTATGAGGCGATGGGGGGCTTCCGCGAGCGCGGCGTAGTCGAAGGCCACTACGGCACGCCCTGGTGCCACCGCGATCGGCTCTGGCTGATCGAGCGCATCGGCGGCTGGGGCATGAACCGCTACGTCTACGCCCCCAAGGACGACCCCCTGCACCGGGCGCGCTGGCGCGAACCCTATCCCGACACGGCGTTGAGCGAGTTCGAAGAGCTGGTTGCGAGCGGCGCGCGTGTGGGCGTCGAGGTGGGCTTCGCGCTCTCGCCGGGTCGCTCCATTCGCTACGCCTCGAGCGAGGAGCGCGCGGCGCTGCTCGCGAAGTTCCGGGTCTTCCGCGAGCTCGGCTCGAGCTGGCTCATGCTCGCGCTCGACGACGTGCCCTCGTCGCTGGCTCACGCTGAGGACCGGGACGCCTTCTCCAGCCTGGCCGAGGCGCACGTGGAGCTGGCGGGAGAGCTACAGCAGGCGCTCGGGCCGGAGGTCACGCTGTGTGTGGTTCCCACGGACTACCTGGGAGTGGAGCCGACGCCGTACCTGGACACCCTGGGCCGCGGGCTCGACTCCGCGATCCTGCTGGCCTGGACGGGTCGCACCGTGATCAGCCCCAGCATCACGGGCGAAGAGGCGGCGCGACGTGCGGCCACACTGCGGCGCCCCGTGCTGATCTGGGACAACGTGCCGGTCGCGGACGGACCCATGCGCTCGATGCTGCACCTGGGTCCCTACGGGGGACGCGATCCGGAGCTGGCGCAGCACGTGTGCGGCGTACTGCTCAATCCCATGGCCCAGGTGCGGGCCTCGGCGATCGTGCTGCGCACGGCGGCGGCGTATCTGGCGAACCCACGCGCGTACGAGCCGGAGGCCGCCTGGCGTGATGCGCTCGAGGAAGCCGGGGAGGGCGATGCCGAGGCGTTGATGCTGTTCGCACGCGCGCAGCGCTGCTCGCCGCTCTGGCCCGACGACCGCGACGCGGAGCTGGAAGCGGCCTTCCAACGCCTGCGCCGCGTGCTGGGCGAGGACGGCGATCCCGCGCACGCGCTTGCTGAGCTGCGCGAGCAGCTCGAGGCGCGCCTCGAGCTGCACGAGCGGATTCGCAAGGGCGTACGGGATACGCGGCTCGTGCACGAGCTCGAGCCCTGGCTGGCCTCCCACCGCCGCGAGACGCTGTGCATGGAGGCCGCGCTCAAGGCGCTGGAAGCGTTCTTCGCGCCGCTTCCGCAGAGCGCGAAGGTCTTCGCGTTCTTCGCCTTCCAGGGTCGTCTCGCCTCCGAGCCTCCGACGGGAAAGGCGAGCTACGGGCCGCGGCGCGTGCTGTATCCGCAGCTCGCCTCGCTGGGGGACGAGACGATGGCCTTCGGAGCGGATGACGCGCTGGTGCGCGACCGCTGTCTCACGGACGAGCTCATCCGCTTGGTGGAGGAACTCGCGCTGGCCCGGTTGGGCCGCTCAGCGCGCGAAGGCGAAGCCGGCTAGAAAGGTCGTCACCTCGTAGTCGCGGTACGAGCTGCCGGTCTCGCGGTTCGAGTCGCGGTCGACATGGCTGAAGCGGGCGTAGAGGGCCAGGTTCCGGCTGAGCTGGTAGTGGGCCGTGAGGTTGCCTCCGACCTTGTCGTACTCGAGCGTCTCTGTGGGCAGCTCGCCGAGGCGGTTGTCGTACTCCCGATCCGAAAAGAAACCCTCGGCCCGGATCGACAGCCCCGGCATGGGCAGGAGCGTCATGCCGAAGGCCCACTTCTTGTCTTCGTAGCTCTCGAAGTCGTCGAACTGATCGTCCTTGGTCTTGAAGCGGTAGCGTCCGTCCATGACCAGCCAGTCTGCCGGCCGCCACTCGGCCTTCGCCTTGAACCGGTGATAGCGGTGCTCTTCCTTCGGGTTCGTGGGGTCCTCGGTGCCGTCGGCGAAAGTGGCCAGGTCCTCGTCGTAGTTCCGCAGCGTGAACCCGTAGCCCGCGCTGAACGAGAGCGAGTCGCCGAACTTCACCTTGTAGCGGGCCTTCGGCCCGTGGGCGAACCAGTCGAGCGAGGTCCGGCCCGACGTCTCGGAGTAGTTCTTCCCCTTGCCGGCGTAGGCGAGGGTGAACGTCTGGCGCTTGCTCAGCCGGAAGCGAAGCGAGGGCTTGACGCGATACACGACCTGTCCGAAGTCGCGCAGGAACTCGTGCCCGTCGATGCTCACCTTGTCGTCGTTCGAGTGGCCGGCCATGCCCTCGAGCCGGAAGCGGATTCGCTTGCTCAGCCGGTTGGCGTACCTGAGCTTGATCTTCTGGGTGGCGGAGGCGAGCGTGCTCGACTCCGGGTAGAGCGAGCCAGTCCCCGCGAACGTCAGCTTGAGCGAATCGTGCTCACCGAAGTAGTGGAGGTTCTCGAGCTTCAAGCCGAAGTCATAGAAGACCCCGTCGGTCTCCGCGTTCGGACTATTGAAGATGTTCGAGTCATCCCCCGCGGCCACCGTGGTCATGAGGGTCCAGGGCCAGCCACCCTCCTGGGCCTGCTGGTACTTCAGATCCTTGAGCTCCTCGGAGGCGGTCAGACCGAGCCAGGCCCGCTTCGCCGCCGACTCGTCCTGGGCCTGCTCCTGCGCCCGGGCGGCCGGCGCGGCCAGTAGCACCACAACACAGAATCCAGTTAGTCGCTGCAAGATCCGCATCCGCATATCTCCACGTGACCAGTCTTATTCCGGGTTCGGCAGCGACGCGGCAACTCTTTACGCGCGCACCTGGCCACTCAAGGGCAAACGCGTCCTCGGGGGTCCCCGCTGTCAGCCGGCGGCTAAAGATGGCCGCCCGCTCGCCCGAAGAGTTCCTGAATATGGGTCCGGAAGCTGGCGCCCGAGTTAATGCGGCTACGGTCCGCGAAAGGAATCCCCTGATGTCAATTCACAGCTTATTGCAGCGCGTTGCGGCCACTCTTGCGGTGGCCGCGCTTGTCGTTCTGACCGGCTTGGCCGGTCTGTCCTATGCGCACGAGGACGGAACGTCCTCGTCCGAGGTCTCGTCCGACGCCTCGTCCACGTCGTCCACGTCGTCCACGTCGTCCACGTCGTCCACGTCGTCCACGTCGTCCGACGGGGCCACGTCGTCCGACGGGGCGACGTCGTCCGAGGATGGGCCGAACACCTAGTCCCCCCCGAGGCTCCGCACGCCGCTCGGATCTGAGCGGCGTGCGGCTCCGAGCGGTCTCCGAAGATTGAGGAGAGAAACGTGGCTTGGCCTGTGCTTGCCAACGGCCTGGTTCTCGGAGTTGCCGCATTAGCCACGATCCTGGCTCGCGGAGACCCGGACCAGTTCCGTCTGCTCGTCCAGGAGGACGGCGCACTCGAGTGGTGCACGTTCTGGGCGTTTCTGCTCGCTGCAGGTGTCGGCGTTGCGAATGTCTCTCGGGAGCTGAGGCAGCGACGTCTTCCATGGTGGTCCGCCGGCCTGGCTCTGTTCTGCTTCCTGGTGGCGATGGAAGAGATCTCCTGGGGGCAGCGTCTGCTGGGCTACAGGCCACCCGCGTACTTCCTCGAAAACAACTTCCAGCAGGAGTTCAACTTCCATAACGTCACCCCGTCGAAGCTGCGCAAGCTCGCCCTGTCCGGGATCATCGCGGGCTACGGTATCGTGCTGCCGCTGCTGCTACTGATCCGGCCGCTCCAAGCATGGGCAGTGCGCCTGGGTGTCGTCGCGCCGCCCCTCGCGCTCGTTCCCTCGTTCGGCGTCGTCCTGGTCTTCTACCGTGTGAGTACGTTCCGCTTCAGGACCGAGTGGGTAGAGCTCTTGCTGGGGGGCTGCTTCCTGTTCGCGATGCTCGCTGCCGGAGCCCTGCGCATCGGGGGCCTGAGGTCGATCGAGCTGGTTCGGGCAGGTGCTGTTCTGACGGCAAGCATTCTTGTCTTGGGACTGGGAGTCGGCAGCGCGAACTGGTCCGCTGCGTCTCGCCTGACTCCCGAGCTGCGCGAGCTGGCTCAACGCGAGCTCGAGTCTCTGGATCACGATCTCCGCGAGATCGCCGCGCGACAGGGGCGCGCCTTTGTCACGAAGTGCGGCCTGCACCACCGTCTCTACACCTTCGTTCGCAAGCGCAAGTACGACGCCGACGATCTGCGGACGCTGCAGTTCGCCTCGTCGAGTGGGCCGGAAGTCGCACGAGAGCGGATCGATTTCTTCCTGGACCCGTGGAACTCGCCCTACTGGATCCAGGACCGGTGCTCCAAGGACCGCAGCCGCCGGACGGTATTCGTCTATTCCTTCGGTCCCAATCGCCGGCGCGATTCGACTCGTTGGGAGGTCGCTGGCGACGATCTCGGAAGCTACGTCGCTGCCGTCGAGAACTCCTCCTTCTCCTTGCGGAGCCGGAGCCCGTCATGAGAGCGGTGTCGGGCGATCCAGCCCCTGCGCTGTCTGCCAGCCTACACCCGCTGGGGGCACAGGTGGGAGTGCGCGGCCTCATCCGGCTCCGTCCGGATGAGGTGCGCACCCAGGTCATCCCCTCGGCGGTCGCCCGGCCTAGCGGGCGAAGGAGAAGCCGGTCAGGAAGCGGTGGAAGCTGTAGTCCCGGTACGAGCTGCCGGTAGAGCGGTTCGAGTCGCGATTGGCGTAGCTGTAGTGCGCGTAGAAGGAAAACCCGTGCTTGACCTTATAAGAGGCGGTAATGCTGCCCTCGAGCTTGTCGTACTCGAGCGTCTCAGTGGCCAGATCGCCGAGACGATTGTCATAATCCCGCTGGGTGAAGGCTGCCTCCGCATGCAGGGTCCATGGCGGGAAGCGGCTCAGGGTTAGACCCGTCGTCCATTTTGCCTCTTCGTAGCTTTCGAAGCCCTCGAACCGATCGTCCTTCATCTTGAAACGGTAGCCGCCGTCGAGCTCCAGCCAGCTCCTTGGACGCCAGGTTCCCTTCACCTCGACGCGCTGATAGTGATGCTCTTCGCTTGGGTTCGTCGCGAGATTGGTGCCGTCCTGCAGGCTGGCCAGGTTCTCATCGTAGTTCCGAATCGTGAAGCCCCAGACCAGCCTGAGCGAAGCCGCATCGCTGAGCTTGAAGCGATACTGAGCAGCCGGTCCGTGAGCCCACCAATCCAGCGACTCCTGGCCCGACGTCTCCTCGTAGTCGCTCCACGCTCCGCTGTAGGCCAGGCTCAGCGCCTGTCGCTTGCTCAGCCTGAAGCGGATCGACGGCTTGGCTTTGTAGGTGAAGTTCTCGAAGTCGCGTGTGAA
>SMWZ01000225.1 GCA_004356455.1 Deltaproteobacteria bacterium
GTTGCAGCCGAGAAGCGCGACTGCGATTTCGTGCGCGATCTGGCCGCCGAGCTGCCGCTACAGACCATCAACCAGATCATGGCCATCCCCGAGGCGGATCGTGGACGGATCGTCGAGCTGGGGGACAAGCTGATCGGGAGGACCGATCCGGAGGTCGCGGCGAGGGAGGGTGCGGCCAATCCGGCGGCCGAGCTGGGTGCCTACGGCTTCAAGCTGGCGAGCGAGCGCAAGGGCAGGGGGGGCAAGGATCTGATCTCGCTCATGTTGAACGCGGAGCTTGAGGGGCACCCACTGAACGAGGCGGAGTTCGCGGCTCTGTTCGTGCAGATCGCGGTCGCTGGCAACGAGACCACCCGCAGCTTGCTCGCGGGGGCCATGCTGGCCCTGCTCGAGAACCCTCGGACCTACCGCGAGCTCGAGTCCGACTTTGCCCTGCTCCCGACCGCGATCGAAGAGATGCTGCGCTGGACCACGCCGGTGCATTATTTTCGGCGCACGGCCACACGTGACGTAGAGGTGCGAGGCAAGAAGATCCGGGAGGGCGACCGCGTGGTGCTGCACTACACCTCGGCCAACTTCGATGAGGAGGTCTTCGAGGAGCCCTTCCGCTTCGATATCCGACGAGATCCGAACCCGCACCTGGCCTTCGGCTGGGGAGAGCACTTCTGCCTCGGCGCTCGTCTCGCCCGCCTCGAGGCGCAGGTCTTCTTCGAGGAGTTCTTCCGCTGCTTCAGCCAGGCCGAGCTCACCGGTCCCCCCAGACGACTGCGCTCGAACCTCACCAACTCGATCCGCGAGATCCCCATCCGCCTCACCCCGCGCTAGAGCGCGAACGTCAGGCCCGCTAGACTCTCCCGCGATCGGGGCGTGGCGCAGCCTGGTAGCGCGTCAGCTTTGGGAGCTGAAAGTCGCCGGTTCGAATCCGGCCGCCCCGACCAGCAAGCGCCCGTAGCTCCATTCTTTCTCGATTGGGGGCTCGCTTTCACAGAACAAGCTCCGGTGCTGCTCCACACGAATGCTGCCGCCACCCGAAGCCTGGGTCGTGTTAGAAGCGCTGCCACCTCTGGGTCATTCGCATGCGAATTTCTCAGAGTCTCTCGTCTTCTCCGGTTGCGCCATGACGGGCAGAGTCGCGAAACGTTCGAACTCGGTTCCCTTCAAGCTATGAGGTCGATTACTGGCCCCGTCGCCGGGGTGGGCTGATGTTGGGGGCACGGGCGTGCGAGCTGGGCGCAGCCGTCGTCTTCGGAGATCTGTCCTCGAGGTGCCCCGCGTCGGTCAGGATCAGGTGCCGATCGCCGAGCTGCCTGAGCAGCTCGTAGTCGTGTGTAGCCACAACGACTGCGACCTGCTCGGAGACCATGCGCCGGATCAGGAAGTAGGTCTGCTGCCGCGCCTCGGGGTCCAACCCGGAGAGGGACTCGTCCAGCAGCAGCACGTCTGGTGAGAGAACTCGCGCGCGGGCCAGCGCCACCCGTTGCTTCTCGCCCCCGGAGAGGGTGCGGGCGTCACGCTCGGCCAGTTCCTCAAGCCCGGACCACTCCAACGCTTGAGATACACGCGCCTTGGTCTCCGCACGCGGGATCCGCAGTTGCCTGAGGCCGTAAGCGATGTTCTTCGCCACGCTGGTGTTGAACATGTAAGGAAACTGGTGCAGGTAGATCACGCGGTGCCGAAGGAAGGGGCGCGCCGCTCGCCAGGTAAAGTCTCGACCTTCGATGCGTACGATCGCCCGGTCGGGCTTGAGCAGGCCCGCCGCGATCTTGAGCAATGTGGTCTTGCCCGCACCGTTGCGACCGCTAAGCAGGGTGCAGGTTCCAGGTTCGAAGACGAAAAGCTCGACTTCGAACAGCCGCCGCCGCGAGTACGACATCGTGGTCCCACGAAGCTCGAGCCTACCTCGAGTCATGCCAGCTCACCTTTCCCCTGCATGAGATTGAGCAGGAGGTTGAGGGTCAGGGCCAGTGCCAGCAATACGAGCCCCAGGGCGATCCCCTGCGCGAACTCTCCTTTGCTCGTCTCCAGAGCAATCGCCGTTGTGATATTACGCGTGTAGTTCAGGATGTTACCACCGACCATCATTGAGCATCCGACCTCGGCGATGATGCGCGCGAAACCGGCGATGATGGCGGCGATGAGAGCGAAGCGAACCTCGTACATCAGAGTGAACAGCGCCCGCCAGGGCCTGGCCCCGAGGGTGAGGGCCGTTTCCCATGCGCTCCGCTCCGCTGCCTGCAACGCGGAGTGCGCCATCGCCACCAGCAACGGGAAGGCAAGCAGGATCTGGCCGATGACCATAGCGCTCTGGGTAAACAGCAGCTTGAGGTCGCCGAAGGGCCCGCTGCGCGAGAGCAGGAGATAAATGCTGAGACCCACCACCACCGCTGGCACCGCCATCGATGCGTTGAATACCGCGATCAGAAGACGCCGGCCGTAGAAGTGGCCAAGGGTGAGAAGCAGCGCCACCGCCAGGGCGAAAGGTGTGGCGATCAGGATGGCACGCAGCGAGACGCTGAACGAGATTCCGATGATCGCCCACAATCCTGGGTCACCTGAGATGAGCAAGCCGATGGCACGTTCCGTGGCCGTGACGATCTCGTTCATGCTCTATTCCCCCGGTGCAGGGTTGGGATGGAAGAGACGCTCGCCATTGATGCGGTACTCCCCGATCAGGCGTTGTCCGGAGGGAGATGTCAGCCACTCGATGAGGGCCTTAGCCCCTGCGTGGTTGACATGCGGATGGCGGTCGGGGTTGACCGCGATGATCCCGTACTGGTTATGCAGCGGCGGGTCTCCCGCGAGGAGCACCTCGAGGGGCAGCTTTTCCTTGAGCGCGAGCCACGTGCCTCGATCCGTCATCGTATAGGCGTCGAGCTCTCCCGCGATCAGCAACACTCGCCCCATGCCTTGCCCCGCCTCGCGGTACCAGGCGCCGCGAGGTTCGATCCCCGCCGCCTGCCACAGCTCGGATTCTTTCTTGTGGGTGCCGGAATCATCGCCTCGGGAGATGAAGAGGTGGCCGCCCAGGGCGATGTGCCGATACGCCTCCACCATGCTCGTGAGCCTCCTCAGTCCCGCCGGGTCGGTCCCGGGTCCAACGAGGATGAAGTCGTTGTACATGACGTCCCGTCGATCGATCCCGTAGCCCGCCGCTATGAACCGGTCCTCTGCTGCTCGTGCGTGCACGAGCACGGCATCGGCATCGCCGTCGCGTGCCATGCGCAGGGCCTTTCCGGTGCCCACAGCCAAGACGTGCACGGTGTAGCGGGTCTCCGCCTCGAATACCGGCAGCAGGTAGCTCAGAAGCCCCGAATGGTCGGTGCTAGTTGTGGTGGCGAGACGCAAGATCGAGGCGTCCGCGGTCCGGGCGTCCGTCGCGTGCAGGCCAAAGAGCCCGCCGACCGTCGCGAGGAGCAGAAGAAAGCCATAGCGGCGCAGCGCTTCCATGCTGGAGGCATCCTATCAAGACCGGGTTCCACGCGCGCATCGCAGGCCGAGACTGTTGGATGAGCCGGGTGAACTGCCCCCGGGGACAGTTGGGGTGACGTCTACTCGGGGCCTTCGAAGACGACGTCATCGTGGTAGGTGAGGTTGAGAGCGAAACTGGCGATGTCGATGGGGTTGGTGGGTACGGCGTCGAGGCCGATAGCAGAGGGGATCTGGCCGGGGCGCCAGTAGTGCTTGAGGCGGGAGGAGGAGAGGTAATCGCCGCTATCGCTGCGTAGGTCGATGGCGTGGCCGAGATCGAAGATCTGCGCGATCTCCTCGGGGGCGAGTGCGACGTCCCAGAAGGCAGTATGCCCCACCCGACCATCGAGGGAGGCGGTCCCGCCAATGAACACCGAGCGCGGGGAATCCTCGAGCGTTCCTGCGGCGTTCGTCGTGACGGTCGATGCGGGTCGGAGCTCTCCATCCACGTAGAGTGTGGGCAGCCCGAGGCCCCCGTCGGTTCCATCCCAAATCAGCACGAGGTGGTGGAAGAGGGCGGCCGGTGACATCACGTTGTTCCAGGCGACGTCTTTTAACATCGCGCCACTGGTGTCGGAAAGCTCCAGCGTCAACGGGTTCGTGCCTCCGTTTCCGAGCTGGGAGAGGTTTACGACGCTGTTGCGATCCAGCCGAAAGAGCCGCACGTAGTTGGCCGCCTTGGTGTCGAAGCTTCGGTCCTGGATCCAGATAGAGAGCGTCCAGACGTTCGCGATCCCCAGGGGTTGTTCGCTGGCGCTGGCCAGCCACTCCGCCGCGCCGTCCAGATCCACCGAGACACGTGGGATCGCCGCGAAGCACAGCTGCTCGATCCCGTGCAGCAGGCCGGCCAGCGCTCTCCTCAACACGTCCACGTCGATGTCGTTGCAGCTGCCCAGGGGTGACACGCGGCACTTCTCTGGCGCGGCCAGGCCCGGAGGCAGGCCGAAGAGGGTTCGCCTCAGGAGCACGATGTCGGCCAGGTCGACCACACCATCGCCGTTGACATCTCCGCACTCGCAGCCGTCGCCGATCGTGTTGGGGACGGCCGTGTCAAAGCCCCCCGAGTCGAGCTGATCCGGGTTCGTCGTATAGGGACAGTTGTCTGTCACCACGCACACCCCATCCCCATCGAGATCCGCGTTCACGGGATCCAGGGGGCATGGATCACAGGCGTCGCCCAGCAGGTCCCCGTCGACATCGTCTTGATTGGGGTTGAATAGCGCCGGACAGTTGTCGACGTCAGCGCATAGCCCGTCCGCATCGATGTCGTCATCCGCATCGAAGGGGCAGGGATCGCAGTCAGCGCCCGCCAAATCCAGATCCTGATCGGGACTCGGAACGAATGGCGCTGGGTCCTCGGTATCGGCGCAGCCGTCGTTGTCGTCGTCGGGGTCGCCGAGATCGCAGATGAGATCGCCGTCCGCATCGGGTCCGTCGTTCACGAGGTCGAAGCTGCCACTCGAGCAATCGTCGCAGAGATCTCGATCGATATCCGAGCACGCCGTTGCATTGCGTGGCGCGGAATCCGCGCCGTCCTTGAAGCCATCGTTGTCATCATCGTCATCGCAGTCGTCGACCAGGTCGTCCCCGTCCAGGTTCGTGCCCAGATTGCTGCAGAGGGAGATCGAGACCAGGTAGCTGCCTGTGCCCGAGCTGGGGTCAATGTCTCCCAGCGGAGAGCTCACCAGGATCACGTAGCGCCCGGTAGCGGGAATGCGCAGCCCCTGAATCAGGGCATCGAAGCCGGGGCCGGAGTCATCGTCGGATGCCAATAGCTCGAAGGTCTCGGGGTCCACGATCCCGATCAGGGGGTCGAAGCCGGGGGTCTGGCCGCTGGCTTCGACCCGGACCACCTGGCCTGCCAGCGCGCTGAAGGTGAAGGTGTCGATCTCTCCCGGCTGGTCCAGGCTAGCGGCTCTTACGCCGGGAATGGAGATGTTCACCAGTGGCAGCGTGACCGAGACCTCGAGCTCATAGCTGCTCGGGATGCCGTTCATGTTGTTGGGATCGAACACGGCCACGAGCCACGCGTCAGCGTCGTCCACGGACGGGCTCGTGGTGCGGTCAATACGAATAGATTCTGTGCTGCCAGGCCCGAACGACTGCATAAAGGTGCTCATGTCCAGGGGGTCGTAGCCTTCGAGAGGGGCTACCAGGAGGTCGACGTCGCCGCTGCCGGTGGTGCTGAACTCCAGGGCCGCCGAGTCTGGGAACTTCTGGAATACCCACACCTGGACCTCCCCGTCCGTCGTGCTCTGGGGCCCGGTGCCGCCGGGCTCGAGAGAGCCCTTGAAGTCCGCTACCAGTCCCAGGGGGTCGAGCAGTCCCCGCGCGTTGGCCAGGATCTGGATGAAGTTGGCGTTCGCCTCGGCGTTCGCCCCGGCGTTCACCAGCTGGTTTCCCGCCAGCAGTGCATCCGGGTACTCCCCGAGGAACGCATCTGGAGGCAGGAAGGGAAGACCCGCGATCAGGATATCGGCGAAGCCGTCCGCACCCAGGAGCTGCACCAGATCCCAGTTGAACCCGCCGAAGATGAGGCCCGTCTCGTGAGGGTCGTCTACCAGGTCACGGGGGAAGACGCGGTCATTCGCCAGGGTTCGGAGGAAGTCCTCGCCGGGGATCACCGACTCCGCGATGTTCGCGTCACCTCCCAGGAGCGCGGCCAGCGTGTCGGCTACGCCTTCCTCGATCGCCAGCACCAGATCCGTGGACGAGACGACCACCGGATCGACCAGCACGTTGAAGATGTAGTGACCCATCTCGTGGGCCGCCACGTCCAGGTCCTTGCCGATGTTCGTCGTCAGAACTCCGTCGCCGTTCCCGAA
>SMWZ01000226.1 GCA_004356455.1 Deltaproteobacteria bacterium
CCTCGCTCGGATTCTAGTCCCGCACGCGTAGGACCACCTTGCCGAAGTGCTCACTGCGCTCGACCACGTCGTGCGCCTCCTGCGCGCTCGCCAGCGAGAGCACCCGATCCACGACGGGCTGGAGGGTACCGCTGCGCAGTGCCTCACCAAAGCGCTCCAGGAACCCGTGCACGATCGCCGCTTTCTCATCCACGGAGCGTGCCCGCAAGGTGGACCCGATCAGCGAGAGTCGCCTGGCGAGCAGCATCCCCAGGTTGATCTCCGCCTTTGCGCCCCCCATCAGGCCAATCAGGATGAGGCTCCCACCCACGCGCAGGCAGCGCAGATGGGGCTCGAGGTAGGGCGCTCCGATCGAGTCCAGAACCAGATCCACACCCTCTCCCCGCGTGAGCTCGAGCACCTCGGGCGCGAACGGACCCTCGCGATAGTTCAAGGCCGCATCGGCGCCCAGCTCACGACAGCGCTCCACCTTCTCGAGGCTGCCACAGGTGACGATCACGTGGACCCCGGCCGCTCGCAGCAGCCGGATGGCCGAGGTGCCGATACCACTGCCCCCGCCGTGCACCAGCACCCATTGCCCCTCACGCACCGCCCCGATCCGGAACAGGTTCAAGTAGCAGGTGAGGAATGTTTCGGGAACAGCGGCCGCCTCTTCGAAACTCATGCCATCCGGGATAGGGAGCACGGAGCCCTCGTGGACCACGACCTGCTCGGCGTAGCCCCCGCCCGCCAGCAACGCCATCACTCGTGCTCCCAGCGGATACCGACGCACCTCCGAACCGACCTCCTCCACCACCCCCGCGCACTCCAAGCCCAGCACGCTCGAGGCCCCGGGCGGAGGCGGGTAGAGCCCGCGCCGCTGCAGTAGATCCGCACGGTTTACCGCGCTGGCCGTGACCGCGATGCGGAGCTCGCGCGCTTCGGGCTTCGGCGTCGGCGCTTCTCCCAGCTCGAGTCGTGCCTCCTTCCCCTCTCCGATGACTTCGATGGCCTTCATTCACACCATCCTAGAAGCCGCCCGCGGGGCAGTCCACCAGGCTCACCGCTACCCTCCGGCCATGTTGCCCGAGGCCGCGAGCGCCACGCTGCCGGCGAGCCTTCGCATCCGCTTCTCCGCAGGAGAGCGCCCTTATCTCTTCTGGGTCTCGGACTGGAGCGATCCACCCGAGGGTCGCTGCCGTTACAAGATCCTCTCCAAGTCCCTGCCCGACCGCTCGCTGGACGTGCTCGTGCTGCAGGAGGGCGGGCCGCTGCGACGGCGAGCGCTCGCCCAGATCCAGGTGCCCAGCGACTCGCCGGCCGGCTGGCTGGAACGCTGGGTCGACGTGCTTGGCGCAGAGCTGGCCGTGCGCTTCGAGCGCTTCGACCTGCGGGATGTTGAGAACTTGAACGAGTGGCGATCAATCGCGCAGCGCCTCGGCTGGACGCGGCAGCGGGCTGTGCGCTGAGCACAAGAGCGACGCTAGAGTCGCATGCAAGCTGTCCCGAAAGCGGGACGTCCTGATTCCGGGACTCGACCGGCCGGCCCCCGCCAACGCTCCAATCCAGATTTCGTCAGCACATCAGGCTCGTGGCGCGGTTTGCACATTCAGATGACGGTGCAGCCCACCGGAGCGGAGGCGGCAGGCGGCCCGCAACCGACGGCAAGCGCGTCTCGTCCTAGGGACGGAAGGGGAACCTGGCAACTCCGACGCAGTGCAGCCGTAGAAGAAGCCTTGGGTACGCGTCGTCACGTGTCATCCGCCGATGGCAACCGGCGCCCGAACAAGTCCTCTGCGACCGGCATGCTTCTTGAACCAACCTCCGCACATGCTGACGCAAGGCCACCCATCCGACCCCCCGGGCGTCCTCTTCGTCGATGACGAGGTCAATATTCTGAGGACGCTCGCGCGGCTATTCCGCACGGAGCCGATTCGTCTATACACCGCCAGCTCGGCCCAGGAGGCCTTAGAGATCCTCGAGAGCGAGTCGATCCAGGTCGTTGTCTCCGACCAGAACATGCCGCGCGTACGAGGCGTTCAGCTCCTCGAGCAGATCCGCCAACGCTCACCGGACGTGATCCGCATAATGCTGACCGGGTACACCGAGATGCATATCGCGGTGCAGGCCATCAACAAGGGCGAGATCTATCGCCTGATCACCAAACCCTGGAACGACGAGGAGCTGCGTAGCACGGTGCGCCAGGCCCTCGACACCTTCTTCATGCGCCAGGAGATCCTGCGCTTGGACGAGCTCACCAAGGAGCAGAACCTGGCGCTCCAGAACATGAATTACACGCTCGAGCTCAAGGTCCAGGAGCGCACCAAAGAGGTCAAGCAGAAACACGCCGAGCTACGGACGGCCTACGTGAATACGGTTCGAGCTCTGGTGGCCGCAGTCGACGCCAAGGATTCGTACACCCGCGGACACTCCGAGCGGGTCGGGGTCTACTCCTCACGCATCGCGCGCGAGCTGAGCTGCAAGAACGAGTTCATCGAACGCATCTACCTCGCGGGTCTGCTTCACGATATCGGCAAGATCGGCATCCCGGACGCGATCATCACCAAACCGACCAAGCTCGATCCAGAGGAGTACGAGCTGATGAAGCGCCATCCGGAGATCGGTGCCGGCATCCTCGAATCCGTAAGCTTCCTGGCCGACATCGTGCCCTGCGTCCGGCATCACCACGAGTGGTACGACGGCTCTGACCGCGGCTACCCGGACCGCCTCAGCGGCGAGACGATTCCGTTCCCAAGCCGGATCATTCTGGTGGCCGACACCGTTGAGGCCATGACCTCTGACCGTCCCTATCGCAAGGGCCTGCCGCTCGAGCGCGTGATCCAGGAAATCCAGAAGTTTTCGGGAACCCAGTTCGACCCCATGGCCGCAGACGCCTTCCTCGCCATCATCGAGCGTGAGGGCGAGGACTTCATCGAGCGCGCGTCCAAGTTCGACATCGACAGCTTCCTGCTCGAGACCTCAGAGGTCGCATGAGCCTACGGCCGGGGGAGCGGGCGCCGGAGCCCAGCGTAAGCCCCCGGCTGGCGCTGGAGGACGCCCAGACGCTCTCGACCCTCCGCCGCCAGGTGTTCGAGACGGTGGGACCGACCGACGGCCCCGGCATCCTCTACAGCCTGAGCTTCTGCGAGGGCATGATCGATGGCCTGCGCGTGATGCGAGGCTACTCTGCGGCGGGGGCTCCCCGGCCCGGCGCCGTGGGGGCGCTGCTTCCGATCGTCTTCCGCCCGGAGGGAGGCATGCTCGAGAGCCACTTCGGGGGCAGCCTGCGCCGCTCGATCGAGGCCGGGCTTCATCGCTGTGAGTATCCCAGCGCGAGCGGGCCCATCTGCTTCGTGAGCCAGGGCTACGCCGCGGGCTGGTACTCCTCGATTCTGGGCGAGACCATCCTCGTGCGCGAGATCTCCTGCACCGCTTGCGGTCAGGCCAGCTGCCGCTTCGAGGCCCGCCCGGCCGAACACTGGCTGGCCGAGGACAACCCTTGGGCGCGTGAGCTGCTTCCCTTTCTGGATCTGGACACGATCCGAGAGCGCGCGGAGCGGCGGCGTCAGGAGCTGGATCAAGAGACCAAGGAGGGCGAAATGCTGGGCAACTTCGACCCGATGTCGCCCGCAGTGCACGTCTGGGGGCCGGTGATGATCCTGCCCTACTCGGGCCCGGAGGACGGCGTGCTCGCACTCGACTCCATCCGCGAAGATGTGGGTCCGCACCAGATCCGGGTCGTGGTGGTGGATGCGACGGGAGCGGTGATCGACCCGGTCGAGACGCTGGGGCTGACGCGGCTGCTGGACGCGCTCGAAGCGAAGGGTGTGGAGACCGTCATGGTCGGAATCGGCGACCGCGCCACCCGCTACTTTCAGGCCCGCGGGGAGGGCCACACAGCCCCACTCGTGGTCCGGGACCTCTCCGAGGCCATCGCGCTCGGCTTCCAGATCTCCCAGTGCTCCCTCGGATCGGACTAGACCCAACCCTAGAAATCGAATGCCCCTAGGCACGCTCCAGCGAGCGGGCTCAGAATCTCGCTGTACCCCCCAGGTATCTGGACTTTTCAGGCCCCACCCTGTGGGACGAGCAATGGGGGTCTCAGGCCACACAGACCCAGCATTCTTAGATTGACCCTGGACTCGGCGACCCGATATGATGCCCCTACACACGTGCGTGGGAATCGAGTCCGGCCAGAGCGAACCTTCCGGCTAGAACCAGCCTTCGGCTGCGACAGCTGTACCCGACCCTGAGCTTCTGATCCACCAGGCCGCGGCGCTCGATGCGTGCACCCCACGCTGTAGGAGATCGCCAGGCGAAAATGGGTTCGACGTTGCCGAAGCTCCGAACGTCGCATCGCCTCGCGGCGTTCGTCGTCGTGATCGGTATGCTCGCAGGCGCACGACCGGGCGAGAGCTCCGTCTTTCAGCAGCAGCATCTTGCCGTATGTGGTGACTCCATTGTCGACGCAGGCGAGGACTGCGACGATGGCAACACGGTCTCAGGCGATGGCTGCACCGCTCTGTGCGGGCTGGAGGTCACCAGTAACGGATGTATTGGTCCCGTGACCGGACTCGACAACTGCGTCGCCAACGACACGGGCTTCGTAGCGTTCGAGGTTCTGAACCTGATCGACGGATGTACGGACCCTAACGATACCTTTACCGTGGAACTCAGGGGCGATGTGAGAACGAATGCACAAGCGCGGTATGACATCGGCCTCTGGATCAATCTCGACGGAACCGATGCGATCAGCGGTGCGACTTGCCATCGCCAGATCCTGGTACCCATCTCGGCGGATCCCAATGATTTCCCGGATCCCAATAACATAATCGGCCTATACCGTGATCTCGAGAATACTCCCACGATCGATATTTGCGGTGACATCGAAGATTCGCCCACCCCGGAGAAGAACTTCGTCGATCTCCCAGCTCTCACCTTCCCATGCATCGACACCAACGGGAACGGCTTCGCAGACATCAGCGGCTGTGCGAGCTGGGGTCAAGCCAAGAGGACGATCGATTGCCGCTCGGTCCTGGACGCCATCCCCGGTACCGCATCGAAGTGTAGATGCGACACCTTCTCCCTCATAGACATCCCGGTGCCGAGCTGCGGCAACGGCATCGTGGATCCGGGCGAGCAGTGCGACGACGGCAACAACATCGACGCCGATGGCTGCGAGGCTGACTGCACCAACCCCTTCTGCGGCAATGGCATC
>SMWZ01000227.1 GCA_004356455.1 Deltaproteobacteria bacterium
AAGGACGCGGTGCGTTCGCGCTCGCTCTCGGGCAAGCCGGCGCGTCTGCTTCGCACCGCCTGGACCGACGCCTGGGAACGAGAGGACTGTCCCGGCACGCTTCCGATGCCGCTCCAGTACATGGCCTGTGCGGACTCCCAGCGCCGCATCGGCATTGCCGCCCGCAAGGAGGGCGCCAAGGCGCGAGAGTTGCTCGGCATGCCCGTCGGTCAGGTGGTGAGTCGCATGAACGAAGTCAAGAAATCGGCCGAGGTCGTCTACGAGTTCATCGACGAGTACATCGAGACCGTCGAGCGCCTGAAGGGACTGCTGGAGGCTGCCGAGAAGAGCGACTGAACGGGGCTCGGGTCTATCGCGCACTCCTGCTCGCGGCGAACCTACCCCGATGCATGACACAGTCCGAGTACGAGAGCCTGTTGTGCCAGCCGCTCGGAACCCGTCCAGCGTCCTCGCGGCGTGGTCGATTCCGCCGCTGCGGCCTTCTGGGCAAGGAGAGAACATGAATCCGATCGTCGCTCTGCTTTCGAGCCTGCCGTGATCGACGAAGCGCACCTCACGAATCTGAAGCTCTCCGAAGTGTCCTTTGGGCAGAACGTCGTCGCCTCGATCTTCCTGATGCCGAACTACAAACTGCCGCCGGTGACCCGCATCGTACTGGAAGGGGTCGAGAACGTCCCTCGCGACGGCATGGCAATCTTCGCCCTCAATCACACCGACCGGTACAACTACTGGCCCTTCCAGTACGAGATGTGGCGCCACGGTGGCCTGCCGTATACGACCACCTGGGTGAAGGGCAGGTACTACGACAACGCCGCGCTCAGCTGGTTTTTCGACCAGTGCAACAACATTCCGCTGCCGAGCCGCGGCTACTTGATCCTGAAGGACGCACTGGGTGTGTTGGACCGGAAGCTCGGCGGCGATGAGTACCGGTTGCTCCGGGATCTGCTGGATGGTCGGGTCGAACAGAACGATCTCGACGATTCGATTCCAGCCGGCGTTGCCCGCCTGCTCACCACGCCGCGCCGCGACTTCCAGCCGTCCGCTGAGACCTACGCGAGCTTCATCCAGCGCTGGAACGATCACCTGATGAGCCTGGTTGAGCGCCGCACCCACGAGGCGCTCTTCGAGAAGCACAACAACCTGATCGTATTTCCCCAGGGCACGCGTTCGCTGCGCCTGCTGCCGGGCAAGCCCGGACTCGCTCAGTTCGCGCTGCGCTACGAGGTGCCCGTCGTGCCGGTCGGCAGCATGGGCAGTGAGGAGGCCTATCCCAGCGGAAACCCCTGGGCCGGGGGTGGGACCTGCCGCTACCGGATTGGCGCGCCACTCACACTGGACGATGCTCTCGCCGACTGCCGCATCGACAAACCCTACGTGCCCTTCACGCGCGAGGCAGAGGAGCACGCGGAGACCTTCGAGCGTGCGATGCGGCGCATCACCGAGGCGATCGACGATCTGCTCGATGAGCCCTATAAGCTCGACCCGGAGGGTGCCGATGCCAGGTCGAACGCGGACCGCTTGATCTAGGCGCGACCCTGTCCGCCAGTGGATTTGTCGGCGCCGCCGCTTCGTGGAGAGGCTTGCGATCGACACTGGAGTGAGAGACAAACCTCCGTCTTTCGGATCTTGGCGATGAAGCGCTGGGAGAACGGAGTCAGCTCGTGCTTGTGAAGCGGGATCTGGCCAGTACACCGGCCGCGACGAGTATCAGGCAGAGAGCGATCAGACCGTGGATTTGAAGCGAAGGCACCCCAGGCGGGATGAACGCGCCGATCTTGAGGATGCGGAAGTGATCGTCCACCACACCGTTCTTGTCGATGAAGTAGGCGTCGAGGCTCGAGCCGTTGACGTCGATCAGCAGCGATCCCTCGAAGTTGATCCACGACGTCATGACCGCGTGCTGTGTGAGGCCTCCCTGGTTCTTCGACGAGCTGCCCACCACCGAGTAGACCGCGCCCAAGTTGGGTCCCGGGCCGAGGGTCGCCTTGACGTAGGCGCCATTTCCCGAGGGATTCCCATCGCCGCCATCGATGAAGCACTCGCCGAGCGCGCAGGTCGAAGACAAGCCGGTGTGGCCGTTGATCAGGACCGAGCGCTCGTAGGAATGGCTGTGTCCCGTAAGCTGCAAATCGACGCCGTAGGATTCGATCAGGGGGACGAAGCGCTCCCGCATCTCGAAGAGCGACGTCTCAGCCGGGTTGTCCGAGTCGTGGGATCCCTTGGTATACGGCGGGTGGTGCCAGTAGACGATGATCCACTCCTGGGTGTTGGCGATCAGGTCGGTTTCGAGCCAGTTGTACATCGGTCCACCCACGGCGAGATTGGCTCCCTGGGTGGCGGAGTCGATGCTGATGAAGTGGATGTTGGCCCAGTCGAACGAGTAGTAGGCCTCGGTTCCGCTGGCGACGCCGCCTCCCAGCCCACCACCGCTGGGCATGCTGAACGAGTCGTAGTACGGCCCGCTCTGGGCCGCGGAGTTCGAGCCCCCGGAGCCGAGCTCGTGATTTCCCAGCGTCGGGTAGAGGATCGTGTTGCGCATGACGTCGGGGTACACGTCGAAGAATCCGGTGGTGTACTGTAGATCGGTGCCGTTCGTGTAGGCGTTGTCGCCCAGCAGGACCCAGAGGTCGGCGATGTCGCTGCCCGCGAAAGCCAGGTACTCGTCCTTGACGGCGTTGGCATCCGTGCATCCCTGACTGCTCACGGCGCATTGCCCGGAATCGCCGATCACCCAGATGCGCGTGGCCTGACGGGTGCCCCGGAGAGGCGGTGTGACGAAGAAGTGATTGGCGTCGTCTCCCGCCAGGATCGTCGTGCCGAAGCCGACCGAGTAGAAGTACTGGGTATTGGGCGTGAGTCCGCTGATGTCGACTTCGTGTTCGGTGCGACTTCCAGCGACGGTCACGGTCTGGGTCAGGCTCCCGGGTGCCGAGCCATAGCGGACGACGCTGTCCGTAGGCGGGCTGGTCGTGCGCCAGCGCACTACGATGCTGTCGGGCGCTCCGGCCATGAGGTACGGAGTGCGCAGCAGCGTCTGTGCGCCTGCCGGCGCAACCGCGGCCAGTAACAACGACGCGGCGATGCCCAGCCGGACAAGCTGCACGCAGGACGTGACCCGGCCGGCCTCGCGGAGCGGGTTTCGCATCATCCGCGTCCCTCTCCGGAGGCTGCGCGAAGCTGCTGCATGGAGGCCTGCGCCTGTGTGTACAGTGACTCCACCGCGGCGCTGTGTCTCAAGTGCGCCGGCAGATCCTCGATCCGCTGGAGGGCCTTGGCGTAGCTGGCGTACGCTTCGTCGCTCCTGCCGGCCCGGACCAGGATCTCGGCGCGCCGCACCAACCAGTGCTCTTGGCGAGCGAAGTGGGTGGTTGCGCGCTCCAGACGTTGCAGCGCGGCCTCGACCCGTTCCAGCCGCAGCTCGAGCTCCAGCGCGGCCAGCTCCAGGGCGAGCAGCGAGCCGAGGCGCTCACGTCCCTGCTCGAGCCCCGCGAGCGCCTCCACCCAGTGCCGCGCACCGGCCGCGGCCAGGACGCGGGCGCGCTCCAAGTACGGCTCCGGACCGGGGCGCGGAGCGAGCGCAATGACCTCGCTGTAGTCGGCGGCGGCGGCAATGGGCTGTCGCAGCGCCTCGCGTACACGCGCCCGCACGAGCAGTGCTGGAACGTCGCCGGGGCGGAGTGACAGCGCCCGAACCAGCGCCGCGTCAGCCTGTGGCAGCCTTCCCAACCGCAGCAGGACGCGGCCGCGGAAGGCTTCGACCTCCGCCAGACCGGCATCCAGCTCCGCAGCGCGATCGAGGTCGGACAGTGCGGCTTCGAAGTCGGCGTGGTCGAGATGGATGGCCGCGCGGTCCACCCAAAGTATGGCCTCTCCCGGCGCCGTCTCGATCTGCGTGTCCAGGGCCGCGACGCGGTCCGCGTGTCCGCCATGCCCCAGCGCGGGCCCGGGAACACTCAGCAGGGCCATCAGAGTGACGGTCCCAGCAAGGCCAGGCGCGATGCGCAGCGGTGATAAGAGTCCAGGCCGAAGCGTCATGACACCGGATCCCTTCCTTTTCATATCGTACAAGTTTCGGGCTTGCTTGAGGCGGCCCGATCGACCGTCTTCAGCACGATCTTCGGGCCCTTGAGCCAGCAGAGACGCCGCGCCAGACACGGCCGCTGCCAATTCTCGGCGCTCGCCGCAAACGCCTGCGAAGCTGCACCGGGAAGCGGGCGGCGGGGACGGTCCAGTCGGGTCAGCGGCCGTGTCTGTCGGGGAAGCGCGCAGGCTGGGCGCGCTGCCGCGCGCTTGTCTCGAAGCGTGAATGGCGGTCTTCCGGTGGCTACCAGAAAGACTTGATGATCTGTTCCTCGGGAATCTGGTCCCGGATCTTTTCGTGCAGCTCGGGCAAGAGCGACCAATGCAGACCGGGGCGTTTGTGGTGCGCCGTGTGGAGCCCGAGGTTTCCCGTCAGTGCGTTGTAGAGGCGATTGTCGCGGTTGCGGCTGGCATCGAGGTGGTCATTTGGCGTCAAGCCTGCGTGGTGCTCGTAGGTGGCCCAGCCGGTGTGAAAGAGCGTGAGCAAGGCTGGCAGCAGAAACACGAGCACGGTCTCCAGCGGGCGAAGCCAGAGCCCCACGCCTATCAAGCCCCAGAGCGGCAGCTTCATCAGCAGGAAATAGCGGAATTGTCTGGGATGGCGCAGCCCGACGCGGACCATGTCGATCTGATGGTGGAGGAACAGATGAACGGAATAGGCGAAGATCCCCATCTTCGTGCCATCGGCACGGGTCCAATGCGATTCGTCGGGACTCTCGTGGGGAGGCTGGTTCAGGTAGTGGAGGTGATGCCCGAGGTTGTGATGCAAAACCCAGCCATAGGGCGCGACCCCGCACTGCAGGGCGAGCAACAGATCGTAGAGCCGGTTCAGCCAGGCGGCGCGGAATGAGTTGACGTGCTGGTGGTGGTGGTTGATGGGGGCGATGAATACGCTGAGCCCTGCCAGCGGAAGGACGCTGATGACGCAGATCAGGGGCGTCGCCAGGGCCCAGAGGGTCAGGCGGAGCATGAAGACCGCCACTCCGTAGGCGATCGGACCGCGGTCGGCCTTGTACTTCAAGATGGTTCCCCGTCGATCGGGGGCGGCCGTGATTCGAAAGCTTGCCTCGAGGCTCCCAGCTGCTTGACTGGCTTCCAAGTCGAACTCCCTCCTGTCGCCTATGCCGCGCGGATCAGCCGGCCGGGCCGCGAGAACAGGGCGGCTGGCCGCCGCCATCGGATCCGTGCGCTTCGATTCTCTCGTCCGTCTGGGGGAGACAGACGAGAGGCAGTCTATGGAAGGATTCGGCCTGGGGAGAGTGAGGAATGTAAAAGTCTTGTGATAACGCGGCATCCCGAGTGCGTTAGAGAAGCCAGGGATGAATTTTCCACGGCATTGCCTCTCTGATGAGGACGGCCGAGCCGCGCTGCGCACTCGATTGCTCCTTTGTGGGCCTCTTTCCCGGGGGCTGCTTCTCTCGATGCTGGTGCGGCGCCCAGAGCGCCGTCGCTCCGATTTGCTTGGCGCCGAGCGAACGGTCGGCAGGTCTGGCACAATCTGGTCCATGGGCCGAGTCTTCGTCAGCGCAGTCACCCACGCGAAGTCCGACGTCGCCTGCGTGCGCCGCTACTGCGAATGCCACCCTTCCGCGATGGGCCATGTCTTTCGGGGCACCAACCTGATCTGCGAGTGCGGCTGGGGCTGGTTCTCCCACCAGCAGAACCCCAGGCCCTGCCCCAGCGCCGCGCGACGGGCCGCCATCGACCCGGCGAAACCGCCCGCGAAGGCGCGCCTGTAGGCGGGTGGGTCGCTCTGATCTTGCCCAGCGGTAAGTCCTCAGCTGGGTCTGGATGTTTTCGGCGCTTGAACCAGGAGAGGGTTGCGGATTTCTCTCCGTCACCCGCCCCCGAAACGCTTCATCTGCTGGTCAGGACCCTCTCGTGCGGGATCCCGAGCTGGGGGCGGTGGCGGGCCGTGCGCCGGGGCACCCTTCGGTGCCTCCATCGATCTCCAGGATGTGTGCTCGGCCCGCGGCACGCTGTCGCGGCTGCGCTGGCGGAGCGGGGGCAGGTGGGGTCGGAAAGACGGCCCGGCCGTTTGGCAGCTCCCGGCTGAATGCCGCCGTGGTTCGGAATGGCGCCGTCGTTCGGGTAGGGTGGTGGAGTGGGCGACCGAGGTCCGAGGACCTGCCGTCAGGAAGAGTCCCAGGGGGAACTGGGGCTTGCTGGGCCGCAGTCGACTGCCCGAGCAACAGGTCCTTGATTACGATGAGGAGAGGATCGAGAAGCTCTTGGCTTTCGAGCAGGTGATTCAGCTCAGGGCGACCGATCCGGGGAAGCGGCCTCCTCGGCTGGCTGAAGCAGGGCAAGCGCTAGCCTCCCCGGAGCCCCCGGTGGGCTCTCGGCTTCCTCTCGAGTCTTCTTCGCGGCCTCCCGATAGGCGTTCTCAGGAGTTTTCGGGATCGGCTGCGATTTCGTGCGAGCGCTGAGACTCGGCATGCGACAAAATGTTCCGCGATCGTCGATTCCCCCCAGACATTCCTGCCCCCCCGCGAACCGTCCGCACGAGGCGAAGGGGACACGGCAGTGAACATCGGCATTATCATCGGACGCATTGGCGACGTGGACGGGGTGGCGCTGGAGACCGAGAAGTGGATCCACGTCCTGGAGAGGATGGGCCACCAGGTCTTCGTGCTGTCGGGCATCTTCAAGGGCCGGGTGGTGCCCCCCGAACGGGCGACCCGGCTCCCGATCCTCTCGTTCTTCTCCCCGGAGTGTGAATGGGAACAGAACCGGGCGTTCTTCTACCCGCCCGACGACCCCGATGAGCTGCTCTCGAACCTCGACAACAACGCCCACCGCGTGGCGACCGAGATCTTCGGCTGGGTGCTGCGCAACAAGATCGACGTGCTGCTCTCCGAGAACGCATCAGCGCTGCCGTGTCACCTGTCCATGGGCATGGGGATCCGCATGGCGGTGGAAAAGATGGACATCCCGCTGGTCACCCATGACCACGACTATGCATGGGAGCGCGGCAGCCGCTACGAATCGCCCTTTCGAGAGATCGAAACGCTGGTGAACGAGACCTTCCCGTTGCGCTCCCATCCGCAGACCCGCCATGCGGTCATCAGCCTGGCAGCGCAGCAGGAACTCAAGCAGCGCTTCGGCATCGACGCCCTCGTCGTTCCCAACGTCATGGACTTCGAAAAGCCCTTCGGTGTGTCAGACGTCTACAACCGCGATTTGCTGCAGGAGATCGGCTTCGATCGCGATGACATCGCGGTCTTCCAGATTACGCGCATCATCGAGCGCAAGGGCATCGAGACCGCGATCGATCTGATCGGCCAGATCGACGATCCGCGCGTCAAGCTCGTCATCACTGGCAGCGCGGCGGACGATGTGCGCAAGGGCTACTTCAAGCGTCTGGTCGATCGGGTCGAGGAGCAGAACCTCGGCCACCGTGTTCGCTTTGCCTACCACCGAATCCTCAGCGAACGCCGCCGGAACCCCGAGGGACGCAAGATCTACTCTCTCTCCGATGCCTACGCGAACGCAGACGCGTGTACCTATTTCAGCACCTATGAGGGTTTCGGAAACGCCTTCGTAGAGGCCGTGCTCGCCAGGCGACCCATCTTCATCAACAACTACAAGCCCGTCTACTGGCCCGACATCGGGAGCAAGGGCTTCCGCTGCGTGACCCTCGAGGACAGCAAGCTGACCGACGAGGCCGTTGAACAGGTGGATGAGATTCTCCACAACGAGCACTTGCGCAAGGAGATCGGCGAGCATAATTTCGCACTGGGCCGTAAGTATTTCTCGTACGAGGTACTCGAACAGAAGCTCGAGGTCCTTTTCAGCTTTTGAAGCCTGGCTGGCGGGGCTGCCCGGGCCATGGGCAGAGAGACAGGATGCCCCACCCCAGAACCACCGAGATGTTGGCCCGTTTGCGAGCCGAGCCAGTGAATACCTGGTTCGAGCTGGGTCTCCTCATCGATCGCCTGCGCGAAGACCGGGACGTGGCCGTCGTGCACGCGGCCGGGGACTTCGAGCACTTCAAGCGCGAGCTCTCCCACGCGATCGCCTTCCTGACCTTCGACTACGGGATCGACGGTGTCTCCATGGAGATCGCCAAATACGCCCGGGCCCTCCAGATTGTCCTGCCGGGCACGGAGTTCCACTACATCGGGGGATACTTCGCGGAGCAGGCCGACAACGTGATCGATGTGAACGGACGTCGACACACCGTGGAAGGCATGAAGGCCTTTGGCGAGTGGCCGCTCTACCAGGATTTCTTCGAGCGAAAGCTCGAGCGGGGCGGGCCCCTCTACAACGAGCTCATCCAACGCTTCTGGGACGCGACACTGGAGCTTTGTCGAAGCCTCGGCGAGATCGTCGAGGAGCACGAGATTCGGCTGCTCTACCTGGTCAACGTCAATTCCAATCCAGGCAACCCGGCGCTCGCGCTGGCGACGATCTTCGTCTCCGAGTTGCTGGGCGTTCCGGTGATCAACAACTGCCACGATTTCTACTTCGAGGGGGGGCACAGCGCGGTCGATCGTCAGGTCGGGAAGCTGCCCTCCGGTCCCCGCGACCACTTCTTCACGAATGCCCACGTCGGTGAGGTGTTCTCGATTCTCGAGATGATCTATCCGTGGGACTCGCGCAGCTGGCTCAGTCTCTGCATCAACACCCATCAGACCCGTCTGCTCTGTGAACAGATCGGCCTGAACCCAGCCGGTGTCGCGGAAATCGGTACGGCCATCGACACCGAGCGCTACGCGCCGCTGGGCCGACGGCGCTCACGCGAGACCTGGGACCAACTGGTCGAGATCCTCAAGGGCAGACGTTCCAGAGTTCGCGCGGTGGCAGCCGAACAGGTGGTCGAGGCGGGATCGTTGAAGCCGGGGCATCCGATCCTGATCGCGAGGAACAAGCAGGTCCAGGTCGATTTCGCGAGCAACAACACCGTGTTTCTGCAGCCGACGCGAATTCTCGCGCGCAAGAGCATCGGGTCCAACTTCAAGCTGATCGCTCGTTTGCTCCGCGATCGCGAATTCGCGGCGGCCTTTCGCGCCGACCCTTCGAAGAAGCTCACACTGCTGGTGACCGGACCGGTGGCGGCGGGCAACGAGGCCTACCTCGAGAGCGTGGTTCGCGAATTCGCGGCGATGGTGTCGACGTTGGACTCCACAGTTCGTGACCGCGTCTATCTCGCCTTACTCTTCAGCGCCTTCGACACTCGCGCATTTCGCGCCGCGCATGAGCGCCCGATTGGAATGCCGGAGTTCTACAACATCGCCTCGCTCGTGGTGCTTCCCAGCGAGACCGAGGGGCGTGGGCTTCCCATCATCGAATCCGCCGCCTGCGGAGTGCCCATCCTGACGCGACGCTACGAGCCCCAAGACGTCTTTTCCGCCGTCGTGGGCGAAAATCTCGCGCGGAACGACAGGCTCGATGTGAACGCTTTCTCGGGCTCCGGCTTCGTAGACACGACGATAAATCGGCTGCGGAACCAGCTCCTCTCGCGGGAGGGGGCAGAGAAAACCGCCAAGCACAACCGTCAGGTCGTGGAGCGACGCTTCAGCATGCGAGCGCTTGCCTCGGAGTTCGAGGTCATCCTGAAGAATCTCCACTTCCAGCTCCAGCCGGGGGCGAGTGCAGAGAAGCGGGCGGCGAGCGCGCTGGAACGCTTCGCCGACAGGGTCTCGGGCACTTCAGCGGAACTCTCCCGCCTGTTGGCTGCGGATCATCGTGAATACCTGCCGGGCTATGGCCGAATGGGTTTCATGTTGCTCCTGAAGTCGTTGATCGACCCGAGCTACTTTCGGGTCGAGGAACAGCGGCTTCGCGGAATGGCTTTTGCCTTCGCCCGCAGGCTGGTAGCGACCTCTCCGGAGCCCGTGGGGCGGCTGGAGCTGGCCGAGTTCTACAACGCAGTGGAAGAGCTCTTCCTCCGCTGCGAGGCTGAGATGCCCGTTCGCATCGATCACTCCTTTGCGTACCGTCACCGGAACCGGCGCCACTATCCCTATCGAGATCTGACGCCCCAGGAGCTCACGGGCGTCATTGCGTTGCTCCATTGCGAGCTGTTTGGCCCGGCGATGCCGTCGCCGGTCGACGAGGCGAGCTCCCATCCGCTCGCGGACTGGCACGGCATGGTGGCGCAGGGTTGTGGCAGTGAGCCGGAGATCGACGACCGGGATCGACTGCTGGAGCGTGTGCGAGAGCGCGTGCCGCTCGCGCTCTTTCCCGGCGCGGCTACGGAGCACGATCTCGAGGTCTTCGTGGTGCAGACCGCCCGCCTGCGCCTGGGGCTGGGGCTGTTTGACGAGCTCTCCGGACGCCCGCTGTCGCAAATCGATGCCCTGCCGCCGATCTTCCTGATCGTCAGGCGGGATGCGTCGCCCGGCGAAGTCACCGCAGAGGCCCTCGAAAAGTATCTGGTGGGTGGCTCCCAATCCGAGGTGAGTGCCGACCGCGACCTCGAGCTGCTCCACCAGCGCGGCGTGTGCCGGGTGGTTGCCAGTGATCAGATCTCCGTCGGCGTCGATTTCCGACAGCTCGGAGAGGAGGCCCTGCGCACGCTCGACGGTGTTCGTGAAGCCGGGGGCTTCGCGGTCGTGTGTTGTGAGCACGGAGCGATGACCACGGACGGCGCGGCAATCGAGCGCTTTCACATCGGTCGCGCCGATGACTTGTTGACCGCGAATCTGCTGGGTGTGTCGCTCGGCAGTGGCTATGTGCAGTGGGCGCCCGCCGGTCTGCGTTGCACCCTGGCCTACCCGACGCCCGTCCAGACTGCGAAGAGCTTGAGCAAGACCCTGGCGGATCGGCGCTTCCGTCGGCTTTGCAAGCGTCTCGGCACGGAGTTCGTCCTGGAGGCTCTGCGCGCGGACGCGGTTGAGCGCGGCTCGCCAGTCGAGGATGTTCTCGATCGCCTGTCGAGTCCGCAAGAGAGTCGTCCGAGGCCGGTCGTGCACGAGTCACTGAACGGGGTCTACGCCGATGGCTCTCCCTGGTCGGGCGTCATCGCCTCGGTGCCGTCCAGCCGTAGCCCACTCCGTTACGCCATCGTGACCACCAAGGGCGAGAATCGGACGGTTCCCGAGTTCGTGCGCCGATTCAACCGTTCCCCAGGGAAAAGGGCGCGGATCGCCTGGAACGGTGGCTATATCCTGAATGCCGAGCTGGTTGGAAAGCTCGGGCTGCCGGAGTCGTACATTGGCTCGCCGTTGGGGTTGATCATCTCCGGCGGACGGGTCTTGAGCCCACCTCTCTTCAACAAGCCCGCCTTCTTGGTGGGTGCGGACGGCTCGCTGTGCATTCGCCGGGTGAGCTGCGAAGCGGGTTTGTGTGCGCAGTCGGGGCGAAGCCGGGTGGAGCTCGCAGCCGAGCAGCGCAATCTCAGCGAGCCAGGCCAGCAGGTGTGCTTCTACGACCTTCTCTATCCGGGCGCGAGCCTTCCCGGCGACGGCCGCAGTCTGGTGCGGCTCGTGGGCAATCGGATCATGGAAGTGCACCACACCTTGCCGGGGCAGGATCTGCCGGTGCTTCCCGTTGGCCTGGTGGTCTCCTTTCCGTCCGGAGGGCTGCCCAAGGATTGGGAAGTGGGAAGGGTGCTCTCCCTCGACCTGGCCGGAATTTCGGATGTCGCGGATGCCATCGAGGCGGGTCCGCTGCTGCTCGACCAGGGAGAGCTCTGCATCGACATGGAAATTGAAGGTTGGAAGACGCAGAACTCCATTCAGACCCAGGCCGCGCGCCTCGACTATCTCGACATGCGGGGACCCAAGATCGTCGTGGGCCTCGACGTCGAGGGGGGGCTGGGTGTTCTGGCCGTAAACGGTCGCATTCGCGAGTCCGTGGGTGCGACCCATGTCGAGATGGCGGAGATTCTGAGGGCGCGGGGAATTCAGAGCGCGATGGGCTTCGATCCAGGGGGCAGTGCGACGCTGGTCGTGGGAGAGGAGCCGCTCAACATCTCTCCCTACAATCGGGACTACGAACGCAACGTCTACTCGCTTCCGCCGCAGCCACGGGGGGTTGCGAACGCGGTGGTGGGCTACTGAGTCCCGTCACCTCGAGCGGCAGCGTTTGCGGCGTTGCTCCAATTCACTTGGCGCTAAGCGAACGGTCGGCAGGTCTGGCACAATCTGTTCCATGGGCCGCGTTCTCCTCAGAGCAGTCAGCCGGGCGAAATCCGACGCTCTCCACGTGCGCCGGTACTGTGATTGCCACCCTGCCGCCATGGGGCATGTCTTTCGGGGCAGCAACCTGATCTGCGAGTGCGGCTGGGGCTGGTTCCCCCACCAGCAGAATCCCAGGCCCTGCCCCAGCGGCGCGCGACGGGGCGCCATCGACCCGGAGAAACCGTCCGCAAAGGCGGGCGGGCCTCTCTGATCCACGACCCGAAGACCGGCAACGTCCGGAGTGTCTTCGGCAACCTCGACAGGCTCCCGCTTGGCTGGGTCCGCGCGACGGGGGTGGGTGGCGCGCGATGTTTCATTGAGCCTGCCGGGCAGGTTGAAACTGCCAGTTCGTCCCAGGTCCCACGTGCCCCCCGATCACACAG
>SMWZ01000228.1 GCA_004356455.1 Deltaproteobacteria bacterium
CCTGCGTCGATATGGAGCAGGACGTTGCCCCTGCGAAACGTTGCAAGCCCCACGCATTCCACCCCGGCCCAAGCCTCTCCCCCCGATACTGGCAGGAGCAGGAGCGCCTCCACACCCAGGTTCAGCTCACGTCTCAGCGGCACCCACTTCAACCCCAGCGCCGCGTCCGTTACTTCGCCTTCATCGGCCCGGTACTCAAGCTCCGAGACGAACTCCGCATTGTACGGCAGCCCAAGGTTCGCACGGAGTAGCGGACTGAAGTAGGCGTTCTTCTGAGATTCGCGCTCGCTTCCGAGCAAGCCTCCGCGTACCTCAAGCATACCCTCCTCAGCAGTGTCGGCGTCTGTTGAACGGTACGGCGGAAAGGCCCATCCCGGCGTCGGAGCGCATAGCTCGCGTAACACGAAGCCAGCTACTGCGAGGCCGAGCCTCCACCGCCAGGCGCCCGCCACTTGCTTAGTCTGCGTAGTCTGGCACGAGGATCGAGATCGCGCTTCTCATCTTGGTCCCCCGCGGTCGTTTCCCTCAGCACTGCAGACGCGTGCACGGTCGAAGGCGTCCAAAAGATACGGCGGAACGCTCCACGCCGGCAAATCCGACCCTAGCAGGAGCCATCCCGCAGAGGCTACTATGAGGCAGCCCAAAGGAGGATACAGTGACGAGAACATCTCGAGTTCTCGGGATCGTGGTTTCCATTCTCAGTCTCCTTGTTCCAAGCGTCGGAGTCGGGCAGGAGATGGTGCGGACCATTTCGCCGGAAGACCTGTATGAGCAACATCAAAGTGGGCCGGCGCCCCTGGTCCTTGACGTACGAACGCCAGAGGAGTTCCGCTTGGGTCACATCCCCGGTGCGGTCAATATTCCGCATACGGAGCTTGGCTCCCGCATCGGAGAAGTGCAGCAATCGCAGGCCGTCGTGCTCTACTGCATGCTTGGACCACGGGCACGGCTCGGTGAGAAGACGTTACTTGATGCGGGAGTTGAAAACGTGTTTCATCTTGATGGCGGGCTCCATGCGTGGCAACAGGCTGGTTTCCCAGTAGAAACAGCCGGAGCTGAGTGATCCTTCGCTCCTCTGCTCGAGTCGATCAAGTTCGACGTCGTCCGTATACTCGAATGCGCCTATGACGGAGAGCGATTTCGACGCGCTGCGAGACGAGATGGTCCGCACGCAGCTTGAGCGCAGAGACGTCACCGACGCTCGTGTGCTGGAAGCGATGCGGCAGGTGCCGCGCCATCTATTTGTGCCGGATGGGCTTCGTCAGGTCGCATACGACGACCGGCCACTTCCCATCGGCCACGGTCAGACCATCAGCCAGCCCTACATCGTGGCGCTGATGACCCAGCTGGCGCAGCCAGGCGCGACCGAGCGTGTGCTCGAAGTGGGCACCGGGTGTGGATATCAAGCTGCGGTGCTCGCCCGGATCGTGCGCGAGGTCTTCTCGATCGAGCTCATCCCGGAGCTGGCGGAGGCGGCTGAGTCGCGCCTGCGCCAGCTTGGAATCCAGAACGTGACGCTGCGTTTGGGCGATGGTCATGCTGGCTGGCCGGAGCGGGCACCCTTTGATCTCATTCTGGTTGCGTGTGCTCCGCCCGAGCCGCCGGCCTCGCTGCTCGAGCAATTGGCACCGGGGGGCCGCCTCGTGCTGCCGGTCGGTACGTTGGGGGTACAGGAGCTGCGGCGGATTGAAAAGCTTCCCGATGGAACTACGCGCTGCTCGCGCGAAGGCGGCGTAGCCTTTGTCCCGATGCTGCGGAAGGGGTCTTAGTAGGGTAGAAGCCGCCGCTCAGGTTACGAGGCCCGCGTCGCGCAGGGCCTGCTCTATGAAGCGACGGACGCCAGCGTGGAACATGAAGCTTACGTGTGAGCCCGTGTACCAGTGAATGGTTGGCTGATCCCAGTGGCGCCAGAGCGCATGCACCTGATCGGGCGGCACCAGGCGGTCCGCCGTGCCGCCGTAGATGTAGCGTCGCTCCTTGGGAACTTTGGGCGTGAGCGCCAGCGGGGCGACGGGGCGCAGCACCTGCTCGAGTTCGGCGCGTCCCAGCCCCTCGCGCTCGAAACGCTGTAGCTGCTGCGGGGGCGCGTGCCGCCAGGTCAGCCCCGAGAAGTCGACCGCCGGAATGCCAGGAATCGCACACGCGAGCCCGTCCTCGAGCGAAGCTAGTAACGCCGCGGTGTAGCCGCCGAGGGAGATCCCGTGGATTCCGATCCTGGTGCCACCGCGGCAACGGATCCACGAGATGAGTCGGCGCAGGTCCCAGCTCGCCTGCGCGAAGGCATGCACGGTGTCGAGGATCTGCTCAGAGAGGAAACCGTTACCACTGATGCGCCCGTGCCCGCGGGGTCCGTGCAAGGGAAGCACTGGAAAGATCAGGTTCAGCCCTAGCTTATGATGCAGCCACCGCGCCCGGAAGACGGTGAGGTCGGCCAGCGGCCAGCCCATCTGAAGACCGTGGACGCACATCAGCCAGGGCCGCTCGGGCGAGTCGTGCCGCATCACCCAGGCGTGAGCCGTGCGGCAGGATGCGTAGCCGCGCCAACGCTCGCCGCCCGGCTCTCCGGCGTGGGGCTCGTAGCCGCTCTCGAAGGAGAGGTGCTCGAACTCGATGCCGCGGGTGCGAGACGTACGCAGTGTGGCCTGCTCGAGCGGCGGCGGCGCCACATGGTAGCTGTGCGGCTTCTCGAGCCAGCCCTGGTGGCCGAAGAACTCGAGCGCCTGGATGCCCTCTCTGAGGATCCCGTCCCGGCTGCGGCGCAGGGCGAGCGTGACCACGGCGCCCAGCAGCGCCTCGTCGATGGCGACGGCGCCCGCCAGCGACAGCGAGCGCCGCTGCGGAGGAACGTCCAGGGTAGGGATCTGCTGTGCCAGCGAGAGTGCGCCCACGCTGAAGAAGGCCGTGCCCGAGAGCGCGGCCAGGGCGAACCCGCCCAGGATCCCGGCCCAGGCGATGGAGATCAGGCCGAGCCCGATGCCTACGGCCGCTGCCAGCGAGCCGGCCTGAAGGGGTCGGGGATCACCGGGCCAGAGCGCAGCCGCCACACCCGATGCGAGCAGGACCGAGCCCGGCAGAGCTGCTAGCGCGAACGCCAGCCAGCCCGCGTGCGCCGCAGCGCCGATCCAGGCCACACCCGCGATCAGGGGTACGCAGGCGCCCCAACGCGAGAAAGAAGGCATCGTGGGTAGCTGCATTATTGCTTGGGGAAGGCGTGCGCGATCTGGACGAGCACGTTGTAGAGACGGAGCAGGCCGAGGTTGATAAAGGGCTTTCCGCTGTTGAGGAACGCCACGGCGAGCTTACGCTCCGGGTCCGCCCAGGCCAGGATGTTCGTGAAGCCCAGGTGCCCGAAGGCACGTGGGTTGTCCGGTCCGAACAGGCTCCCCATCCAGCCGCCGAGCATCATGCCCACACCGTAGCGGAGTGGAACGCCGAGCGTGAGGTCCAGCTCCCAGTAGGACTGCTCCGTGGCCGCATGGCGGATGGTGCGGGGATCGAAGACGCGCACTCCGTTAAGTGAGCCGCCGTCCAAAAGGCACTGAAAGAAGGCGCAGAGCTCGTCGGCGTTGGTCACTGTGTTGGCGGCGGGAATAGGCCCGCTCAGAAAGCGCGGATCGTTGGAGAGCCGCACTGCGTTCTTGAAGTCCGTTCCCAGCACGTTGCGCATGAGAGCCGAGAAAGGGGGCAGGACGGGGAGCCCGGTGAAGGCGTTTTCGGCCACGAGCGAGATGTCGGCGGGATCAACGCCGTAGTTCATCCAACGGAAGCCCAGTGGCTCGAGAATCTCCTTGGCGAGAACCGTGCGGATGTCCTGGCCCGTGGCGCGTTGTACTACTTCTCCGAGTATGAAGCCGCCTGTGACCGCGTGGTAGGCGAGCCTGCGGCCCGGCCGCCAGCGCAGGGGCAGGTCGCACAGAATCTCCACCACTCGGTCCAGATGCGGGAGTAGATCCAGATCGATTGCCTGCGGAGGTAGATTCGGAATTCCCGCGCGATGACAGAGCAGGTGGCGCAAGCTGACCCACTCTTTTCCCTTGCGGGCAAACTCGGGGATGTAGTCGCACACGTGATCGTCGATGTGGATGATCCGGCGCTCGTCGAGCTTGTGGATCAGCATCGCGGTCACGACCTTGGAGGCCGAGAAGAGGGTGAACGGAGTCGCCGTGCTGACCGGGGTTCGGGGCGCGTCCGGCGGAGACCCAGGCGCGTTTCCATGCGAGTGGCCGATGGCCCGATGGAACACGGTTTGGCCGTGAGATCGTATACAGATCTGGATGGCCGGGTGGAGCCCCGTGCGGTAGAGCGCGACGATTGCGTTCCAGATGTGGCTCAGCCCGGTGAGCGAAGCGCCTGTGACGCCGGGGTGCACCTCCTCCCCCACCGAGGTGACCGATTCCACATCGCTCGGGATCCGGCACAGAGCCCGGCAGCGACGGGTCGGTAGGCTGAGCAGGTCGATAGCGTCCACCGACGTAGAGCCTAACCCGCCCGGTGTTACCATGTCTCAGTGCGTGACTTTGGAGCTGCTGTACCGGGAGGGTCGAATGACCGGCCGTGAGCTTGCCCACGGCCTCGGCCTGGACACCAGCACGGTCAGCCGCGTAGTCAATGTGCTGATGCGCGATGGCATGGTGCGCCGCACCCGAGATGAGGCAGGGGATCGGCGCTACGTGTTCGTCTCGCTCTCCGCACGCGGCCGCGCACTCGCGGCCAAGCTCCAGAGCTGTGCGGACACGTACTGTGAGCGCATCTGGGGGCGCATCCCCGAGGACCGACGCGAGGACGTGGTTTACGCCCTGCGCCTGCTGGTCGATGCCATCGATGACCTGCCGGCGATGTGAGGCTCGAGCGCTGGTCTGAGACCGCCAAGGAGGACGAGATGAGCTGGGACAAGCGACCCGAGGACGCGGGGGAGATGCGCAAAATGGTGCGGGAGGGGTACACGCATCTCGCCGAGCGTGCCTCTAGCTGCTGCGGCGGGACTCTGCCCTACGCCGCCGAGACCGCGCGCAGGCTCGGCTACAGCGAAGCAGAGCTCGAGGCCGCCCCCGAGGGCGCGAATCTGGGCCTGGGCTGTGGGAACCCGACCGCAATCGACTCCCTACGTCCTGGTGA
>SMWZ01000229.1 GCA_004356455.1 Deltaproteobacteria bacterium
ACGCTCTACCGCTACTTCCCCACGCGCGAGGACCTGATGACCGGGGTCGTGCGCGAGGAGGTGAGGCGCTTCCGCGAGCGAGTACAGGGAGCCTTGACCGAACCAGGCAGTAACGAGCAGCGCATCCAGGTCGTGCTCGAGCAGGCGGCGCAGCACATCCGCGAGCACGCGCCGCTACAGCGCATACTCGAGACCGACCCGGCCTTCCTGCTCACGTCCCTGCGCGCGCAGTTCCCCACCATTCGCGCGGGGCTGCACGAGCTCCTGGCCCCGCTGCTGCGCGAGACCGAAGCGGTTCGGGCCGGCATCGTGCATGAGGACCAGCTCGTCGATTGGACCACGCGCATGCTGATCTCCGTGCTGCTGTTCCAAGATCCAGACCCCGACGGGATGGCGCGCGGTCTGACCGCGATGTACCGCTTGCTGACGACGCCATGACCATCCAGGCCACCACCACGGAGGAGCTTTTCGGTGGCTCGCAGATGAGCCCGATCGAGAACCCCTATTCCGTCTATCGACGCCTGCGCAAGGAGGAGCCCGTATGTGCGCTTGCGATGATGGACCAGCGCGTCGGCTACATGCTCACGCGCTTCGATGACGTCTACATTGCCCTCAAAGACGACGAGGTCTTCTCCAACCGCTCGAACGCGAACGGTATCGGGATCGTGATGGGGCGCACTATCGTGGAGATGGACGGCCGAGAGCATCTGCGTCACCGGAACATCATCACGCCCGCGCTCGCTCCGAGAGCCCTCAGAGGAGACTTTCCGCGGCTGGTCGAGGCCACCGCCCATGAGCTCATCGACAAGTTTGCGGGCCGGGGCCAGGCCGACCTGGTCGAGGAGTTCACTTTCATCTATCCGCTGCAGGTCTTTACCCAGATCCTGGGCCTCGACCCCGAGATGGCGGCCACTTTCCACCGCTGGGCGATCGACCTCAGCTGGGTCGGGCGTGACCCGCAGCGCGGTCTCAAGGCTTCGCAGCTGCTGGCGGAGCATCTGCAACCGGTGGTGGCGCAGCGGCGGGCCGAGCCCACCGACGACCTGATCAGCCGGCTGGTGAGCGCCGAGGTCGACGGTCGTGGGCTGGCGGACGAGGAGGTGGTCAGCTTCCTGCGCCTGCTCGTGATGGCGGGAGCCGAGACCACCTACCATCTGATGGGCAGCGCGCTCTTCGGGTTGATGACCCATCCCGAGCAGCTGGAAGAGGTACGGCAGGACCGCTCCCAGCTCGACGCCGCGATCGATGAGACGCTGCGCTGGGAGTCCCCGGTTCAGATCGTAACCCGCGAGACGTTGCAGCCGACCGTGCTCTCGGGCGTCGAGATTCCGGCGGGCACCGAGCTGATCGTGGGTGTGGGCTCGGCCAACCGGGACGAGAGTCACTTCGAGGATCCGGATCGCTTCGACCTCCACCGCAAGGGGCCCGAGCACATCGCGTTCGGCTTCGGCAAGCACTACTGCGCCGGCTCGCGTCTGGCGCTGCTGGAGGCGCGCGTCGGCATCACCACGCTGCTGGACCGCCTGCCCAAGCTGCGGCTCGATCCCGGCCAGGACGCGGCCGTGGTGGGGATGGCCTTTCGCGGCCCCAACCGCCTCCCCGTCCTCTTCGACGCGTAGGAGGGCGACTCAAGACTCGCCCAACGTGCGCGAGCCCAGGCGCGTACGAAGTCACGCGCCGTCCCGGCAGGCCGGCTGTGCCGGCCAATACCCGGGTAGTAACCGCGCTAGTTCTCGAAGCTGCCGTCTTGGGTGCGGTGCCAGCCTCCGGCCGCCCAGGCCCCGCCGTCCACGTGCAGTGTCGTACCGGTCACGAAGCCGGCCAGGTCCGAGGCCAGAAACAGGACCGCGCCCGCGACGTCGTTCACGTGGCCGGATACTCCCAGCGGGTTGCGCACCGGCGGCTTGCCGATCCCGGGCGTGGGGATGGCATCTGGCGCGACGGCGTTGACCCGGATGCGGCGCCCGGCGAGCTCGAGCGCCAGGCTCTGGGTGAGGTTGGTCAGACCCGCTTTCATGGCCGAGTAGATCGCGTAGCCCGGTCCCGCGCGGTGCGCCTCGATCGAGGTGATGTTGATGATGGATCCGCCGCTCTCGGGCATGAGGGGGACCACGCCGCGCACGAGCTGGGTCACGCTGGTGAAGTTCTCGCGCACGAGGGCATCCTCGCCCTTGGGCTTGATGTCCATGAAGGCGGAGAAGAATCCCCCGCCCGCGTTGTTCACCAGTACGTCCACGCGCCCAAACTCCAGCCTCACGTGCTCGAGGAAGCGCTGTACGGCATCGGCGTCGCGCACGTCGAGCACGTCGCACACAGTTCGGCGTCCCGTACCCTCGATCGCGCGTGCGGTCGCGGCCAGGTTCTCTTGATCGCGATCGCAGATTGCCAGGTCAGCGCCAAAGCGAGCCAATGTGAGCGCGATCGCCTCACCGATCCCGACGGCTGCGCCCGTGACCAGCGCCACACGGTCCGTGAGCAGAATGCTGCTCGGATCCAACGGCATCGTGCTCAGCCTATCAGCCGCAGGAGTGCGCGTCACCTGTGTTAGGCTCGCGCGCGAGGGCAGGGGGGCATGGGCGAGACGACAAACCTCGAGGCTGCTTCGCGCACGTCGGGCGCGCTCCGGGCCGGTGGCTTTGTCCTGTTCGGCTGCTTCGTATGTCAGATGGGTCTGGGACTCGCGTACGTCTTCCCGGTGGTGCTGAAGGATATCGTGAGCGAGTTCGGTTGGTCGCGCACTGCGTTCGCCGGCTCGAGCGCGCCCCTGCTGCTGGCGATGGGTCTGGCGTCGCCCGTGATCGGCGCGCTGACCGACCGCTTCGGCGCGCGCTGGGTGCTCTCCGTAGCCACCCTGCTCCTCGGCGGATGCCTCTGGCTGCTGAGCGCAATGCAGAGCCTGCTGCATTTCTATCTCGTGGTGGCGCTCATCGGTCTGGCGCTCACGGGCCTGGGGGACATTCCTGTTGGCGCCGTGGCTGCGCGCTGGTTCGCCAGGAACCGCGGGCTCGCGCTGGCCATCGTCTATATCGGTTCGAACATCGGCGGCGCGCTGGCGGCCAACGCGGTCGCCATGATCAAGCAAGCGGTGTCGTGGCAAGCCTCGTTTCAGGTCCTGGGCTCAGTCGCGGTGGCGGTCCTGCTCCCGTTCGCGATCTTCGTGGTACGGAATCCCCCGTCGGGAGCTGCCGCGGAGGAGACCGCCCCGCCTGACGAAGCGGAGGAGGAGAGTCTCACCCCACAGCAGGCGCTGCGCACGCGCACGTTCTGGGTGCTCGCCGTGCTGCTCTTTATCTTCTACTTCTACTACCTGGGCGTGAACAACCACCTGGTGGCGTTCCTCAGCGATCGCGGCTACTCGGACGCCGAGGCCGCGCGTCGTTTCAGCGCGGCCATCCTGCTGGGGGTTGTGGGCAAGCTCGTGATCGGACTGCTGGCGGACCGCATCCAGCTCAAGCGGGCGCTGCTGCTCAACTTCGCGCTGCTCACCCTGGGATCGTTCCTGCTGCTGGCGCTCGGGCTGCCCGGCTTCCTGCCCGCGTTCCTGATCCTGCACGGCTTCACAGTCGCGGCGGAGAACGTGCTGCTGCCCCTGATCGTCGTGCACTGCTTCGGTGTGCGGTACATGGCGAGCATCTACGGGCGGCTGATGCTTGCGCTGCCGGCGGGCGGAATCCTGGGACCCATCTTTGCGGGCTACGCCTTCGACCGGCTCGGCAGCTACGAGATCGCCTTCACCACCTTCGCCGTGCTGAACCTTCTGGCCCTGGGTCTGCTGGCATGGGTACGGCGGGAAACGTCTCAGACCCCACTCCGCGCGAGCTCGGCCAGGAAGGCGTAGCTCCGGCGCCAGGCCTCGGGGTCGCCGTCCACGTCAAAGAGCACGGCGTTGAGATCCGTCACCCCGAGCTTGGCCAGTGCCTGCAGCTCGGCGTGCACGTGGCTCTCGTCGCCGATGATCGCCAGGCTCGCGGGCTCACTCAACTCGCCCCGAGCCAGCACCGCCTGGTAGGAGGGCAGCTTTGCGCTGCGCTCGATCAGCGCCGCGGCCGAGCGGCGTGCGGCCTCGTGCTCTTTCGAGACCGCGATCGGGAAGCCGCACACGACGCGTGGCGAGGGCCGCGCGGCCGCGCGTGCAGCCGCCGTGATGCGCGGCAGGGCGAACTCGCGCAGGTAGGTGGGGCCCCCGAGCCAGATGGCCGTGCCCGCGGCCATGCGCCCCGCCAGCTCCAGCATCTGCGGGCCCAGCGCGGCCACGAGCACCGGCGGAGATTGTACGCCACGCAGGTCCAGCTCGAGCGACACCCGGTACTCGTGGCCTTCGAAGCGCACGGCCTCCCCCGCGAGCAGCGGGACCAGCACCGATAGGTACTCGCGCATGTGTCGGATGGGCTTCGAGTAGTCGAGCCCGAGCCGGTTCTCGATGATGACCTGATGGCTGAGTCCGATCGCGAGGGCCAGGCGGTTGCCGCTTGCGGCCTGCACGGTGAGCGCCTGGGAGGCGAGCGCGCTCGGGTGCCGCGGATAGCTGGGCACCACCCAGGTGCCGAGCTCGATGCGCTCGGTCACGCGGCCCGCCAGCGCCAGCAGCGTGAGGGCGTCGTAGTCGAAGAGCTGACTCAGCCAGGCGCTGTAAAATCCCTGCGCCTCTGCGCGCTGGATACGTGAGACGGCCTCGTCGACGCTGCAACCGTCGCGCGTGGAGATGTAGACCCCGATTCGCAACGCCGCGAGGGTACACGATTACAGGACCCGCTCACCCTTCTGGTATCCTCACGCGCATGGACCTCCACTTCACGCCCGAGCAGGAACGCTTCCGCAAACAGCTGCGCGCCTGGCTCGAGCAGAACCTGCCGCCCGGCTGGGGGACGCCGGCCTATCGCGAGCCGGATAGCGCCGAGGAGCGCGCGGCTTTTGGACGCGCCTGGCAGCGCAAGCTTCACGAGGGCGGCTGGGCCGGACTCACCTGGCCCAAAGAATACGGGGGCCGCGATGCGAGCGTGATCGAGGCCATGATCTGGAGCGAGGAGTACGCGCGGGTGCAGGGGCCCGATATCATCAACCTGGGTGTGGGCATCGGCCTGGTGGGGCCGACGCTGATGACGCACGGCTCCGCCTGGCAGAAGGAGCGTCTGCTCCCGCGCATCCTGCGCGGCGACGATGTCTGGTGTCAGGGCTTCTCCGAGCCCGACGCGGGCTCAGACCTGGCCGCGGTGCGCACGCGCGGGGAGGTCCGCGGCGACGAGATCATCGTGACGGGGCAGAAGACCTGGACCAGCTTCGCGCACTACGCTGACTGGTGCATTCTCGTAGTACGCACCGATCCCGACGCACCCAAGCATGCCGGCCTCTCCTTCCTCGTGGTCGACATGAAGACGCCGGGCATCACGATCCAGCCGCTGATGGAGATGACCGGTGAGTCCTGGTTCAACCAGGTCTTCTTCGATCAGGTGCGGGTGCCGCGCGAGAACCTGGTGGGGGAGCTCGGCCAGGGCTGGAACGTGGTCATCACCACGCTCTCGCACGAGCGCGGCACG
>SMWZ01000230.1 GCA_004356455.1 Deltaproteobacteria bacterium
AGATCACGCGGTTCCTCGAGTCCTTCAAGCTGCTCTAGCCACCGTCGGACCTCTCGACCACGCGGTAGCGGGCGATGCGCCACTCCACGGCGCCTAGCGAGGGAGGCTTCGGCGGAACCGGGTGAGTGATCCCCACCACCACGAAGCCTCCGGCAGGGTGCACCGCCACCGCATGAGCACGGTCGGGGTTCGCCGTCCCTCCACCCCCATCGTATGTGAAGCGCCAGAGAAGCTTGCCGCCGGGATCGAGGCCGAGCATGAGCCAGTCGCTCGCGATCTCGCCCACGACGATGGCATTTCCTTGCGAATCCATGTCAATCGCGCGGCTGATCGCGCTCGGGTCGGCATGGCCCAGGTACTCCCAGAGTGGTCGACCCGCGGCATCGCGCTTTTCCACGCGCGCATGCCCGAGCTTCAATCTCTGATTTCCGACGATGAGCGTATCACCACCAGCGAGAAGCCGGACTCCGTACGCCATCGCAGAGGGCACGCGACTCGTCCCCGCTTCCCCCTCCGGCGCGAGCAGCTTCCCGCGGGAGTCCAGCCGGACCGACCGCCAGGCACGTCCCTCGCCCCCCACGACAACCACGTGGCCCCGGTCGTCTACATCGACAGCACGTGCCGCTCCGTTCGGACCCTCATACGTCCAGCGCAGCTGCCCACTGGAGCTCAGGCTGTGAACCATCCATTTCCGATTCGCCTGCCCCACGGCGTAGAGGTTGCTGTCCTTGTCGGCTGCGATCCCGTACAGCATGCGGCGCCCCTCACCCCTGCCCTCGTAGCGCCAGTTCTCCTTGCCTTCGCGCGAGAGCGAGATGACGAGCGCGTACGTATGGTCTCGAGCCAGGACGGTTCCAGCCGCGACGATCTGGCCGTCCGGGGTGAGCGTGAGCGCGAACGGGATGTCGACGTTCTCGCTATCGAACTTGAAAGTCCAGGCCCGTTTCCCCTCGGGAGTCAGGCGCAGGAGGCGCCAGTCCGCCCCGCTACCCACATCTCCAACGACATAGACCCCACCCTCTGGGTCGACCACCACGCCATATGCCGCATTCGCATCGGAGCCGCTGCGGAACGTGTACTCCCACGCGAGCTCGAGTCTCGCATCCAGGATCGGATCCTGAGGGGTTGGGAGCTTTGCCCGGCGCGCCTTCGCCATCTGGACTCGGTCGTCCAGCTCCAGGAGCGCCTTCGCATCGGGCTTACCCGCCACCGTGGTGATGATCCCAGCCGCATCCACCTTACGGATACAGTGGTTATAGCGGTCGGTGAAGTAGACATTCCCATTCGTATCGGCCACGACATGGGACGGGAACCAAATGAGAGCTTCCTCGGCCGGTCCACCGTCACCGTCGTAGCCAATCAGATCTTTGCCTGCGAGGGTGGAGATGCGACCATCGCGAGTAACCTTGTGAATCCGATTTCCATCTTGGTCCGCGATGAAGATGTTTCCAGCGGAGTCGGTTGCAACGCCGGACGGATAGCTGAGCGGGGTGGCAGTCGCGGCCCCTTCGTCGCCCCCGGAACGGCCCACACCCACACCCAAACCCGCCACCGTCGTAAGCACCCCGTCCTGCCCAAGCCTGCGGACTCGGAAGTTGAACTGATCCGCAAGTAGAAGGTCGCCGTTCTCATCGAACGCGAGGCTCGTCACGGACCGCAGCGGGGGCTCGCCAGAGGTCGGGCGAGCGGCCTTGTCGCTGCCCGCTACCGTGGTGATGATTCCGGCCCGGTCCAGCTTGCGGATCCGGGAGTTGCCGAAATCCGAGATGTAGAGCGCGCCTGCTGAGTCGAGCGCCAGCGCGAAGGGGCGGTTGAGCAGCGCTTTCACTCCGGCCCTACCGTCGCCACCGAAGCCGCTCTCGCCCGTCCCGGCGACGGTGGAGATCGCGCCCGAGGGATCGATCCTGCGCACCCGGTTGTTGCCGAAGTCCGCAATGTAGATGTACCCCTCACCATCCATCACGACGCCGGACGGTAGCCGCAGCTGGGCGGCAACGGCGGGACCCCCATCTCCGGATGAGCCGGGCTTGCCTGTCCCCGCCAGGGTCGTGACCTCGCCCGTGGCGATCTCGACCCGAGCGATGCGGTGATTCTGCTGGTCCGCAACCAGCAGGCTCTGCTCGGAGGGATCCAGGGCCAGCCCGTTCGGAAAGCGGAAGGTCGGAAGCTCCAGCGCGGTGAGCTCCCGAGCCGGCTCCTCCGCCTCGCGCTGCCTGGCGACGACCTGCAGCGGAGCCGGACCCTGGTTGAGAAAAACATGGACGTCGTTTGACCTCATGTTCGCGACGGCGAGGTCGGGACGCCCATCCCCATTGAGATCGGCCACCGCCACCGTACGGGGAAAGACACCACTTGCGTACGTTTGCGGCGGCAGGAAGTCTCCCTTGCCATCAGAGAGATTGACGGAGATATTGCCAGCGCCGGTGTTCACGCCAATCAGATCCAACCAGCCATCTCCGTTCAGATCGAACGCCACCGCATGGCGCACGCCCCGGCCCGCAGGCAGCAAGCGGGTGACCGGAAAACCGCCCTCACCGTCCCCATAGAGCAGATAAAGACCGTCCCGGCGTAGGTCGCTCCAGACCATGTCGGAGTTTCCATCGCGGTTGAGATCGGCGGCGAGCACGCGATAGATGCCGTGTCCAGCATAGGTGAAGCTATTGCGCGCAACGAACGAACCATCGCCTCGGCCGAAGTGCACGTTCACATCGTTGGTGCCCCAGGTGGCCACGGCCACGTCCATCTGGCCGTCCCCGTTGAAGTCGGCCGGAGCGACGTCCGCAGCGTACCTCCCGGTCGGGTACGAACTAACCGAGAAACCTCCCCTTCCATTCCCCAGCAGCACCGAGAGTCCCCGCCGGTTGTCCCGCTCACCCTCGTTCGACACCACCAGGTCCAGGTGGCCGTCGTGGTTGAAATCCGCCGGCTGCAGCATGAAGGGTCGCGAGCCCACCCGGAAGAGCTCCGCCACACGAAAGCTCCCGTCCCCCCGGCCGAGATGAAGCGATACCGAGTTCCGGCCGGTGCTCGCGACGGCGAGATCGAGCCACCCATCTTCGTTGAAGTCCCCGGCCACCAGGCCCCGCGGCTGCTTACCCGTCGCGAAGTTCGCGGGCTTCTCGAAAGTCCCGTCCCCATGGCCGAGGTAAATCGAGACCTTCGAGACCTTGGGATTCGTGACCGCAAGGTCCGTCTTTCCGTCGCGGTTGAAATCGTCGGCCACGATCGCGAACGGATGCCCGCCGCCGGGGAGGGTGCTTGCAACGAGCTTCAGGCCGCGGTCCGCGGGCGGCGTCGCTTCGCGGCAGGATAGGAGCAAGGCGACCAGCGCGAGCACCAGGCCAGCGCAACGCAGACCCGCCCTTCTGCGCAACGAGTTCGTCATCGACCAGAACCTCCGCGAGTGAGTGGCCCGGACGCCCGGCCAGGGCCCAAGCGGCCGCAGCATACCGCCTCTATCTGGAGAAGCGAAGGAGGGGCGCAACCGGTGTGCAGCCCGCATTTCTTGGGCTTCTGCCACCGAAATATGTTTAAATCCCTATTCGGAATGCAGATCCAGAGAGCCCCCATAGCCACGCTGCTCGGCTTTGCGCTGCTCGTGTTAGCGCCGCACCCTGCCCACGCACAAAGCCCGGGCGCGGGCGAGCGGCCCCTGGTCATCCTCGAGGACAACGATTCGGTCTCCGCCAATATCCAGGCGACCGCGCTCCAGGACGTGCTGCAGGCCTTCTCGGACGCGACAGGCGTCGAAATTGTCGTTTCCGGCTCGGCGGACGAGACCGTCTCGGTGCAGTTCGATCACCTGCCGGCGGATGAGGCACTGCGAGAAATTCTCGGAGAGCGCAGCTCGATCAGCTTCTACGCCAGCGACGAATCCGATGCCGAGGGTACTGAGCGCCTGACAAGGGCCTGGGTCCTAAAGGGGATCGCTCGCGCGCATGGCCCGGTCCCGTTCGGGCGTAAGGCACGCAGGACACCACGGAGCGCAGCTTCCGGCGGGTCCGCTGCCTTCGATCAGCTGAAGCGACAGGCTCTCATGCACAAAGATCCGGACCGGCGCAAGCGCGCCATCGAGGGGCTGATCGCCGCAGACAGCGATAAGGCCAAGTCGGCGCTGACGCAGGCTCTCCTGAACGACCGGAACGCCAAGGTCCGCCAGGCCGCGCTGGAAAACCTGCTGTGGTACGACGACGAGGCGCCCCGTCAGCCCCTGATCAAGGCGGCTCTACGCGATTCCAGCGCAGAGGTGAGGCGCATGGCCATCGAGGAGGGCTTCGCCGAGCTGGCGGAGGACGATCCGGCCGCTCGGCGGGTCTTGATTCAGGCGCTGGGCGACAAAGACCCGGGCAACCGCGTCGTGGTGGTGGAGGCTCTGGGCGACCTCGCCGCATTCGATGAAGAAGATCGCAACCTGCAGCGCGCGCTCATGCGAGCACTCAAGGACGACAACGAGGCCGTACGCCTGGCGGCGATCGAGCCGCTGGAGGACATAGAGATGAAGAGCGCTCTGGCCGAGGCCGCCAAGAACGACCCGAGCTCCCGCGTGCAGCGGGCTGCGCGCGAGGCCCTCAGCAACCTGGAATAAACCGCGGGCTCGTAGCTGAATCGGACCCTAGTCCTGCTCCCACTCGTCCTCATCGAAGTCTGGATCCAGGCTCTCCAGGGCCGATATAATCGCGTCCCGCACCCACTCGTCCCTCTCGGTCTTGAGCTGGGCGTAGAGCTGCTTGGTGGCTCGCTCCTCATCGAGCGTCTCCAGCCCCTCAGCCGCCTGCTCGCGCAGGTCCGAATCGGGGTCGGACAGCAGCGCGGTCAGGGTCTCGTAGGCCTCCGGAGCCTCCCGATCCACCAGCTCCTCGAGCGCGTAGCTCTTGATCTCGGGATCCTTGTCGTTGCGAGCCGTTTTCGCGAGGGCTCGGTTCGCGCCAAGCGTCTCGATGTCCCAGAGCGCGAGAATTGCCGCCTCGCGCGCGTCGCGGTCTTCATTGGTCAGCCAGGGCTGCAGCTCCATCAGGGCCACGTCGGGATTCTTGGCCCGGGATGGAATCGCGGCGATCTCCCTCAAGCGCTGCTGAGCCGCGGTCGGCTGGGCCGCTCGGGGCGCGGGCGCAACCGCCGTGCTCGGAGGGGCGGGCGGAGCCTCCCCGCGCCCACACGCAACGCCGAAGAAAAACGCCAGCAAAAGCAGTGAATACGCTCCTTCTAGGCGCGCGTATCTCATGGTCTTTCGGTTCTCATGCCTGCAAAGCACCTTCGTCTACCTCCCTGCAAATCAGCGCAAGCTCAGTGCCCTCGTTTAGTGAGGATGTCGGGGCGAATACTGCCACCGAGCGCGCCGAAATCCCACCATAATCTTGCCAAGTGGCCATCGCTTGAGGTAGCGTTACGATGCGGGGTAACACACACACTCCTGCGCGGCCCTTCCAAACGTCGGCGCCGGGGCTCGCGAAGCGGATGCGTAGTATATTCCGAAAGCAGCAACTGTGGCTCATGTTCCTGGCAGCGGCCCTAAGCGCGGAGCTGGCTCGAGCCCAGGTCATTGATCCGAACGTCCCGCTCACCGATCCGGACGTATTTTGCACGGGCGATCCCTGCATCATCAGCGCGGACATCCAGGTTCCAGACCTCTCGGACATCGACTTCGGAAACCGCCACGTGATCCTCCAGTCGACACTGGAAATCGGGGCGGGCTCATTCAGCATGTCGGCTGGCCGTCTGACGGTGACGGACACCGGCCGATTCGATGCCAAGGGGGGCTTCGGCGAAGACGGTGGCGAGCTGGACATCCTCATCGTGGGAGACGTGGTCCTGCAAAACACGGGGCTTGCGGGGTCCATCGACCTGAGGGGATTCAGCGGGGGATCGCTCCTGCTGGAGTCGTTGACTGGCTCGATCACGGGGCCGGGGAAGATCCGGGCCTCGGCCACCGCGGGCGAGGGCGACGGAGGGGATCTCTGCTTCAGCGCCGGCCAGAATATCGACCTCACGGGCCCGATCCAGGACAAGGGCGGTGCGCAGGGCCTCGGCGGCGCGTTCGGAGAGTTCCTCGCGGGCGGGTTCGTGAAACTCGACGATCTCGACTACAGCGGCGGACAGTTCGGAGGTGGCGCGTTGATCATCGACGCCCTCGGGGACGTGACTTTGACAAAGGCGCTCTTCGACGGGAGCAACTTTGGCGACGGCGGCTGCTTGGACGTGGATGCGGGAGGGAGCATCGAGATCCTGGGACAGCTGAAGTTCACCTCGGCCTCCACCGAGGGCTTCGGCGGCGAGATCATCCTCAGCGCGGGCGACGCGGTCCATCTGACCTCGGCCGGGTCCATCTTGTTGAACGGTAAAGATTGCGCCGGTGACCTGATCGTCAGCGGGAAGACCATCAACATGGAGGGGACGATGGACGTGCGGGGCCTCGGAACCGCAAGCTGTGGGGGCGGCGTCGAGCTCTTCGCTGCGAAAACCCTCACGCTGAACGGGCCCCTCACTGCCAACAGCGGCAGCATCAGCGGCCCCCTGATCGATCTGTTCTCGGACGGCTCGATCACGATCCTCGACGATGTCAACGGCAACGGCGGCGGCACGACCGGCGGCAGAGGCGGGCGCGTGGAGATCAGCGCGGAGGGATCGATCCTCATCGGGTCCACGACCACCATTTCAGCAGACGGACCCAGCAGCGGCAGCGGAGGAAACATCATCGTGGAAGGGTGTGGGGTGAACGTTTCCGCGGGCGCGCAGCTGTCGGCGCTGGCGGACGACGGCACGATCACCCTGAAGGACGGCGATCAGATGACCTTGGCCGGCAATTTTCAGGCCGGGCCTGGCGGGACGCTGACCCACATCGACCTGCGTTACCGCGACGTGACCAAACCCCCAATTACGACGGGAGCTACCTTCAGTCCGACCGAGCGCCTCTTTGGAGGAGACCTTTCGGTCCAGAACTGTGACCTCGATGATGACGGCGTGCCGAACGCCGACGACAACTGCCCTACGATTCCCAATGGGCCGAACGAGGCGGGAGTACCGGCTGTGGGGAACCAGACCGATTCAGACGGGGACGAGGTCGGCGACGCCTGCGACAACTGCCGCCTCAGGCCCAATCCGAACCAGATCGATAGCGGCGGCGTGGCCTCTGCGGGGGATCCGCTGGGCAACCTCCCCGACGGGATCGGCAACCTGTGTCAGTGCGGAGACGTTACCAATGACGGGAGGGTGAACCAGCTGGATCTGGACACGCAGCGGGATGCGCTGGCCGGTATATCCCCGGGGATCAGTGCGCCCGACAAATGCAATACCAGAGGGCCCATCGATGTGAGTGCCCCGGATGCCTTCGGCGTAACGCCCGATTGCGAGCTGAACGACTGGGCCGTCATGAACCGCAAGCTCAGCGGGCTCGATCCGGGCTCCACTCAGGTCTGCGCTGGCAACCTGCCCTAGCGTCCTGTTCCGGAAGTTCGCTCGCATTCTCGGCCCGTGCCCGACCTGGCACACACTCGGCGCCCTCGCTACCGCAACCCGGTGAGAAATCCAGGCTAGTCGTGCTCACCGACGGGGCAGGCCCAGAATTCGTTCCGCGATGATGTTCTTTTGAATCTCGCTCGTGCCGCCCGCGATCGTAAGCGAGCGCTCGTAGAGGAGGCGCTGACCCACCTTCCGAGCCTCGGGGGCCTGGTCGTGCTGCTGGTAGAGCTGCCCATAGGGACCCAGCAGCTCCGACATCGAGGTCGCGAAGCGCTGCGACAGGGTGGTCCCGTATAGCTTCATCGCGGCAGAGAGGTGTGGGTTCAGACGACCTTGGATCGCGTCCGATGTGCTGCGGAAGCCCGAGTACTTGGTGATCTGCGTAGAGATGGCCAGGTCGGCGATGCGCTGGCGCCAGCCGGGGTCTTCCGTCTTCCCGCGCCTCCGTGCTAGCGAGACGAGGTGTCCCAGTGACTGCTCGAAGCGCATGCCCGAAGCGATACCGCTGCGCTCATTGATCAGCGCCTGCGAAATGATCTTCCAGCCCTCACCCTCTTCGCCGAGCCGATTCTCCATCGGGACCTCGACGTTCGTCATGAAGACCTCATTGAACTCCGAGCCCCCGGTCATCTGGCGGATCGGTTTCACCTCGACGCCAGGCGCGCTCATGTCCATCAGCAGAACACTCAGCCCATCATACTTGGTCTTGGCGTCGGGAACCGGGGTACGAACCAGGCAAAAGAACCAGTTGGCCAGATGCGCCTGGGTGGTCCAGATCTTCTGCCCGTTGACCACATAGTGGCCGTCACGCGGCTCCGCACGGGTCTGCGTGTTGAACATGTCGCTGCCCGCATTGGGCTCCGAGTAGCCCGTGGCCCAGATATCTTCGCCGGAGAGGATGTGCGCTACGAAGCGCTTCTTCTGCTGCTCGGTGCCGAACTTGAGGATCGCCGGCCCCACCCACCAGATGCCCATCTGACCGGGCACCGGCGGCGCCGCGGCGCGGGTGAGCTCCTCGCTCAGAATGGCCTGCTCCATGTCGGTGAGCCCCGCCCCCCCGTGCTCCTTGGGCCAGGCCGCACCGAGGAGGCCGGCCTCATGCAGCTTCCGCTGCCAGGCCTTGCTCTCAGCGAGCGCCATTTCGCCCAGCGCCTTCTTGGGAGCGTTCTCTTCCAGGAACTTCCGAATCTTCTGACGAAATGCTTCTTCGGCGGGGCTATAGCTAAGGTCCATGCCCCTATCTTAGCAACGCTCGTCGTCGCAAGCACGGAGGACTTTGTATCGCCACATGAGCAGGTTGGATCGTCCCTCGCCCGACAGCGCAAGGAGAAAGCCATGGGTCTTTTCAGCGCTCGCACCCTCTCCGCCCAGAAATTCATGGAGGAGTGCCGGGCGTCAACACGCAAGTTACACGCAATAAGGCGGCACCTCTTCGCAGCGTTCAGCGTCGGACCGTGCGCGCCGAAGAGATGAGCACTGCGGAGGGGCGGAGGCACCGAAGTGCTGAAACAGAGCTTGTGGGCAGCGGGCTGCCTGAGCTTCGGCCTGCTTGTGGGTGGGCTGCTGGCGAACCTGGTCCGGGTTGAACCCCAACCGCCGCGGGTGCCGATCGAGGAGGTGACGGCCCAGATCGCCGCCCTGTCCGAGGAGACCCACCTCACGACGCTGGTGGAAGCGCCCGCAGCGCCGAGCGAGACGGAGCCCGATCCCGACCGCGAATGGGTCGAGGCCCAGGCCAAGGACCTGCTCGAGCAATTCATGGCCCACCCCGGGCCCGAGCTCGATACGGATCAGTGGTCGAGAGACTACAAGGTTGACGCGAGCTTCCTGATCGATGGTACGGAGAACGAGTGGGTCACGGTAACCGCCGCTCGCGTCCCGTGTGAGCGCGTGGACGCCGTGCTGCGACAGGCCGCGAACCCCGATCTAGGCCAGCCGGATCGCTGCGAGCGCTGGCTGAGAGCCGCACTCGAAACCATGCGCAGACATGGCATTAAAGACAAGAGCCCGGGTGAGTTTCTGGCAGAGCTGGGAGCGGACCGCAGCGTCCGGGTGATGGTCCTCTACGCTGGTTGGTTCAAGGATCCGCAAGCGGGCAGCGGGATCCAGTTGGTGGACGCGCGCGCCGCCTTCGTCTACCCGACCGTGGGCTTCAAAGAGCAGAGCAACGCAGCTCAGAACGCGATCTACCGCGCGATGGAGCTCGGACCGTACGCGAAGGCCTCCACGCGCAAGCGGACGGATGACGCGCCCGCGCAGCGCTCTCAGTGAAGCAGCTTGTCTGCGGGATTCGGACCGCTTAGCTCGATGGTCCCAAACCGCTCCTCGTAATTGCGCATCTGCTCCTGCAGCGCGATTAGCAGCCGCTTGGTGTGCCTCGGGGCCGAGATGATCCGCGCCCGCACTTTCGCCCGGCGCTGGTGCGGCGCCATGTACATCACGTCGATCGTGAAGTTCATCTCATCGTGGTGGACAACCGCCAGATTGATGTACATACCCTGCGCCACGTCTTCATCAATCTGCATCTCGATCTTCGCCTGCTTCTTTTGCGCGGGCCGATCCTCGGCCATGGGAGTTCTCCTTCTTTACCTATGGGCTGCCAGGACCGTGCGACGGACACTCCAGCGCATGAATCCGGGCGCGATCGCACGCACCACTGAGCCCAGGCCGACGAAGCGAGGAAACACGAGCTCGTGCTGTCCGCGCCGCAGGGCCTTCATGATGGCATCGATCAGCGGCCCAGGGTCGGTCATCATTCGCCTCGCCACGGCGGGCATCCGGCGCAGCGCTTCCGCATCGAAGAAGTCGGTACGGATGGTACCGGGGCACACATTGAGCACATGAACCCCGGCTCCCTCCAGCTCGAAAGAAAGCGACTCCCCGAGCCCGACCAGCGCAAACTTGGAGGCCACGTAGGCACTCTCATCGGGAACCGCCAGCTTGCCAGCCACGGACGCCAGAAATACGAGCCATCCGCGGCCTCTTTCGACCATCTGCGGAAGCAGCGCCTTCGTGAGATAGAGCGCGCCGAAATAGTTGACCCGCATCATGCGCTCCATGTCCTCGAGCGGCCACTCGAGAAAAGTGCGGTGGTGTCCATAGCCCGCGTTGTTCACCAGAATGTCGACCGCGCCGAACTCTCTCAGCACCTGCTCAGCGATGCCCGTTGCCTGAGCCCGGTCGGACACATCGCACGGCAGGACCCGCGCCTCACCGCCCCCGCGGGCGATCTCCTCCGCCACCGCCTCGAGCTCCGGCACCCGTCGAGCGACGAGTGCGACTCTTGCCCCCTCGTGGGCGAGGCGAAGGGCCAGCCCTCTTCCGATCCCACTCGAGGCGCCCGTCACGAGCGCGTTCATCCCCGCTGCCGATACCAGCTTTCCCATGCCGTCTACCCCCTAGCATCCCGCTGACTCTTTGGCTCGTCCAGCCCGAAGAGGCCTCCGCCAGATTATGACGGCTAGATCTGCTGCGCAAACATCATGCCCTGGCTCGACCCGATGCTTCTCAGCGCGTTAATCTTATCCGGAACACGCAAGACGCGTGTGCGGAGGAGGGGTCATGGCTTCACGCGTAGACGGCTGGTTCCTGCTGCTCTCGGCGCTCGCACTGATTTCTGCGGGGAACGCCGCTTGGATGCTGATCGATCCGGCTTACTGGTACTCGGACTTGCCGGCCGGCGTTCCCGACTTCGGAAACTACAACGAGCACTTCGTGCGCGACATCGGGTGTGCCTTCCTCACCTTCGCGCTGGCACTGGCTTGGGCCGCCTTCAGACCCGCAACGCGCGCTCCGCTGGTGGCAATCTCCGCTGTCTTCTTCGTTGCTCACGCGCTGCTGCACATCTACGATACAGCGCGCGGCTTCGTCGAGGCGGACCACTGGTGGCTCGACCTGCCCGGAGTCTACACACCCGCGGTACTGCTGATGGCAATGACCTACCGCTTGAGCGGCGACGCACCGGCACCCTCCAACGCCCGACTATAGACCTTCATCGTAGTCGCTATAGTTTCGCTTGGTGCCGCAGTTCAGATTTCAAGAGATCTTCGAGCTCGGCCCGGATTACACGGAGGACCGGGAGCTCACCTCCGATTAGGTATCCCCATCCGTGTTCGAGGGTCACAAGGTGCTCAAGGTTGAGCGCGAGGCGATCGAGCTCTTTGCCGCGCACGCCATGGACGACAGCGCCCACCTCCTTCGTTCCAGCCACCTGGAGCAGCTACGAAAGATTCTTGACGACCCAGAGGCATCCGAGAACGACCGTTTCGTGGCTTTGGAACTATTGAAGAACGCCAACGTC
>SMWZ01000033.1 GCA_004356455.1 Deltaproteobacteria bacterium
GGCTCGCTGCGCGCGCCGCTCCCCGGCGCTTGCGAAACTAGCGGGATATCGGCGGCACAGCCGCCTGCCCGCGCTACGCTCGCCTTTGGCTCGCTGCGCGCGCCGCTCCCCGGCGCTTGCGAAACTAGCGGGATATCGGCGGCACAGCCGCCTGCCCGCGCTACGCTCGCCTTTGGCTCGCTGCGCGCGCCGCTCCCCGGCGCTTGCTACCCTCGGAGTGCCCGAATGGGCACTCTCGGCGCCCCCTTTCTGGGGAAGGTGTACAGGGATGGCGGATTCGAAAAAGACCTGGGGAGGACGATTTCGAAGGCCGACGGATGCGCGCATGGAGCGCTTCTCCTCGTCGGTGAACTTCGATCGCAGGCTCTGGCGGCAGGACATTCGCGTGAGCATCGCGCACGTGCGCATGCTCGCGCGGCAGGGCATAATCGCCAAGGCCGAGGCGAAGCAGCTCGTGCGCGGACTCGAGCAGGTGGGCCGCGAGCTCGAGCAGGGAAGCCTCGAACTCGACCCCGCGCTGGAAGACATCCACACGAATGTGGAGCAACGGCTGACCGAGATTGTGGGGCCGCTGGGCGGCAAGCTCCATACGGGGCGCAGCCGCAACGACCAGGTGGCCACCGACCTGCTGCTGTGGATGCGGGAGGAGATCCTGCAGCTGCGCGGCGGGCTGCTCGAGCTGAGAGCCGTTCTGGTCGAGCGCGCCGAACGCGAGATCGACGTCATCCTGCCGGGCTACACACATTTGCAGCGCGCCCAGCCGGTTCGGCTGGCGCATCACTGGCTGGCCCACTACCAGGCGCTCTCGCGCGATGACGAGCGGCTCGGGGATGCACGACGACGCATGCGCTCGTGCCCGCTCGGGGCGGGCGCGCTCGCAGGCAGCACGCTGCCCCTGGACCGGGAGAGCACCGCCGCCGAGCTCGGGTTCGAAGCGCCCACACAAAACAGCCTGGATTCGGTCTCGGCGCGCGACGCGGCGCTCGAGCTGCTGGCCGCTCTGAGCATCTTGATGATCCATCTCTCGCGCATCTCGGAGGAGCTCGTGCTCTGGAGCTCGAGCGAGTTCGGCTTCGTCGAGATTGACGACGCCTACGCAAGCGGATCCAGCCTGATGCCGCAGAAGAAGAACCCGGACGCGCCCGAGCTGGTGCGGGGCAAGGCCGGCCGGGTGGTCGGATCGCTGGTAAGCCTGCTGGTCACGCTCAAGGGGCTTCCGCTCTCGTACCATCGGGACATGCAGGAGGACAAGGAGCCGCTCTTCGACGCGGTGGAGACGACCGCAGGCTGTCTGGCGATTCTGGCGGCCACGATTCGCACGCTGCGGGTGAACGCCCCCGTCATGGCGGCGGCCGCCTCGGATCCCATGCTGCTCGCCACCGACGTGGCGGAGCATCTGGTGCAGCGTGGCCTCCCCTTCCGGGAGGCACATCAGGTCGTGGGACGCGTCGTTGCGCACGCGCTGGAGACGGGCGTGCCGCTCTCGGAGCTCTCGCGTGACACGCTCCAGGGCTTCGACCCGCGGCTCGACTTCGAGCCCGCGAGCTTCTTCTCGGTCGAGCGCTCGCTCGAGGCCAGAACCATCACCGGAGGTCCCGCGCGGGCAGAGGTCGAGCGCGCGTTGGAGGACGCACGCGCCGTCCTCGAGGCCACGCGGGGGCAGCTGGAGGCCGCCGAATGAGAAGGCTCCGGATCAGTCTGCTGGCGCTGGCCCTGCTGGCGGGAGCGTGTGGTCGGTACGGGCCACCGCTGCGGACGCAGACGCCGGCGCCGGCCCAGGAGGAGGAGAAGGAACGCCAGGAGCAGACGACGCCATGAGCTTCCGTGAGGTGCTGACCCGGCGCGAGGCAGCGCTCTACCTGGAACAGGTCGCCGTGGCGGATCTGGCCGAGCGCTTCGGCACGCCCCTGTACGTCTATAGCCGCGGTGCGTTGATCGAGCGCGTGGAGCGCCTGCGTCGGGCCTTTGAGGGAGCGCCCCATCTGCTCGCCTACTCCCTGAAGGCCAACATGAACCTCGCGATCGTGCGCACGTTCCTGGATCACGGCTGCGGAGCGGACGTCACCTCGCGCGGTGAGCTGGAGCGCGCGCTGCGCGCCGGAGCCGACCCCCGCATGATCGTGTACTCGGGGGTGGGTAAGCGCGCGGATGAGATCGAGCGCGCCCTCGAGGTGGGCATCCGTATGTTCAACGTGGAGTCGCTCGAGGAGCTCATCACCCTCGACGCGCGCGCGCAGGCGCTGGGGAAGGTGGCGCCGATCTCCTTCCGGCTGAATCCCGATGTCGATCCCGAGACGCATCCCAAGATCGCGACGGGCCTACGCAGCTCGAAGTTCGGGATCCCCATCGAGGACGCCGCCAAAGCCTACGCCCATGCCGAGTCGCTGCTGAACGTGCGTGTGGCTGGCGTCGACTGCCATATCGGCTCCCAGATGACCTCGCTCGGCCCGCTGCGCGACGCGCTGCTCCGCATCAAGAACGTCGTGCTCGCGCTCCATGCACAAGGTCACCGGATCGAGCTGATCGACATCGGAGGGGGGCTCGGTGTCGAGTACTCGGGCCACGACGATCCGCCCACGCCCGAAGCCTATGCCGCGCTAGCGCTCGAGGTCCTGGGCGGTCTCGATGCCACCCTGGTGTGCGAGCCGGGCAGGGTGCTCACCGCCGGCGCCGGAATCTTCGTCACACGCGCGCTCTATCGCAAGCAGAACGCCGACCGCAAATTCCTGATCGTGGATGGCGGCATGAATGATCTCCTGCGCCCGGCCCTGTACCAGGCCGAGATGCGAATCGAGACTGATCCACTGCGCGCGGGCGATCGCGCACCCGTGGATATCGTCGGACCCGTATGCGAAACGACGGACCGCTTCGCCGAGCAGCGCGCGCTCCCGAACGTCGAGCCCGGCGACCTGGTCGTCATACGCGACGCCGGCGCCTACGGCTTCGCGATGGCGTCCGGCTACAACGGCCGGCCGCTGGTGGCCGAGGTGATGGTAGACGGCTCGCGAGCGGAGCTGATTCGGCGGCGGCAGACGCTGGAGGAGACCTGGCAGGGCGAGTCGATCCCGGAGTGGGACCGCTGATGCCTCTCCCTATCGCCAGGACGCAGCGGGCGCGTAATGTCTATGCTGGGGAGCGGGAGACCGCATGAGATTCAAAGGCACCTACACCGCACTGGTCACTCCGTTCCGGAGCGATGGAGCGATCGACGCGGACGCACTTGCAAGCCTGGTCGAGTGGCAGATCGAATGCGGCGTAGACGGGCTGGTCCCCTGCGGCAGCACCGGCGAGGCCGCCACGCTCTCGCACGCGGAGCACGTTCAGGTCGTGAAGCACGTGGTGGACGTCGCGGCCGGACGCGTGCCCGTGATCGCGGGTTCCGGCTCGAACTACACGCGCGAGGCCGTGGAGCTCACACGCGAGGCCCGCCGCGTCGGAGCGGAGGCGGCGCTGCTCATCTCGCCCTACTACAACAAGCCCATGCAGGACGGCATCTATCAGCACTACCACACCGTGGCTAAGGAAACCGGGCTGCCGCTGCTGCTCTACAACATCCCGGGGCGCACCGCTTCGCGCATAGAGCCCGCCACGATCGGGCGGCTCTCGCGCGTGCCGGGTGTGATCGGCTTGAAGGAATGTGGCGGTGACCTGGTGGCGGCGTCGCAGACCCTGGCCCTGTGCGAGCCCGGCTTCGTGATGCTTTCGGGCGACGACCCCCTCACGCTGCCCCTGCTCGCGATCGGGGCCGAGGGTGTCATCAGCACCACGGCCAATGTCGCCCCGCGCGAGATGATCGAGATCACGCGCGCCTTCATGAGCGGAGACGCCGCCCGCGCGCGCGCGGCGCATGCTCGGCTCCTGCCGGTCATGTCGGCGCTTTTTCTCGAGTCCAACCCGATTCCGGTCAAGACGGCACTCTTCATCCAGGGGCGCATTCCAGACCCAATGCTAAGGCTTCCGCTCACGACCATGCAGAAATCCAACCGCGACCGTCTGGAGGCGGCGCTGGCAGAGCTGAGCCCCGCATGATTGCAGTGCTGGTCACGGGTGCAGGCGGCCGCATGGGCGGCCACGTGCTGCGCGCGCTGGAGGGAACGGCGGGCATGCGTACGGCCGCCGCGCTCGAGCGGCCGGGCCATCCCGATCTGGGCCATGAGATCTCGCCTGGAGTGAAGCTCAGCACCGAGCTCGAGCCCGCGCTGGACAGCGCACAGGTCGCTATCGACTTCTCGGTTCCCGAGAGTACGCTGGCTCTGGTCGATGCCGCCGCCCGCAAGAGCGTGCCGCTCGTGCTGGCCACAACGGGATTCGGGAGCGAGGACATGCGCCGCATCCAGCAGGCGGCCCGCAGGATTCCCATCGTCATGGCCGCCAACTTCTCGCTCGGCATCAACGTGCTGCTGGACCTGGTGGCCGAGGCAGCGCGCCGACTCGAGGGCTACGAGATCGAGGTGCTGGAGCTGCACCACAGCCAGAAGCTGGACGCACCCAGCGGCACGGCCCTGGCGCTCGCACGCGTGGCCGCCGAGGCACGTGGCCAGGACCTGGAGCAGACGGCCGTGTATCAGCGCGTGGGCCGGATCGGAGAGCGCCCTCCGGAGGCCATCGGCATCCAGTCCCTGCGCGCCGGGGACAGCGTCGGGGAGCACACCGTCTACCTGGCGGGTCCAGGAGAGCGCATCGAGCTGAGCCACCGCGCGCTCTCGCGCGACAACTTCGCGGTCGGCGCCGTGCGCGCCGCCCGCTGGGTCGTCGGCCGCCCGCCCAGGCTCTACGCGCTGTCGGATGTGCTCAGCTAGCGCGGGACTAGCGCTCGACTAGCGGGTCCCGGGTGCGGGCGGCCGCACCCACCCGCCTCTTCGCTCGGCTAGGCCTGGCTGCGCGCGCCGCTGTCGCGGCGCTTGCACCCCCGCCCCTATGCTGCCGTCCTGCTACAGGTCGTAGTAGAGCTCGAACTCGTGCGGGTGCGGACGCAGGGCGACCTGGCGGCACTCGTTCTCACGCTTGTAGCTGAGCCAGGTGCGAATCGCGTCTTCGGTGAAGACGTCGCCCTTTAAGAGGAACTCGTGGTCCTCCTCCAGGCAGTCGAGCGCCTCTTCGAGGGTGGCCGGCATCACCTCGAAGTTCTCGAGCTCTTCGGGTGACAGGGAGTAGATGTCCTTGTCCAGCGGCGCGCCCGGATCGATCTTGTTCTCGATTCCGTCGAGCCCCGCCATCAGCATGGCCGAGAACCCCAAGTATGGGTTGCAGCAGGGATCCGGGAAGCGCACCTCGATGCGCTTGGCCTTGGGGCTCGGCGAGTACATGGGGATACGGACGCCGGCGGAGCGGTTCCGACTGGAGTAGGCCAGAGTGACCGGCGCCTCGAACCCGGGTACCAGTCGCTTGTACGAGTTGGTCGTCGGGTTGGTGAAGGCAGCCAGCGAGCGGGCGCGCTTGAGGATCCCGCCGATGTAATGCAAACAGATCTGCGAGACCCCGGCGTACTCGTTACCGGCAAAGAGCGGCTTCCCGTCCTTCCACAGCGACTGATGGACGTGCATACCCGAGCCGTTATCGTTGAATATCGGCTTGGGCATGAAGGTCACGGTCTTCCCTGCGCGGTAGGCCACGTTCTTGACCACGTACTTGTAGAGCAGCAGCGCGTCGGACATCTCGACCAGGGGCAGGAAGCGCATGTCGATCTCCGCCTGTCCCGCGGTCGCGACCTCGTGGTGCTGGCACTCGATCACGAGCCCGAGCTTCTCCATCTGGAGTACCATCTCGCTGCGCAGGTTCTGCAGCGAATCGGTGGGCGGAACCGGGAAATACCCCTCCTTGTAGCGCGGCTTGTAGCCGAGGTTCGGCCCCTCGACCCGACCGCTGTTCCAACGGCCCTCCACCGAGTCCACGTAGTAGTAGCTCGCCTGCTCCTTGGTCTCGAAGCGCACGTCGTCCAGGATGAAGAACTCCGCCTCGGGACCGAAGTACGCCGTGTCGGCGATCCCCGTCAGCTTGAGATAGTTGGTTGCCTTCGTGGCGATATGACGCGGATCACGACTGTACGGCTCGCGCGTAATGGGATCGATGATATTGCAGATCAGCGAGAGTGTCGGATGCTCGCAGAACGGGTCGATCATCGCGGTGGCCGGATCCGGAATGATCAGCATGTCGCTCGACTCGATCGACTGCCAGCCGCGGATGCTCGACCCGTCAAAGCCAAGGCCCTCCTCGAAGGTGGACTCGTCGAACTCGTGCATGGGGAAGGTGACGTGCTGCCACTGGCCCAGCCAATCGACAAACTTGCAGTCCACGAGCTGCGCGCCCTCGCGCACAGCAAATTCCAACGCTTCTTTCGGGGTCCTCGCCTGGTGCATCTTCTCCTCCGTTGCCTGGGTCTTGACTAGATGGCGTCCTCGCCCCGCTCGCCGGTGCGAATCCGCACCGCCTCGAGCACAGGCAAAATGAAAATCTTTCCGTCTCCGATCCGGCCCGTGTTGGCAGACCCCTGGATCGCAGCGGTGACCTTATCCACGAGATTATCCGGCACGACCACCTCGATCTTGATCTTGGGCAGGAAATCCACCACGTACTCGGCGCCCCGATAGAGCTCGGTATGCCCCTTCTGGCGTCCGAACCCCTTGACCTCGGAGACGGTGATGCCCTGGATGCCGATCCCGTCCAGGGCCTCCTTCACCTCATCCAGCTTGAAAGGCTTGATCACCGCCTCGACCTTCTGCATGCGAGCGTCCTCTCCGCGGAGCTATCCGCATCTGGGGCGATCTTCCGCCACACCCGGGCGGAGCGCAACCGACTCCGGCAGTAGCAAGCTTTATACCAGAGCC
>SMWZ01000034.1 GCA_004356455.1 Deltaproteobacteria bacterium
GACGATTTCGATGGTGGGGTGGTCAACGGGAGCTGCCCATAGCCAGTCCGGCTGCGTGTGGTGCCTGGACTAGGCCCTGATCCTCTCCGCCCCTAAGCGCCCACACGCTGCCGCAGGACGCTCCAGGCCATGTGTCCAATGGCTGCTCGGGACTCAGATTGCTGGCACCCTACAGCGGGGATGCGGTGTCGCACCGTTCCGAGCTGTCGCTCGCTTGTCGCTCGCGGCAAATTGCGAAGATCCGTCGAAAACGTAGGTACGGGAATCCCCTTTAGATCCGAGGACTTCCCCTCCCCTACACGAAGCTATCCCACTCGCCACACTGCGGGCAGCGCCAGTGGAGCTCCGTGTCCTGGGTGCCGCAGCTTCGGCAGTGCAGACGCTGACGCTCGATGGGAAGGCGGTCGAGAAGCTCCTCGAAGGCTTTGGTCGCCTCGGCCTCGCGCTTCTCCTGCAGCAGAACACGCCCAATCTCCGCATAGCCCGGCAGGAAGCCGGGCACTCGGTCGAGAAGCCGGCGTAGGCCTGCGAGCCCCTCGTCCACACGCCCCTGACGCACGATCACGCGGGCGAGCCAGATCGAAGCCTCCCGGTCGTCGGGCTCACTGCTCAGGCGTTCCTGCAGCACGGCTTCGAGGCCCGCCAGGTCCTCCAGCGCCGTGTAACCCTCCCAGAGCCGCGGATAGAGCAGACCGCCGATGGCCGCATGCAGCGGGAGCGCGCGGCGCCACAACCCGATCGCCTTGCGGACCTTTCCGTCGCGGAACTTCAGGTCGCCGAGAGCGATGTACGCCTCAGCGCAGCGGCGGTCGTGCCCGAAGGCGCGCCGGAAGGTCTTGCGCGCCTCGGCTTCATGGCCGGCCTTCGCCCGCTCGCGTCCCAGACCTGTCCACAGATGCGCGAGGATCTGCGGCGTGGCAGGATCGGCTCGTCCGATACGACGCCGGATGCGGATGGCCTCCTCCCAGTCACCGCTCTCGACCCGGATGCGCTCCAGCTCACGCAGCGCCTGCTGGTTCTGCGGATCCACCTCGAGCAGCTCTGCGAACGAGGCAGCGGCTCGTCGCAGGAAGCCGCCGGCCCGAAAGTCGAGCGCCAACCCGAGCAACGCCTCGCGGCGCAAGAGGGGGTCCAGGTCCTTGCGCAGAAGCAGATTCTGGTGGATCTGAATGGCGCGGCCAATCTCACCGCGCGCGCGGTAGAGGTTGGCCAGCGCCAGGTAGACGTCGAAGGAAGACGAGTCCAGACGCGCGGCGACCGCGAGCTCCGCCTCCGCGGCCACCAGGTCCCCTGCCAGTACAAGATGGAGCGCCCGGCGCATATGCGCCCCGGTGGTCTGGCCCGGCTCGGATCGGCCGGCACCCCAACGGAACCAGCTCATGGAGTCCTATCCTTCCTGGGCTGATGTATCCGCCGCGTGTGCCTCCTGTTCGAGGGGCAGGGTACGCAGGCCGTGAATCTCCTGCTCGAAACGCGTGATCTGCCGACTCTGACGTCGCACCTGCAGCCGCAGCCGCAGCAGGGGCCAGAGGCAGCCAAGACCCGCCAAGAGCGCGCCCAGCATCAGGGTTCCCAGGAGCGCGCCCCAGAGCGGCACCCCGGCCAACACGGTGAACACGAGGTTGATGCTCACTCGCTCCGAGTTGTTATGCACCAGGAACGCAGCGAAGCCCACGATCGTGACGAGCACCGCAGTGCTGATCAAGCCCCTCATGATGCGGAGAGCTCCTGGAAACCGGCGACCAGCTCATCGAAGATCCGTTCGACGTGTTGCGGGATCACCGAGGTCTCTCCCACGACCGTCATGAAGTTCGTGTCCCCGCTCCAGCGCGGTACGATGTGAAAGTGAAGGTGGTCCGGGTAGCCCGCGCCGGAGGCGGTGCCTACGTTGGCGCCGATATTCAGGCCGTCGCAGCGGTAGGCGTGCTTGAGCACCCGCGCGCCATCGGCAATGCGCGCCATCAGGTCCGAGCGTACCTCGAGCTCGAGCTCTTCGAGGCAAGCGCCGTGGGCATACGGAGCCACCAGCAGATGGCCAGCGGAATAGGGATAGCGATTGAGCAGCACGAAGACATGTTGCCCCCGGTGAAGCACCAGGTGGTCACGGTCTAGCTCGGGACGGAGGTCACAGAAGATGCATTCGCCTGATTTGTCGCTCTTGATGTACTCCATTCGCCAAGGCGCCCAGAGGGGAGGCCGCCTTGTCACTTCAGACGTTCTCCGCTGATCCGGCCTCGCTCTGCTCGCGCATCCTTGCCTCCGCCTCGCGCTTGGCCCGCCCCGTGGCGTCAATGCGTTCCTTGAGCTCTTTCCCCACCTTGAAGAAGGGCGTGCGCTTGGCGGGGATCTTGACCTCCTCGCCCGTCTTGGGGTTTCGCCCCTCGCGCGCCTCTCGGATTTTGACCTGAAAGCTCCCGAAGCCGCGGATTTCGATCCGGTCCGAGCGCCGCAGAGCCTCGGTCATGCTGTCGAAGATCGTGTTGACCACGATCTCCGTATCCTTCTTCGAGATGTGCGGCAAGCGAGCCGCAACCCTCTCGATCAGGTCACTTTTTGTCATGCCGGAGCCCCCCTTCTCCCGTGCGCGCACAGCGCCTAATCAGTCCTGCGTGTCGCCCTCGTCCGTGCCATCATCCGATGCGTCCGCTGAGTCCCGGCCGACCCGGTCCAGAAGCTCACGCGGCAGCAGGTCGCCCAGCGTGGCAGTCTGGGTTCGAGCCTGCGCCCCCGCGCGCTGGATGGCCTCTCGCTCTTCCTTGGCCTCAATCGCACGGATCGAGAGCGCAATTTTCTGCTCGGCGGCATCGACGCGCACCACCAAGGCCTCGACCGTATCGCCTTCCTTGACGACATCGCGCATGTTCTCGACGTCCTTTCCGATCTCGGACGCAAAGATCAAGCCCTCGATGCCTTCTTCGATCTCGACGAAGCAGCCGAAGTCGGCGATGTTGGTGACCTTGCCCTGCACCTTCGTCCCGACCGGGTACTTCCCCGGGACGGCCTCCCACGGGCTCCGCTCGAGCTGCTTCACTCCCAGTGAGAACTTCTCGTTCTCTCGGTCTACCTTGAGTACGACGGCCTCGACTTCGTCGCCCTTCTTGTAAAACTCCTTGGGGTCGTGGACCCGCTTCGTCCATGAGATGTCGGATACGTGAATGAGGCCATCAATCCCGTCCTCGATCCCGACGAAGACGCCGAAGTTCGTAACGTTGCGGACCACGCCCTTGACGCGCGTTCCAGGTGGATACCGTTCCTCCAACAGGCTCCAGGGGTTGGGCTCCACCTGCTTCATCCCGAGGGAGACCTTGCGGCTCTCCTCGTTCACATCGAGTACAAGGACGTCCGCCTCGTCCCCGATTGCAACCATCTTTGACGGGTGCTTCACCCGCTTGGTCCAGCTCATCTCGGAGATATGGATCAGGCCTTCGATGCCCGGCTCGAGCTCGACAAAGGCGCCGTAGTCGGCGAGCGAGACCACCTTGCCGCGCAGCCGAAGCCCAATGGGATAGCGCTCGCTCACGTTCACCCACGGGTCAGGCAGGGTCTGCTTGAGGCCGAGACTGACGCGCTCACTGGCCACATCGAACTTGAGCACCTTCACCTTGACGGATTCGCCCACCTGGAAGAGCTCCGACGGATGGGAGATCCGGCCCCAAGACATGTCGGTGATGTGAAGCAGCCCATCGATCCCGCCGAGATCGATGAAGGCGCCGTAGTCGGTGATGTTTTTAACGATCCCCTCGATGACGAGGCCGTCCTGCAGGGTCCGCAGGGTTTCGTCGCGCAGGCTCTGGCGCTCGGTCTCGAGCAATGCCCTGCGGGAGAGCACGATGTTTCCGCGGCGCTGATTGAACTTGATGATCTTGAACTTCTGGACCTCGCCGATCATGCGCTCGAGGTTACGCACGGGTCGCAGATCGACCTGGCTGCCGGGCAGGAAGGCCTTCACACCCATGACATACACCGAAAGGCCGCCCTTCACGCGGCCATCGATCGTGCCCTCGACAACATCTCCCTGATCGTAGGCATGGGAGAGCCGATCCCAGACACGGACACGGTCGGCTTTCTCCTTGGAGAGGCGGACCAGACCCTCCTCGTCCTCGGCCTGCTCCACCATCACCTCGACTATCTGGCCGGGGTCAATGCGGGCGATTCCATCCTTGTCCGCAAACTCCCAGGTCGGAATCAAGCCTTCCGATTTGTAGCCGACATCGATTAGCACGTGGTCTGCGTCCACGCGCAGAATCGTGCCCTCCACCACATCGCCCGCTTTCAGGAAGTCTTTGCTTTGCTCGAAGAGCTCCGCGAAGCTCTCTTCAGTCTCCACTGCCGCATCTGGGCTGCTCTGACCTGTCTCAACCATCTTGACTCAATTCCTCGGTCTCCCTACTGTTCTGCCTGTGTTTTCCTGAACACCTAGCGCTCCAGCGCTTCTAGCGCTTGGTGTCCGCGCCTGAGCGCGCGCTCGAGCGCTTCACGGTCACCCCGAGCAAGCGCCTCCGAGATACCTGCCAAGTTCTTTTCGAACTGCGCAATTTCTTCGGCTATATGCCAGCGATTCATAAGCAAAATCTCGCACCAGAGCCGCGGGTTGCCGCGGGCGATGCGTACGAAATCCCGCAGCCCTGGGCCCGCCAATCGGAGCGTCTCTGCGTCAGGTAGGCCCTGCGCGAACGCGAAGGCTACCACGTGCGGCGCGTGGGACAGCAGCGCCATCACCGCATCGTGCTCCTGCGGCCTCATGCGGACCGTAAATGTGCCCAGACCCTGCCAGAATTGATCGACGCGGTCCACCACCTCCGGGGGCTCGCTGCCCTGAGGCGTGAGGATGCAGGGCGCGTCCTGGAAGCAATCGGCCTGTGCGTGGGCAAAACCACTCGCATCGCCGCCGGCCATCGGGTGCGCTCCGACGCAGCGACCCGCATCCGGCAGCAGACGGCGCGCGGCGGCGGCCATCGGACCCTTCACGCTCGCGGTGTCGGTCAGGATCGTCTCTGGACCCACGTAGGCAGCGACCTGCTCGACAACGAGCTCGATCGACTCTACGGGCACCGCCAGCACCAGCCCGTCCGCCCAGACCACGGCCTCTTCCAGCGTGACCAGCGCGATCGGTCCGGCGCTCTCGAGCTGGGGATCCACGCCCCGCACTTCGCGCGCCAGACCCCGGGCCTGCGCTCCCAGCGCCACAGAGCCGCCGACCAGGCCCAGGCCAATCACGGCCAGGCGCTCGAACAGGGGCTCCGTGCTCATCGCCCCAGCTCCTGGCGCAGCGCCTCGATCAGGCGCTTGTTCTCCTCCGGCAGGCCCACGGTGATCCGCAGCCGATCCTGGAGCCCGAAGGCGTCCATGCGTCGGGTGATGACGCCGGCTCGCTGTAGCCCCGCATGAATCTCGGCCGCGCACGACCCCACCTTGACGAGGATAAAGTTCGCATCACTCTTCGTGTAAGCGAGCCCGATCTCATCGAAGGCGCACTCGAGCTGATCCAGGCCTGCGTGCGTCATGCGGCGAATCCGGCTTACGTGCTCTGGATCCTCGAGCGCGGCGCAGCCCGCCACCTGCGCCAGCAGGTTCACATTGAATGGATGGCGCGCCCGCTCCAGCAGCCCCACCAGCTCGGGATCACCCACCGCATAGCCGAGGCGTAGCCCCGCCAGGCCGTAGACCTTCGAGAACGTGCGCAGCGTGACGAACGTGGACCGATCTTCGAGGCAGGCGAGCGAGTCCGGGAAATCCTCGCGGCGCACGTAGTCGAGATAGGCTTCGTCGTTCACGACGATGACATGTTCGGGTACCTCCCGCAGCAACCCGGCCAGGTCCGCGGCGCCGATCGAGGTTCCCGTCGGGTTGTTGGGGTTCGAGAGGAAGAGCAGCCGCGTGCGCTCGGTCACTGCGCCCACCAGCGCCTTCACGTCCACCACCAGCTGCGGGTCGAGTGGAACCTTCACCGCCGTTGCGCCCACACCCTGGGTCACGATCGGGTACATGGCGAAGCTCGGCCAGGCGAAGACGGCCTCGTCCCCGGGACCCAGGAAGCACTTCACCAGGATCTCGAGGATCTCGTCGGAACCCGCTCCCAGAAAAAGGCTTTCCACCCCCGTTTCCAGATGCTCCGCGAGCGCTCGGCGCAGGTAGAAGCTGCCGCCATCGGGGTAGCGGTGAACGCCAGCCAGCGCCTCGCGCAAGGCCTGCAGCACGCGCTCCGAGGGCGGGTGCGGGCACTCGTTGGAGGCGAGCTTGATCGCGTTCTGGATGCCCAGCTCGCGCTCGAGCTCCTCGATCGGCTTACCGCCCTGGTAGGGCTCGAGGTTCCGGATATGCGGTTTCGCTAGCTCCGTGATCCGCATCATATCGGCTCCGCCCGCGGGTAGCTTCCGAGGACCTTGACGAAGTCGCAGCGCGAACGGAGCTGCTCGATCGCTTCCTCCACATGCGCGTCTTCGATGTGCCCCTCGAAGTCGCAGAAGAAAATGTACTCCCAGGCGCGTGCCTTCGTAGGCCGGGATTCGATCCGCGTCAGGTTCACCGCGTGCCGCGCAAACGGCTCGAGCGCCCCGTGCAGCGCTCCGACTTGATCCCGCTTGATCGAGAATAGTAGTGAGGTGATGTCCCGCGCGCTGCGTTTAGGAGGCCGACGGCCGATCACCAGGAAACGAGTCGTGTTGTGGGGGCTGTCCCCGATCCCAGACTGGACCACGCGCAAGCCATAGAGCTGCGCGGCGACCGGACTCGCGATCGCCGCGATACGGTCATCGCCGGCTGCGAGCTCCGCCGCCAGGGCCGTCGAATGGGTCGGGAGTTGAGGCACGTTCGGCAGGTTGAGCTGCAACCAACCTCGACACTGCGCCAGCGCCTGGGGATGCGAGTGGAGCGCGCGAATCGCGCGTGATTCGCCACTCTTCGAGAGCAGATCGTGGTGCACCGCCACATGAATCTCGGCGGAGATCGTGAGCGGAGACTCCACGAAGAGATCGAGCGTATGGCTGACCACGCCCTCGTTCGAGTTCTCGACTGGAACAACACCAAATTCTGTCCCCTCGGCCTCGACGCTGTCGAAGATCTCGGCAATCGTGCTGACCGCGACGAAGTCCGCCATCTGGCCGAACTGCTGAATCGCGGCCTGATGCGTGTAGGTCGCCGGTGGTCCGAGGTACCCGACCGTCACGCCGCGCTGCAGGGAGACGGACGCGGAGATGATCTCCCGGTATACATTGCGCAGGGCCGGCGTCGGGAAGGGCCCGCGGTTCGCAGCCTCCAGACGTTCGAAGATCTCGAGCTCACGGTCGGGTACGAAGACCGTGGCTTGACCCGAGGCCTTGAGCTCTCCGATCTGCGCGTTGCAGCGCGCCCGCTCGTTGAGGAGCTCCAGAATCCGGTCGTCGACGCGATCGATCTCCGCGCGCCATTTCTTGATCGCCTCTTCCGCGTTGCCCAAAACCGATGATTCCGTGCCTCCGGGTCCAGATCGTACCCCAGCCCCTACGCCTTGCCAACTAGCTGCTTCCCGTTTTCCTGAGTGTTGACAGCCAGTTCCACACGCCGGGCCATTCCGTATACTGCCGGCCATGGCCCACCGGGGTACGCTGGCGATCGGGCTCACGGGAGGCATCGGGACGGGGAAGTCCCGGGTGGGGCAGCTCTTGCGCACGCTGGGTGCAGCGGTGGAGTGCTCGGACGAGATCGTGCGTGAGATCCAGGCCCCTGAAGGCGCGGCGCTGGCTCAGATCGCCGCCACCTTCGGGGAGGCGTACCTGCTGCCCTCGGGCGAGCTCGATCGCGCGCGGCTAGGAGAGCTCGTGTTTCGCGATCCCGACGCGCGTAGGAAGCTCGGCAATCTGATCCACCCCCTGGTGTACCGCGAGCTTGCCCGGCGGCTCGAGGCCCATCGCCGTCGGGAGGTCCAGGTCGTGGTACTCGATATCCCTCTGCTCCTAGAGGGACGCCAGGCCGGACCCGGCTCGGGCGCCCTGCTCCCCTTCGATCTGATCCTCCTGGTGTATGCCGATGAGGAAACGCAGCTGAAGCGGATCATAGCGCGGGACGGTCTATCGCACGAGGACGCACTGGCTCGCATCCGCTCCCAGCTACCGATCGAAGAGAAGCGCGCGTTGGCCGATGTGGTGATCGACAACTCCGGCAAATGGGAGGCTACCAGCCAGCGCGTGCGGGAGTGCTACGAGCAGTGGGTCAGCGCTGACGAGCCGACTGCAGCGCCTGCCTGAGCGAGCGGACGAACTCGACCGAGGCCTGTAGCGCGGCCTCTCGACTCGGCGCCGCACCAATGCGGCTGACGAGCGCGCTGCCGACGATCACCCCGTCGGCGATGCGTGCAACCTGCGTAGCCTGTTCGGGAGTCGAGATCCCGAAGCCCACCGCAACCGGGGTCGAGCTCACGCGCCGAATGCGGGCGACGAGCTGCTCGAGGTCGGAAGCGAGCGTGGTGCGCTCTCCGGTCACACCGGTCACGCTCACGCAGTAGATGAAGCCCCGACTGCGGCTCGCGATCCGAACGACGCGCTCGGGTGTACTCGTAGGTGCGATCATCAGGATGCGGTGCACCTCCTTGGCCTCGCACGCGGCCTGCAGTACTTCCGCCTCGTCGAACGGCACGTCCGCAACGATCAGACCGTCCACCCCTGCGCCGGCGCAGGCCTGGACGAGCGACTCCTCCCCATACGCCAGCACGTTGTTCAGGTATCCCATCAGTACCAGCGGTACCTCGCTCCCGGCGCGTACCCGGCGACAGAGATCGAGAATGCCTGCGAGCTGGACGCCCCCGCGAAGCGCACGCTCCGAGGATGCCTGAATGGTTGGTCCTTCGGCGATGGGATCGCTGTGCGGGATCCCGAGCTCGACCAGGTCCGCTCCGGCCGCGGCCAGCTCCGGAATCAGCGCCTCCGTAGTCTCGAGATCGGGGTCGCCCGCCGTGACGAAGACGACGAGAGCCGCCCGCCCCTGCTCGCGTGCGCGGGCGAAGGCTTGATCAATGCGGTTCACCTGTCCCGGCCCAGCAGCTCGCGCGCCTGCGCTACGTCCTTGTCGCCGCGGCCGGAGAGGTTGAGGAGCACGAGGCTGCCCTCCGGCAAGCCGGGTGCGCGCCGCCGTAGCTCCGCGATCGCGTGTGCGCTCTCGAAGGCGGGAATGATGCCTTCCGTGCGGGAGAGGTAGACGAACGCATCGAGCGCTTCGTCATCGGTGATGGGCACGTACTCCGCTCGGCCGCTCTCTTTGTATAGCGCGTGCTCTGGGCCTACACCTGGATAGTCGAGGCCAGCAGAGATCGAGTGCGCCGGAAAGATCTGGCCCGCGTCGTCCTGCAACACGTAGGATAGGCTGCCATGCAGGACGCCGGGCGAGCCGGCGGATAGCGACGCCCCATGCGGACCCCGCTCCACGCCGCTCCCACCCGCCTCCACGCCGACCATTCGCACTTGAGCGTCATCGTAGAACGGGTGAAAGAGCCCAAGCGCGTTGCTTCCGCCTCCGACACAGGCCATGAGCAGATCCGGAAGTCGACCCTCGGCCTCAAGGATCTGAGCCCGGGCCTCCTCGCCGATTACGGCCTGCAGATCCCGCACCAGCCGCGGGTAGGGATGCGGGCCGGCAGTGGAGCCAATCAGGTAGTAGGTGTGCTCCACGTTGGTAGCCCAGTCGCGCAGCGCCTCGTTCATCGCGTCCTTGAGCGTGCGGCTACCGGAGCGCACAACGTGGACCGTGGCGCCCAGAAGCTCCATCCGGAAGACGTTCAGCGCCTGGCGCACCGTGTCCTCCTCGCCCATATAAACCTCGCACTCGAACCCGTAGCGCGCGCAGGCCGTGGCCGTGGCCACGCCGTGCTGACCGGCCCCTGTCTCAGCGATCACGCGTCGCTTGCCCATACGTCGTGCAATTAAGGCCTGGCCTACGGCGTTGTTGATCTTGTGAGCGCCCGTGTGCGCCAGGTCCTCACGCTTCAGGTAAACCCTGAGCCGCAGGTCCTCACTCATGCGTGCGGCGAAGTAGAGCGGCGTGGGTCGTCCCGCGTAGCTGGCGCGCTCGCTATGCAGCTCGTCCCAGAAAGTCGGGTCGGCCGAGAGCGCCTCGTAGGCTTCGCTCAGCTCCTCCACCGCCGGGAACAGCACTTCGGGCACATAGCGTCCGCCAAAGCCTCCGAAATAGCCCCGGGGGTCGGGGCGGGCACGGGCCGGGAGCGCGCCGCGCGCCTGTGACACGAACGCCCGTACCTTCTCGGGATCTTTGCGCCCGGGCTTGCGCTCGAGCCCGGAGGCTGCGTCGACACCGTGTGGCTTGGCGCGTCGCACAGCCTCGGCGACGTTCTCGGGAGTCAACCCACCTGCGATCCAGACCCGGCGCCCGCTGGCCACGAGAGCCAAGGCCCATTCGTAGTTCCAGGTCTCACCGCTTCCCCCACCCGTGGGATGATCGATCAAGAGATCCGCCTTCGGGTAGCGCCGCGCCTGCTGCTCGAGCGCATGGCTCGCGGGCAGCACCTTGAGTACGGGGAACGGGATCGCTGCTGCGTACTCCGGGGACTCATCCCCATGTAGCTGAACCACATCCAGCCCGATCTCTTCAACGCAGTGCCGGATGCGCTCGAGCGGCGCGTTCTGGAAGACCCCCACACGCACGGCGCGACCCATAGCCACGGCACTGATCGCACGCGCGCTGTCGTCGTCGAGCGCCCGGACTGAGCTCGGGACGAAGTTGAGTCCGAGCGCATCCGCACCCGCCTCCAGGGCGGCGAGGGCATCCTCGGGCGTGGTGATGCCGCAAACCTTGACCTGGATCACGTCACCCCCCTCAGCTTGCGCAGAGCCTCGCCCGGATCGCCCTCCCGCATCAAGGCCTCACCAACCAGGAAGGCGTGCACGCCCCCCTCCTCCAGTGCGCGCAGCACATCCGGGTCATCCAGTCCGCTCTCGCTGATGATGGTGCAACCAAGTGCGCGGGGCAGCAGTCGACGCGTGACGGCGACGTCGATGTGAAAGCTGTGCAGGTCGCGATTGTTGATGCCCACAATCTCCGCTCCACAGCCACGCGCTCGCTCCAGCTCTTCGTCGGTGTGAACCTCGACCAGCGCATCCATGCCGTGCTCCTGCGCGCTGGCCAGCAGCTCACGCAAGCACGCGTCCTCCAGCGCGGCGGCGATCAGCAGGACCGCATCCGCCCCGGCCGCGCGTGCCTCGCTCACCTGGATGGGATCGATCAGGAAGTCCTTCCGCAGGACCGGCAGCTCGCACGCTGTGCGTGCGATCCGCAAATCCTCGGAGCTGCCCTCGAAGAAGTCGGCATCGGTGAGCACCGAGAGCGCCACCGCGCCCGCGCGGGCGTACGCGCGCGCAAAGACGGCGGGATCGGCGCCGGCCCGGATGACGCCTCGCGAGGGGGACGCGCGCTTGAACTCGGCGATCACGCGGGGGGACGGTCCAGCTCGCAGCGCGCCGCCGAAGCTGCGCACGGGCGGGGCCTGCGCGGCCAGTCGCTCCAACGAGGCCGCGCCCGGCTCCCGCTTGAGCTCGGCCACCTCGGCCCGCTTCCGCTCCAGAATTCGCTCGAGCACGCTCATGGCGAGGCGTGCCCCAAACAGAAGCTGATCCAACGCTGTAGAACCGTGGCGGCCGCACCCGAGTCGATGGACTCCCGGGCTTGCTCCACTCCCTGCGCGAGCGTCGTGGCCCGGTCGGCAACACAGAGCGCGGCGGCCGCGTTCAAAAGTACGACATCGCGCTGGGGTCCAGTCTCGCCCCGGAGTACGGCCTGTACGATCGCGGCGTTGTCGGCCGCATCCCCGCCCTGAAGATCCTCCAGGCTCGCCGCAGGCACGACCTCTCCGGGCTCCAGCCGCAGCCGCCGCTCGCGTCCATCCGCGTAGATCCAGAACTCACTGACGCTGCAGGTCGAGGCCTCGTCCAGCCCGTCGCTCGCATGCACGACCCAGGCCGAGTCAATCCCGAGCTCTACCAGCGCCGCAAGCGTAGGCTGGCACAGAGAGGCGTCGGCGACCCCGACGAGCTGGCGCCTCACGCGCATCGGGTTGGTCAGTGGACCCAGGCGGTTGAAGATAGTCGGAGTCGCGAGCCGAGCGCGGATCGGGGCTACCCGAGCCATGGCCGGATGACAGCTGCGAGCAAAAAGAAACCCGATTCCCACTCGCTCTACAGATTCCGCCATGCGCTCGGGGGGGATGTCGAGCCTCACACCCAGCGCCTCGAGCACGTCCGCGCTGCCACAGCGGCTGCTGGCGGCGCGGTTGCCGTGCTTGGCCACGGGCACACCGGCACCGGCTACAACCAGCGCGGCCAGCGTCGAGATATTGAAGGTACCGGCTGCATCGCCGCCGGTTCCGCAGGTGTCGATCGCGTCGGGCGGCGCCTGCGGCAGCGGAAGCGCGAGCTCCCGCATCGCTTGCGCCGCGCCCACGACCTCGTCGAGCGTCTCGCCGCGCGCGTGGAGTAGCCGAAGGAGCTCCTCGACCTCTGACTCCGTGCCCTTGCCCTCCATGATGTCGCAGATCACACCCTGCATCTCGGCCCGTCCGAGCGATTCACCGCGTCGTACCCGCGCCAGGGCTACGTCCATCACGTGCGTGTCCCCCCGCGCACCAGCTCGAGGAAATTGCGCAGCAGCTGCTTGCCCACCGAGGTGAGGATCGACTCGGGATGGAACTGCACCCCGATCACTGCATGCTGTGTGTGCCTCAGTCCCATGATCTCGTTGTCTTCGGTCCACGCCGTGACCTCGAGCTCCTGGGGCAGGGATTCGCGTTCCACCGCGAGCGAGTGGTAGCGGGTTGCCTCGAAGGGGTTGGGGAGACCTTTGAAGATCCCTTGGCCTGCATGCTGGATGAGCGACGTCTTGCCGTGCATCAGGGATCGAGCCGCCACCACCTTGCCACCGAAGGCGAACGCTATGGACTGATGCCCCAGACATACGCCCAGAATGGGCAGGTGCCCCGCGTAGCGGCGTACGGTCTCCACGCTGATACCCGCCTCCTTCGGGGTACGAGGTCCGGGAGAGATGACAACGGCGTCCGGATCTCGCTGCCGCACCGCCTCCACCGGAATCGAATCGTTGCGCACGACGTCACATTCGGCCCCGAGCTCACCGAGATACTGCACCAGGTTGAAAGTGAACGAGTCGTAGTTGTCGATCATGAGCAGCCTCATGACGCCCCGCTTCCCTCGGCGAGATCGACGGCCTTTAGCAGGGCCCGCGCCTTGTGCAGCGTCTCCTGGTACTCCCGCTCGGGATCCGAGTCCGCAACCACGCCGCCGCCAGCCTGCACGTGGAGCTGCCCGTCCTTGACGAGCATGGTACGGATGGCGATGCACATGTCCATGTCGCCGCGATAGTCGATGTAGCCCACGGCTCCGCCGTATAGCCCACGTCGCACCGGCTCGAGCTCCTCGATGATCTCCATCGCACGGACCTTCGGCGCGCCCGAGAGCGTCCCCGCGGGGAAGGTGGCGCGCAAGAGGTCGATCGCGTCCGCGCCCGTCCGCAGCGTCCCGCGTACGTTCGAGACGATGTGCATCACGTGGGAGTAGCGCTCGATTACCTGGAGCTCGTCCACGGTCACGCTGCCGATCTCGGCCACGCGTCCTACGTCATTCCGGCCGAGGTCGACCAGCATGATGTGCTCTGCCAGCTCCTTGGGATCGCTCAGGAGCTCGCGCTCGTTCGCCAGGTCCTGCTCGGGTGTCTCCCCGCGCGGGCGAGTTCCGGCGATGGGGCGCAGGGTTATGCGACGGCCTTCAAGCTGTACGAGAATCTCGGGTGAAGACCCGAGGACCAGGTGATCGCCGCAGCGCATGTAGAAGAGGTACGGCGATGGGTTGATCACACGCAGCCAGCGGTAGATGTGGATGGGATCCGTACGCAGGGGCATGCTCAAACGCTGAGATGGCACGACCTGAAAGACGTCTCCGGCGCGGATGTACGCCTTGCAGCGTTCCACAACCTCGTGATAGCGCTCGCGACCGAGGCCGTAGCTGACTTCCAGAGGCTCGCGCGGTTCCGTGGCAGGCGGCTTCAGCGGGGTGGCCCGCGAGAGCTTCTCCCGCAGCTCCTGCATCCGGGTCAGCCCGGCCTCATAGGCCAGCTCCGCGTCTTCTGCGTCCGCGACATCGACCGGCATCACGATACTCACCCGCTGCCGCTTGTGGTCGTGCACGAGCAGTACTTCCGGGAACGTGAAGTAGCAGTCCGGCAGGCCCAGGGGATCGGGATTCTGGTCGCGCAACTGCTCGACGTAGCGCACCCAGTCGTAGCTCAGGTACCCGACCGCGCCTCCCGCAAAGCGTGGCAGACCCTCAAGCTCGACTGGGCGCAAGCGTTCGAGCAGAGTTCGCAGCTGCTCAAGCGGATCACTGCCGTACCCTGCGCCCGAGTCGATGCGCTCGACGTGCTGGCCGCGGCGGATCTCCACCTTCCCCGCGCGAGCGGTGAACGTCGCGCGCGCACCGACGCCGATGAAGCTGAAGCGACCCCAGCGCTCCCCGCCCTCGACCGACTCGAACAGGAACCCGGAGACGCCATCATCCACCTTCAGAAAGATGGCGAGGGGCGTGTCGAGATCCGCTAGGACCTCGTGGATGAGAGGTATGGCCCGCCCCTGCCGCGCGAGCGCACAGAAAGTGTCGCGATCGGGACGAACCATGGTGCGGACCTCATGGCGCGGGAGCTTTCCAAACCCGGGGGGTCCCGTCAACTGACGGCCTAGAAGGTGCGGCCGAGTCCCGTGAGATTGACGTGCAGCTGAAAGCGTGTGTCATCGGGCCGGGTGCGCCGCGCCACCTCGCCCACAAGCTCCCAGCAATCGCAGCGTGAGCGGATCACGAGCCCGACTGTGCCCTCTGAGCTCGAGGAGTCGTTGAGCGAGACGTAGCCGTCCCCGAAGAGCTCGAGCCGTTGCGTCAGGATCCAACGGGCCCTCAGGTTGAGCTGGTTCACACGATTTACGTCGTCGTCCGCCTTCCCGAAGATGTTGTCATCGAAGTTGAAGTTCTGGAAGGAGTCGCTGAACTCACGCAAATAGCGGTAGCTCAGGGCCAGCTCGTGGCCCCCCTGGCCCTGCCAGGACAGGCCGGCCCCGGTCTCCTGGAGACGGGTGTTCTTGGGATCGTACCCGATCAAGCCGTAGA
>SMWZ01000231.1 GCA_004356455.1 Deltaproteobacteria bacterium
ACCATCGGCGACCGCTACCTCGTTGTCTTCTTCCTCGATGGGGGGAACGACGGCCTCAATACCGTCGTGCCCCACGACAACGTGGGTGGTCTGAGGACGGCGTACGAAGCCGCGAGGAACACCGGCTCGGGCGGGCTGCGGCTCTCGCCCGGCGACCTTCTGCTCCCCGCTTCCGCCTTCAAGGACCCGAACACCAACACTCAGCTCGGTTTCCATCCCGCTCTCGCTGGGTTCAAGGACCTCTACGACCAGGGTCGGCTCGCCGTGGTGCAGGGCTGTGGGTATCCCGAGTACAGCCTCTCCCACGATGTGTCGACGCTCATCTGGGAGTCGGGCTTCCCACTGGGCAGCGGCGGCCTCCCGGGCGGGACCGGCTGGGTGGGGCGTCACCTGGCGCTCGAATACGTCGGCAGCGACATCCCCGCGGTGAACATCGGTCGCTCGATCGCGGGGGAGTACAAGCAGACCTCGACCAGCGTGCTCGCCATTCGACGGTTGGATCGGTTCGGCTTTCCGTACGACCCCTACGATCATTCTGATGCGAGCGCCAAGCGCGACGCCTTCGCGGCGCTCTACAACGCGGCCAGCCTGGGAGCCCAGGCCACGGTCAGCTTTATCGGCGACGCGGGTCAGGCCACGCTGACCAGCAGCGAGAGCTACCCCGTTCTCGACGACACCTATGAGACCGAACGCGCGGCCTGGAGTCAGCTCTATGACGACATCGACCGCGGCTCAGCACGCGACCTGAGGGAGATCGCCAAGATCATCTATGGCGTGGCGAACGGCGCGCCCGGGGTCAACGCCCGCTTCTTTCAGGCTCGGAACGGCGGCTATGATACGCACGCGGACCAGGGCGGCGCCGAGACCGACGGCAGCCACTACGACCTCCATAGGGAGGTTGGCGATTCCCTCAAGCTCTTCTACGACGACCTGGATGATATGGGTGTGGCCGACAAGGTCTGCACCGTCGTCTGGAGCGAGTTCAGTCGTCGCATCGAGCAGAACGACAACGGAACCGACCACGGCTCACAGGGCCCCATGTTCATCATCGGCGACGCTGTCAACGGCGGCGTCTATGGCAATCATCCGAACATCGATGCCCTGGCGCTGGATGAGGACGGGAATACCGAGTACACACAGGCTGCCAACCCGTTCCGCTCGACCGATTTCCGAGACGTGTACGGCACCGTGCTGAAGCACTGGCTGAATATGACCCACGCTGACGTGCTGGTGAACGCGCTGCAGCTCGATGCTGGGGACCCGACGTATTACTGGACCTCGGAGAATTTCGACCTCGGCTTCCTCTAGTACTAGCGCGTTATCGGCGAGCGCAGCTCGCCTGCGCGCACGACGCTCGGCTGCGCCTCGCTGCGCGGTCCTGCGGACCTTGCGGCGCTGCCACGTGATCGGCGCGCGCGGCGCTATGGCTTATGAAGCTGACTGAGTTTTATCTGGGCGAGGCGGGGCTTACGCTGGTTCCGATCGAGCACCTGTCGGACACGGGCATGAGCAAGGAGCTCGCCGAGCTCCTCAGCCAGCGCCGAGCTTGGGGGGCCGAGCGGATCGAGTTCTTCGACCGCGCCTTCGCCCTCTACTGGCAGCGTTCCTCCGACCTCTCTCGACGCACACCGACCTGGCCAGCGCCGAGGCGACGCAACATCGCCCTTCTCGCCGAGCCCTTGTCCATCCGGCCCCACGCCCAGCTTCTCAACACCAGCACCTGGACGCTCTACGAGAGCGACTTCGACCCAGAGCTATCGCACCCGGAGTTCGCGGCCTATCTGCTGGCGCACGGGGACCGCATGGCGCTGACGGGCGAGGTCAGCGGGGCGGGCGTGCAGAGCGCCGCCTGGTGGTTCGAACGCAGCGATGATGAATGCGCGGCCTTCTCGGACGCCGCCGCGCGCTCGCTGCGGCCGGACGCCGCCGCGTTTAAGGCACTCGCCGCAGCCATTCCCTGGCTGCGCCAGCTGCGCCACGAGACGCTGCGGCCGCTCGCGCAGCCGGGCACACACCGCGGTATTCCCGGTACGGGACTGCTCGTGCCGCGCGCCCTCGAGCATGAGCCACCCGCGTTGGCAGCACGCTGGAAAGAGGTCGCGAACGCTGCTCTAGCGTCCTATCGCACCCGCTGGAGCGCAACCGACGCTGACGCGGTGCGGTCCCTCAGCCACTGGCTCGTCTCCGACGCGCCCCCGCTCGTGATCACCGAGGCCAATGGCGGCGTGCTGTGGGACCCGGAGCGCGCGAGCGAGCTGGGGGCTCTCGAAAGCCAGCTCGAGCTCGCCGACGCTGCCGCGCTGCGCGCGATCAGGGCCGACCTCGAGCTGATCGCCCGGCACACGCGCACGTTTCTGGCGGCGCTCGTGAATCCCGAGGCCCTGCCGGCGCCCGCGGCCGACAATGTCGCGGCGGGCTACACCTACCTTCACCCGGAGCGACGGCTGCTCGCCTATAACCTCCAGGAGCCGGGCATGGAGCGCTTCCAGGGTCCGCCACTGCCGTACGCCCACGAAATGCTGGGCGCGAGAAGCTGGCACGAGTGGGCGCACGTGGCGGACGCCGCGGGCTGGGTGCCGTGCAGCATCTCGGAGCAGGGTCTGGCCGGGCTCAAGGCGTCCTTCGCGGAAGCCATCGAGGAGACGATCGCGGAGGCGCCGCACGCGATTCGTGCGGCGGCGGCGAAAGATCTCTTAGCGCTGGCCGCAGAGCGGGCGCCGGGAGAGACGCTGACGGAGCTGCTGCTGAAACGCATGCCCGATTACCGCGCCAACCTCGTGGCTCGGCGCTTCATGAATACGAGCGAAGCGGAGACCTACGTGCGGCACAACATCCGTACGCTGCGTCCCGACTACCCGGCCAAGCAGCTCTGGCGCATGCTGATCCGCTACCTGTACGAGTTCCAGTACCTAGGACCCGCTCTGGGGCTCACCACCATCCCCGACCCCCACGCATACTTCGTTCACAGCACAAGCTTCTACCAGGATTTCCTGGCCTCCGGAGTGCTGGACGAGAAGCGCTTCGCGAAGCTCAGCGAGGCGGTGGCGCGGCTCTGCTCCTGCTACGAGGTCGACGAGACACGCTTTCGCGCCGTGTGAGGGCTCGCCTCACTCCTTGGGAAGCTTCGGTACGCGGATCTCCCCCCCAATAATGTGGAACTGGAGCCTGCGCGCATCGTCGTAGAGCATGATCTCGTTTACACCCGAATAGCGCAGCTCCTTCGCCAGCGTTTCGCCCTCGGCGCGCTGCTCCTCGACGGTGATGTTGTTCCACTCCTGCCTCAGCTTGCCGATGAAAAGGGGGCTCGCGCCGTCCTTGCCGCGATACCCCGCGGTCAGAAAGGGCGAGATCAGCGCGAGCTCCTGCTTAGTGAAAAGCTGGATCGGTCGCGGTCGGACCAGCGCCACGCGACCCACCAGCGAGATCAGCAGGATCACGATCAGGAGACCCACGTAGTTGGCCGGGCGCTTGAGCTCCTGAACGATCCGCTGCTTCGAGATCGTCGGCAAAGCCGCGCGCTCGATGGCCTCCCGCCCGCCTTCGATGGCAGTCTGCGAGGACCCTTTGCCCATGCCCGCTTCCTGCGCGCGCTCGCGGATCAGCTGGGTAAGGGAGGCGTAGAGGTACTTGTGCTTGATGGCGGAGAGTCCGCGTGCCTCCTCGTAGCTACTGGACGCCACCAGCGTACGCATGACCCGCTGGACCTCCTGGCTCAGGTGGCGGATCCAGTCGCCCTGGAGGGCGGCCTGGGCCAGGCCGATCTCCTGCAGCCGCTCGGCTCCCTCGGGAAGCTGCTGCAGTACGACCGCCGTCGCAATGATCGCTCGAATCAGTCTCGCGGCGGGGTCATCCGAGTCCTCCTGGTACGCCTTCCGCTCGCTGTCTCCGAGCGTCGCCGGGTCCAGCTCCAGGACCATCAATCCCAGCAGACCCGGGACGGCCTCCTCCCCCCGGACGCGAAGGGCGATCGCCTGCTCGACCTGCGCGATCCCCTGCTCCTGACTGCGCGCGACCTCCTCGACGCTGTGCGCCTCCTCCTGGGGCTCGGGCTCCGCTTCGGTCTCGCGCCCCTCCTCCAGCTCCTCGTCCTCGAACTCGATCTCGGTGCTGAAGAGCAGATCGGCCTCGGCGATCCGGTCCGACGTTCGCTCCTCGTCGAGCAGCTCCTCCTGGCGATTCCAGACCGCGATGTTGTAGGCCACCGCATCGTTCAGCACCTCGGACAGAAAGATGCCTTCGCCGAGATCGAACTTCAGCGCACGCACCTGCTCGAGTGTGGTCTGGATCTCTTCGTTCTCCTGCAGGTATGCCGCCGCGGCCCGGAACTGCAGGGCAGCGTCCTCTGGGTCGAGACGAGGGTTGAGCTTTTCCCGCTGAGCCGCGCCAAGAGCCATGACCACCGGGCTGATCTTGTCGGGATCTCGTACGAGGCTCCGCACACCGTCGCGCATCTCGGACGAGAGCAGCGTCAGCATGTACTCCGCGACGCGAAGGCGCGGATCGTTCCCGGCCGCATGGCTCGCACACAGGTTGAGGAGGGCGAGCACCTCCTCGGGATAGGTCGTCGCTGTCGCGGGAAGGGTCGCGCGGAGCTGAGCCAGCGATACGGAGTCCAGCGCCTCGACTATTCGGGATCCAACCTGCTGGAGGAGCCCGTCGACCTCGTCCAGGGCGGCGGTCCGTTCCGAGCTGAGCGTCGGCTCTTCTCCGTCGGCGCTCGGCTCGGCTTCGCTGCCGGGGCTCTGGGCGAGAGCGCGCAGGCGCGCGAGCATGTCGCGAACCTGGTCTGGCGGAAAGAGCTGATCGGCGTCGCGCAGGGACGGTGCGAGCGCTCGCTGCGCATTTCGAAGCGCAGCAAAGCGCTCGACGCGTTCGTGGACGGCCCCTTTGAAGCCGGAATCCGCCGCATTCATCGGTCAGTCATCCACTTCGCCCCGGCTTCGTATCGAGCATCTCGACGGAGACTTGAGTCGGGACGGTCATCCGACTACACGACCGGACACGCGCGACGCCAAGATGCTGTGGCAGGGGAGAGCTGGCAAGACCCAGCCGAATACATGACCCCACCGAGGGCAAACCGGGGGGGGATCGCCCAGGGTGGGTTCAGGTGCCGGCCAGCCGCCGGCCGTGCCCAAAGCCGGCAGGCGGCCTCGGGTTAGTCGCTACAGCCGCTATTAGTCGCTGTCGCTGTCGTCCGCGTTGTTCGGGTTGTCCGTGCCGTAGTTCGTGCTGTTGTCGGTTCCGTCTCCCTGACCGGGGTTGGTTCCATCGCCCAGACCCGACTTGTTGTTGTCACCGGGGCCCGCAGCGCTCGGCCGCGTGATTTCAGCCGAGTTCCCGAAGATCTCGTCCGACAGTAGCAGGACCTCGCCCGGCAGCACTTCTCGATCTGCCGCGCTGATGCCCGCGGTGAGCAGGACCAGTGTGAATCCG
>SMWZ01000232.1 GCA_004356455.1 Deltaproteobacteria bacterium
GCGCGGAGCCTGCCGCAACAGCGGGACCAAAATACCACGCTCTAGAGGGGTGCCGCATACGGAGTCGGAGCGGGACGAAGCTGGGAACGAGAGTGGTCCACACCGGGCGCCCTTCTCTCTCGGAGGCCCCAGTCTGGAAGGGATCCCCCTGAAATACAAGGGAAAACGTCACAGATCGGACGCATGCCCCCAAGAGTCATGGGGAAAATACCACATTCAGGGGATCATCCCACCTTGCTCGCGACTTGCTGCTCGAGCAGCCGTACCCGCCTCCGCTCGGTCCAGGCCAGCGTGCGCTGGAGCTGGTCGGCCCGCAGGTGAAGCTCCAGCAGCTCGGCCAGCCGAGCGCTGCGTCCCCGAGCGCTGAGGGGCTGGCCCTTGCGGGGGCCGGATCGGGCCGGGAGATCATTCTCGATGAACTGGCGCTTGAGCTCCTGCTGGCGCTTTCGCAGCGACTCCCACTCATCCATCAGCGCGTAGACGCGTGCACTGAGGCGCTCGCACTCGCTCGCATCCATAGCTTGTCGATTCTCAAGACTTCGAACGTTGTCCCAGGTCATCCTGGCTCCCATCCAAGCTGGGTCCTTCCAGCTGGCGCCGCTACGCACGCGGCCCGGTCTGTCGCGATTAACGTTGCCTGTCCCTACGAAAAGGTGACGTCGTCGCCGCAGGTAAGGGCGCTTTTCGCAGTGACCGACGAGAAAACCCCCTACGACGGGTCGATCGCACTACGCAAAGTGTGGGGGTCACGTGCTGCTCTGCGCTTGACGGGCTCGCTCTTTCCAGCGCACACGGAACGGCGGGTCAGGGGATCGAGAGACCCTAGTGGAAGCGCGCTGGACCTCCTCTGCGGGCCCCGGCCGGCCCCCTGCCCGCTCGAGCTAGGGTGGCCACCGCCTCGGCGAGCAGACGCCGGCTCGCGCGCGGGCGCCAGGAGGTCCGGGGAGCCTTAATCCGCTCAGGGCGCCGCGCCGTATCCCCAGTTGAAGATCGAGAACTTTCGCTGGATCTGAGCGCTACCTTCCAGGTATGATTCTCGACTAATTAGGTGTGGGTTGTGGTGTCCGCGAGCGCGCAAGGCCTCGCCGAGAGCACGTGCCCGCCGCGCTCTTACGACTTGCCAAAGACCCGTTTAGGGAGGAACGCCCGATGAGACTCGCTGCTCTGACCCTCTGCCTCAGCCTCGTGCTGCCGTCCGTGGCCCTGGCCCAGGACGCGCCTGCCGAGGACGTGCCGCCCGGGTTCCCCTTCAAGGAGGGAGACGTCCTCAGCTTCGACGACATCAACAAGCTCAAGGACTACCTGCCCCCGGTTTTCTGGGAGCACCGCGAGTACTTCTTCTACGAGGGCATGGCGATCGAGATGGGCCCGTCCTACCGGGACTACGGACTTTCGGATGCCTTCATAGCGGCCACGCAGAAGCACGCGGGTCAGGTGAAGATCGGCCGCGACGGTGCGCTCGCGAACTACATCGCGGGTCAGCCCTTCCTCAATGAGAGCATCGACTGTAAGGGCGACCCCCAGGCCGGCCTCAAGATCATCTGGAATTTCGCAAAGAGGTGGGATGGGGACGGCTCGCATACGAACTGGTCGTATACGTACTGGGACCGGGGGGAGCAGCTCCCGCTCTATTACGAGGGCGCAGCCAAGACGGTCTACCTCGCCAACCGCGTGGAACCGAAGTACTACGTTGACGGCAATCAGGGATCCATCTTCCGGAACGACAAGCGGCAGTACGCCTTTGGCGTGGAGGTCATGGCCCCCTTCGACGCGCGCGGGATCATTCTGCTGCAGTACCGCTACAAGGCCGCAGATGGTCCGCTGGATGAGGCCAAAAACGACGACACCTGGGTCTACGTCCCCGACCTACGCCGGACGCGCCGGATCTCCACCGCGCAGCGTACCGACTCGGTCCAGGGAACCGACTTCACCTTCGACGACCTGGCCAGCTTCTCCGGTATCCCCCCGCAGTACGGGTGGGAGTGTCTCGGTGAGGCGGACATCATCGTTCCGATGAATACCACGTCGCTCGCGTATCCCTATACGGATGACTACAACTTCGGCCCCTACGGGTTCTCCTTTGCCAACGACCGCTGGGAGCTGCGCAAGGCCTGGATCATTCGCTTCGACCCCAAGAATGACGACCACCCCTACCACCACAAGGACCTCTACATCGACCAGCAAACGTATGAGCCGCTGTACAGCTTTGCGTATGACCGCAAGAAGGAGCTGTGGAAGATCATCTGGCACAACCACCGCTACAGCGAGGACTGGAACGGGAACGATCCCAAGGCGAAGAACGGTATCTGGTACAAGGGTTGGGAAAGCGTGGAAAAACCTAAAGATATCAGACTCATCAGCGACATTATCGTGAACGTCCAGACCGGCACCGGCAACCGGATCGAGTACTGGGATGCCCACGGTACGCCGTTCTCGAGCAAGGGCAAGATCCGGCGCTACATCGATATCGGGCGCCTGAACAAGGGTCGCTAGGGCCGCTCAGCGCGCGGCACAGGCTTCCTCGCGGCCTGAATCCGGAAACGGGTTCAGGCCCCTTCTTGCCCAGGAGGGCAAGCGATCTTCCCTCTTTGTACATCGCGCTTCACACCCGCTCGGCAGCTCTCACGCAGACCATGCGCAGCTGCTCAACGTATGCTGTTGCATCGCTCCCCGCGCCGTTCGGGCGCCAAGCTTGCATAGGATCTAGGTATGCAGCGCGTTCTGATCCCGCTCCTGACCGCTCTCCTCGTGGGCTGCGCCAACTTTCAGCACATGGACGAAGACCAGGCGAGCCGGCCGGAGCGAGCCATGGGAACCGGCGCCCGCATCATGTATCCGGGCCAGGGAGGCCCGAGCCTTGGGGGACCGTCCGGCGCTGGGCCAGGCTTGGGCTCATCGAGCAGCAGTAGCTCGGACCCCGAGCTGACCATGATCGGCGGCAGCTCCTCTGAGGTCACGAGCTCACAGAAGATACGCCAGGTCCCCATCATCGGACCGCTCACGGCGCTCTTAGGCTATCCCTTTTGGATCTTCGGAAAGTCGGTGGAGGAGAAGGTGAAGGACGCGGCCGAGAAGGAGAACAATCGAGCCGGAGGCGGCTCCGGGCCGTCGCGCGCGCAAACTGCACGCACCCCGGATGAGGCGCAGCGCGCACAGCTTCGGCGCGAGAACGAACGCATCCAGCAGGAGCTACTCGAACGCTCCCGCGCGCAGGCACCTGCCCCGTCGTCGCTCGGGGACGAGCTCGCCGCCCTGGAGCGAGCGCTGGGCCAAGCCTCATCGTCGCCCGAAGCCGCGGGCGCACGCGGCGGAACTCTGCTGCCGGCGCGCGATGTCGCTGACCGCAATGGCGATGGAAATCCCGATCTCTGGGTCTATTACGATGGCCAGAAACGGATGCGCGAAGTTCTGGATGACGATTACGATGGTCGGGCCGATCGGGTGCTCCATTACCAGGATGGAACGACGCTCGTGCGTAGCGAAGAGGATCTAGACGGCGATGGACGGATGGAAACCGTCTCCCTCTACGACGCCGGCCAGATCGTGCGCAAGCGCACCGACAGCGACGGAGACGGACAGTCCGACAGCTGGAGCTTCTTCAAGGGAGGTGAGCTCGTCCGCCATGAGATCGACCGCAACCGAGACGGCTTTCGCGATCTCGTCCTCATCTATCAGGCGGGACAGCTCACGCGCGAGGAGGAAGATCGCAACGGAGACGGACGCCCCGATCTCGTGACGCACTATCGCAATGGAGAGGTTACGGAGCGCCACGAAGATCTCGACTACGACGGCACGACGGACGTCGCTTCCTATTATGAGGACGGGAAGCTGGTGCGACGCGAGCTCACCTCGGAGCAGATCCTCGACCAGTGGCACGCCCCGCGCGGCTCCTGAGCCCGCTCCCCACCCTAGGCGGGCTAGTGGCCTTTCTGCTGGTGTTCGGCCTGGTGGTCGCGTCGGCCGCCGAGCCTCTCTGGAGCCTCATGGGCCAGGAGGCTCAGCTCTTTTCGAGCGCCAATGACGTGCGCCGCCAGCACCATCTGGGAGCGCTCCGGACCAGCCCCGCGCTGGCCGAGGTGGCGCTGGCCCACGCCCAGGACATGGCACGCAACGACTACCTGAGCCACGTCAACCCCGAGGGACAGGACCCTCTGCAGCGCGTGCAAGCAGCGGGGATCGAGGGTTTCAAGCTGCTGGCCGAGAATATCGGCTCCTCCAACGTCACGGATGACCGCGTGCTGACGATCGTGGAAGAGTGGCTGCGCTCGCCGCGGCATCGAGAGAACCTGCTGAACCCCGCCTTCAATACCAGCGGGGTAGCCGTGGTCGAGGCTCCGAACGGCCGTACCCTCGCGGTTCAGCTCTACGCGACGTTCTAGACGCGCGGCGCCCGACTCACACGGCCATGACGGCGTACGCGCCTCGGCTCGACTCCAGCCTGGATATCTCACCCGGTGGCCGACTGCGGCCGCCCATGGCATGCCATCTCGGCCCGTGCTCGGCCTCGGCTCCTCAACTGGCCGCTTATCGGCCGGCGGAGCCGGCCTGCCGGCGAGGCACACAGCTGCGCGTGTGCCTCGGTATTGTCCAATACGTTTCCGTCTCGGCCTGCGCGCGGCCCAAACTGACGCGCACTTGGCGCCCTCGCTACGGCAACCCGGTGAGAAATCCAGGCTAGGGAGCGAGTAGAGCGCTAAAGCTGTGGTCGTTCCACCAGATGTCCAGGGATCGCTCCGGGTCGAAGCGAGCCGGGATCACCAGATAGCCGAGCACGGGCGTGCCGCGTGCGAGAGGACCCGGCTCGCCCAGCAGGAAGCCTACCTCCTCGAGCCGGGTTGGCTCCGGCCGGAATGTGAGCGTGTCCTGGACCACCAAGAAATTCGGGTGGAACTCGCTGCCGACTACACTCTGAGCCGTGAAAACGAGCACGCGTCGCGCGGCCGGACTCTCGCCGAGCTGCGCTAGGATCTGCGCTTCGATGGCCGGCGAGTGGGCGACCTTGATCTCGAGCTGCTCCCGACCCCGGATGTCCTCCACACTCAGCTTCGCCGGAGCCACGTATTGCCTCAGCTCGATGAGACGCAACAGGTCCCGCAGGTCCGACTCGGTCAGGGCGACGCGGGGCCCACGGCTGGTCTCGGGCATGCGCAGCGACTGAGCGCGCGGGCCGGACGTGCGCTGGCTCGAGCCCGGGCTCGCGCTCTGCGCGCGGTGAGCGCGAATCTGCTGAGCGGCGTCGATCAGGTTATAGGGGTTGTGAGGATTCCGAGCCTCGTGGTCCACGTGCCAGTTGTAGGGGCGCGGTAGCAGTTCCGGCCTGAGCGGCGGAAGCTCCGAGGGTGGGACCAGCTTGGCGCGGGCGCAGGGCACATCCTTGATCTGCTGCACGATGAACGCGCTTCCGTCCGGGCACACACCTGCGGTCCCGGCAGCCTGAGCGATCCCCACTCCCAACCCCCAGAATCCCAGAACCACGGACCGGCTCCAGCTTTTGGACATGCTCGGATTATACCTGAGATTTTCAATATAAATACCTGAAAATATTGCGGTTTTAGATCGCTCATCTGGGGGAACTTCTGCGCCCCCGCGGCCGAGCGGGCTCCTTCAGCATGCGTTCGATGACGCGCCGCTCCTGCGGGGTGAGCGGTCGCCACTCACCCGTACGCAGTCCCCGCAGGCGCAGGGGGCCGAAGGAAATCCGCACCAGCCGCCGCACGGGGTGTCCCAGCGCCTGCATCATCTCCCGGATCTGGCGCCGCCTCCCCTCGACCAGGACGAGTTCGAGCACGCTGCGCGCTGCTTCGCGTTGCACGATCTCTGCGCTCTGCAGGGCCAGTGTGCGTCCACCGATGGACATCCCCCGAGTGAGCCGGCGCAGGCTCTCGGCCACGACCTTGCCATCGACGCTCACACGATAGGTGCGAGGAACCTCGAAGGATGGGTGCAGCAGGCGCTGAGCCGTGTTGCCGTCGTTGGTCAGCAGTAGTAGGCCCTCGCTGGCCGCGTCCAGACGCCCGACGGGAAACAGGCGTGAGCGCCCCGGGACGAGGTCGATGACCGTGCGCTTGGCATGGGGATCTCGGGTGGTGGTCACCACCCCACGGGGCTTGTAGACCAGGTAGTAGAGAGCGCGGCGCGGACGAGCGATCCGTTTCCCATCGACGGCGATGCGATCGCGTGCCGGGTCCGCGCGGGCGCCGAGCTCGTGCACAATCGTGCCGTTGACGCGTACGCGCCCACTGCGGATCAGCTCCTCGCAGGCACGCCGCGAGGCGACCCCGGCCGCGGCCAGGACCTTCTGCAGGCGCTCGCCGCGCGCAGGCTCAACGCGGCGGCGCGCCCTCCGGCTCC
>SMWZ01000233.1 GCA_004356455.1 Deltaproteobacteria bacterium
CCGGCGCCTGTAGATCTGCTGGCGTGGGCCGAACGGCTGCGCGAGGCGGCGCGCTGTGGGACGGCGCTGCCCGTGCTGGAAGCCGTGCTGACCACCTCCAAGCTGCGTAAGCGCCTGCGGGACTCGGCCGAGCGAGGCCGCGCGAACTGTCTGTTTCAGCTGCGCCGCTACAACGAAGCCGCGGCCGCCTACGAGGAGCTGAAACGAAAGGATCCGAAAGACACCAAGGTGGCCATCAAGCTGGCGCGCTCCCTGGCCCGTGCTGGGCACGCGGAGCGCGCGGTCCAACAACTCGAGGCCGTGGCACGGCGGTCGGACAAGAAGACGCTCGCACGCGTGCGCTATCTGCTCGCGCTCCTCCTACCGGAGGAAAAGGAGGCGCTCGCCAAGAAGCTGCTACGCGCTGTCCAGAAGCAGCGGGCCGTTCCCGGTCTAGCGCGCCTCGCCCGCTGGCGCCTGGCCTGGGCCGAGTTGAGGGCCGAGAAGTACCAGGCGGCGATCCGGCGCTTGACTCCGCTCACCCGAGGTTCGCAGTGGGACATCGAGGTGCAGCGGGCCCGCTACTGGGTGGCCATGGCCAAGCTACAGATCGATCCCAAACAGGGCAGGGCGCAGCTTGCCGAGCTGGCGCAGGACCTGCCGCTCTCGTACTACGGACTGCTGGCGGCGACCCACCTCGAAGCCCCTCCCGCCATCGAACGCTCGTTCGTGGGGGAACGGGGGGACGAGCGCTCGTATCCGAGCCTGCGTAGGGCTCGCTGGCTGCTGGAGGCTGGCTTTGACGACTCGGCTCGCTACGAGCTCAACAGCTGGGTTCGCAGTGCGACCCTGGAGCGGGCGAGCCGGCTAGCGGCTGCGCGGCTGCTGCACGCGCTGGGCGAACACCTGCAGGCCGTACGACTCGTGGTCAACGGCTTCGGGGGCGCGCTCGAGCAGGGCATCGATCCGGAGTGGCGTGAGGCGTGGAATCTGGCCTGGCCGCGTCCCTTCGACACCTCGGTACGGCAGGCGGCGGAGGAGTTCGAGTCGGATCCCGCGCTGACCTACGCGGTGATGCGCGAAGAGAGCACCTACCGGGCCCAGGCCAGATCGCCCGCGGGCGCGCTGGGCCTGATGCAGATCATCCCGCCCACGGCAAACCGCATCGCCCAGAGCCTGGGGCTGGATCCGTTCGAGCCCGAGAGCCTCTTCAATCCCGAGACGAACATTCGCTTCGGAACCTATTACCTGAAGCAGTTGCTAAGCCGCTTCGACGGCTCTTCGCCGCTGGCCATCGCCGCCTATAACGCGGGGCCGGACATCGTCAGCAGCTGGCGCACACGCGACGGCGCTCTCGCGCACGACGTCTTTGTCGAGTCCGTGCCGTATGGCGAGACTCGCCGCTACCTGCGCCGGGTGCTGCGCTCCTATCAGGTGTACCGGCTGCTCTACGGCCCGAGCGAGCCGCCCGGATCCCCTCAATCGCAGACACGACTCAACCGATAAGCACCCGCGATGGGTGACAAGTCCACGCTGTTCATGATCGTCGTGTGCGCGCTCCTGATCGGAGGCTTCGTCAACTACCGCCGCAACGCGCCTCTGGACGTCGAGCTTCAGAACCGCACCTATGCGGAGCTCAAGTCGGATGACCTCGACGCGCTGCTGGCGGCCTACGAGCAGCAGACCCGGCGCCTGCGAGCCTGGGTCGACGAGGAGCCGATGGCGGCCCCAGTCGACCGGGCGCGCAGCGCCAGTGACGTAGGCGGCAAGGCGGAGACGTTCTCGCGCTTCCAGCGGGAGGCAAACCGCTGGCGCGCGCAGCGGTCTGAGGTGCTCGAGGGCGAGGCGACCATCGCGGCGCTGCAGCAGGAGAAGAGCATCCGTGCGCGGGGTCTGGATCTGCGCTGGCGCCAGATCCTGCGGCGGGTGACGACCTTCTAGCGTCCTGTTCCGGGCGTTCCGACGCAGCTCTCGCGGCCGAGGCGCCGCGCTCGTAAGGCACGCGCGAGGCGAAGCCGTAGCTTCGGCGAGCGAGTGCAACGCCGCGAGTGTGGCTGCAGCGGGCGCGGAGAATGCAAGCGAACTGCCGGAACAGGACACTAGCTGGGGGCTATGGGCCTCCGCCCTCAGACGTGCTCGAACTCGTCCTCGAGTGGAGCGTCGTCGGGATCCGGATCCGCGTCATCCAACCCGGAGTCCTCATCGAGATCCGGGTCCATCGGATGCGCGCCCTCCGGTACCACCAGCGGCTCCTCGACCACCTCCGCCGGCGGAGCCGGGGCCGCCTTCTTGCGACGCCCGCGCTTGGGCTTGGCGAACGCCGGCGACTCGCGCTGGTCGGCCTTGCACTTCGGGCACACCGGCTCGGGGGAATTCAGGTCATAGAACCTGGCAGCGCACGCGTAACAGACCCAGCGCTGACCCAGCTTGACTCTTTTCGCGTTCTTCTCGGGCATGCGTCGAACTCCTAGAGAGATGTGGCACCGGATACAGGTTCGTGTCGTGGGAATCCCCCAGGAAGAAGGGTCATATACCAAGGGCACCACCGAGGGCAAGCTCCGCGTGAGGGCGCCTCAGGGGCCCTCGGGCGGGGGCGGCTCAGGGGGAAAGTACCCCGGGGATGAGGGTCCACGGGATTTAACAGAATGCTCCTTATCGGAACTAAGTCGGGGGCGGCCCAGAGCGTCCCCGGTCGCGCCTTCAAGCGGCCCGCGGCCCCCCGCGGGGGCCTGAATCCCTCGTAAACGTTCCGGGAGGTCGCGCTCAGCGCGCGAGGGCGGCGAGCTCGCTCAGACGCTCGACCGCGCCGGACTGCTCCGCGAGCTCGGGATCGATGCTCAACACCTTCTGGTAGGCCCCGACCGCGCGTTCGATGGCACCGGCCCGGGCAAAGCTCGCGCCCGCCTGCAGCCAGACCGAGCCGGCGGCGGGATAGAGCCCGGGCAGCACGGCCTGCTCGTAGCTCTCGCCGGCTTCGGCGAAGCGTTCCTGCTGCTCCTGGCTGTAGCCCAGGAGTCGCAGCGCCACCGCGCGTAGCAGGTCTTGCTCCTCGAGCTCACTGACCAGGTCGGTGAGCCGGGTCTCCGCGTCGGGCCAGCGCTCGAGCTCCACTTCCATCTCTGCGGCGCGCAGCTGGGCCAGCTGCGCTGCGCGTGTGCCCGGATGCTCCAGGCTTACGGCCTCGAAGCGGGCCAGCGCTTCCCCACGGCCCCGCTGCGCCTGCTCCGGGTTGGCGGGCTCGGTGACATAGATCTCGTCCGCGGGACTTCCCATGGCCAGTGAAAAGCCAGCTTCCACCTGGCGGAGCGCGAGCTGGGCATCGTTCTCGCCCTGGGTCCGCCGGTCATGCGAGATGGCAACGCCCGCGCCAACGACCAGCACCACGCCCAGCAGCGTCAGCACCCAGCGCAGGCGCTCCAGCACCCAGTTGAAGCCGGCCTCCAGCGTCGCGTCGAAGCCGCTGGCACGTGCCTCCGTGTCGCTACGACTTCGCATGGTCATGTGTCCGACCCCTCCCGTTCCGTGCCGGGCATGCGTCCGAGTGTAGCGTCTTGTGTACGCACATCCGGCTCCTCGGGGGGGGTCGCCCCGAGCTGTCTGCGCCCCCGCGCCCGCAGGCGCAGGCGCAGCGGCGCGGAGCGCAGGCCGAAGTAGCTGCGAAAGAACGACTCGAGGTATTTGCGGTAATGCCGCGGGACCAGACCAGGGTCGTTCGTGAACAGCAGTACGGTGAACGGCCGCTCCGAGGTTTGCGTGGCGTAGTAGAAGCGCACGGGTCGTCGGCCGCCGCGAGGTGGCGGATTGCGGTCCAGAGCTTCCTGCAGTGCCCGGTTGATCTGCGCGGTCGTGGCGCTGCGGCACACCTGATCCATGAGCTCCAGCGCCACGGGCAGCACCCGCTGGCTGCCCTGGCCCGTGCGTGCGCTCACGCGCAACACCACGGCTTCGCGCACGAAGCCGAGCTTTCGTTCGAGCTGCCGCTCGAGCTCGGCGCGCTGCGAGGCGGAGTCCACCAGGTCCCACTTGTTCAGCACCAGCACCAGCGGGCGCCCGCAGTCGAGGGCCAGGCGCGCGATCTTGGCGTCCTGGTCCGTCACGCCTTCGCTGGCGTCCAGCAGAAGCAGCGCCAGGTCAGCACGCTCGATCGCACGCAGCGCCATGTAGGCGCTGCCGCGCTCGAGATGCTCGGCCCGGCGCCCGGGGCGGCGAAGACCGCCGGTGTCGATCAGCACCAGCTCGCGCTCACCCAGCCGCAGCCGCGAGTCGGTGGCATCCCGGGTCGTGCCCGGGGTGTCGGAGACGAGCGCCTCCTCCGACCCGAGCAGGCGGTTCAAAAGCGAGGATTTGCCGACGTTAGGGCGACCGACGATGGCGATACGCGGGCACGCCTCGGCCGGCTCCGGGTCGGACTCGGTCTCGGGCAGACGCTCCGCGATCGCCAGCTCGAGATCGACGAGTCCCCGCTTGTGCTCGGCGGAGGTCGGGATGATCTCCGGGAAGCCGAGGGCGTGGAACTCGGCCGCGTCCGCCTCGAGCTGGGGACTGTCCGCCTTGTTGGCCACGACCACCACCTGCGCCGCAGCCCGTCGTAACACCTCCGCGATCTGGCGATCCAGGGGCAGCAAGCCAGCCCTCACGTCCACCACGAAGAGAATGACGGCCGTATCCTCGAGCACGCGCCGGATCTGGCGCTGGATGGCGGCGGGCAACCCCTGCTCCGCCTCGGGGTCGAGCCCGCCCGTATCGACCAGCAGCAGCGCGTGCCCCTCGAGCTGGGCCGGCGCCACGACACGATCACGCGTGACCCCCGGCCGGCCCTCCACCAGCGACCGCCGGCCCCGCAGCAGGCGGTTGAAGAGCGTTGACTTGCCCACGTTCGCCCGGCCCACGATGGCCACCATGGGGAGCCGGGAAACGCTACTTCCACGTAGGCTTGCGCCACTCGTGTTAAGATTGACACGAGCCTGCCTGTCGGCCAGGCTCGGCTTGTTCTGCCGGCGCTTCGGAGGATCTGCGAATGCCACCTGTTCTCGCTCGCCTCGCGCTTTTGGTCTTCAGCCTGGGTCTGCTGATCGGTCCGACCGCCGATGCCCGGGCGGATGCTACCCAGCTCTGCCGCTCGGTCTCATCGATCGCCCTGGCCCCGACGGATGTGCTTTTCAGCCCGTACATCGCGGGCCACGACATATGGTACGGGATGATGGAGTGGGACGACCCGCTCGCCCTCCAGATCGGGTCCGCGGTGCCCGCCTACTTCTATCTGGTCGGAATGCAGGTCGGCGGTGCGATCATGCGCGTGATCAGTGGGATCTTCGAGTTCCCGGTGGGCCTGGCGAGCCTCTTCCGGGAGGGCTCCCAGGGCGCGCTCTTCAGGGCCCACGACGATACCTACGCGCTCTACTCCGAGAACTTCGGGCCCTGCCCCGTCCGCATCGGCAGCTCCTACAACATGATCAATTACTAAGGCTGAGCGAGCTGCCTCAGCGCCTGCTCGAGCGTGCGCTCCGTGCGCTGCGCATCGACCCAGACCAGCCCAGGCTCGGCCCGAAACCAGGTCCGTTGCCGCTTGGCGTAGCGGCGCGTGGCGACCCAGATGGCCTCACGCGCTTCGTGCTCGGACATGCGTCCGGCCAAGAGCCAGCCCACCTCGCGATACCCGATCGCCTGCAGCGGCCGCAGCGTCGGGCCATAGCCCGCGGCGTGGAGCGCCCGCACCTCGTCGACCAGGCCGCGCGCGAACATGCGGTCCACCCGTTCGCGCAACCGGCGCCAGAGCACATCGCGCTCCAGGAACACCCCCAGCCAGAGCACGTCGAAGGGACGGTCCCGGAACCCGTGCTGCGCGTGCTGCGCCGAGAGCGGGCGGGGCCCGAGCCGATGGACCTCGAGCGCACGCTCGATCCGAACGCGATCATTGGGGTGGATGCGCTCCGCGCTGGTGGGGTCGCACGCGCATAGCTCGGTGTAGAGGTCCGCCAGGCGCCGGCGACGGAGCTCCGCCCGGATCTCGGGCTGAGCAGCGATACCCTCGACCAGGCCGCCCGCAAACGCCCGCGCATACAGGCCCGTGCCCCCGCACAGGATCACCGGCTGCCCCCGGGCCCCGATCTCGCTTGCGATGCGGCGCGCGTAGCGGGCGTAGCGGCCCGCCGACATGGGCTCGTCCGGGTTCACGAGATTGATCCCGTGATGCGGAATCTCGGCACGGAGCTCGGGGGACGGCTTAGCGGTACCGATGTCCAGGCCCCGGTAGACCTGCAGCGAGTCGACGCTGATCACCTCGGCCCCGCTGCGCCGTGCCACCTCGCAGGCCAGCTCGGTCTTGCCCGTCCCGGTCGGACCCACGATGGCGAGTACGCGCGGCCGCTCGCCCACTCAGCGCCTCAGGAAGCGTCGCTCGATGTCGGCCTCCGACAGCACGCTCAGGATCGGTCGTCCATGGGGGCAGTTCGGGAACCAGATCGTCTCGTCGAGCGACTGCAGTAGACCCTCCACATCGCGCGGGCCCAGCCGATCCCCTTTGCGTGTCGCCGCGTGACAGGCGGCGGTCGACAGAATTTGGTGTAGCGCTCCCTCCAGACCATCGCGGCTCTCCTGCGCCTCGGGCTCGCGCAGAGCGGTGGCCGTCTCCTCCAGTAAGGCGCGCCAGTCGGTGTTCCTGCGGCCCGTCAGCACCGCAGGCACGGTGCGCACCCCCACGCGCACGCCGCCGCGCAGCCCGCCCTCCCCGATCTCGAGCTCGAACCCACTGCGCTCCATCAGCTCGGACGCCCCCGCCAGCACGTCGGCCGCGCTGCGGCCCAGCTCGAAGCGCACCGGGAGCAGCAGTGCCTGCCGCTCCAGCTTCCCCTCGAGCAGCATCTGGCGCATGCGCTCGAAGAGCACTCGCTCGTGCGCGGCGTGCTGATCCATGAGAATGAGAGACCCGGGTCCCTCGAACACCAGGAAGGTGCCCAGGGCCTGACCCAGGTAGCGCAGCGATGCGAACGCGAACCCTGGCTGCGAGACGAGCGGGGCCTCGCTGACGGCCGCGAACGGAGGCGAGCCCTGCTCGCCCGTGCTCGCCAGCGCGAAATCCGCGGGCGCGCTCTCGGCTACCACCCCCTCGAGTGGATAGCCACGCGCGGGCAGCGTAGACGCGTAACGGCGCGCTCCCAGACCCAGGGCCGCAACCAGGCTGTCGCGCAGCAGTCGCCGGATGGCGTCAGGCTGGCGAAAGCGCACCTCCCACTTAGCGGGGTGCACGTTTACGTCGACCTGTTCAGGGTCGACGTCGAGATACAGCGCGACCACGGGATGTTTTCCTGGCGCTAGCGCATCGCGATAGACTTCGCGCACCGCGTAGAGCAGGAGCCGGTCGCGCACGGGCCGCTTGTTGACGTAGAGGTGAATGTCCGAGGTGTTGCCGCGCTGGAGATCCGTGGGACTGGCAAAGCCGGTCAGACGTGCGAACGGGATCTCGCCTGCGACGGGTACCAGACGTTCGCCGAGTCCGGGCGAGAGCACGGCGATCACTCGTTCGCGCGCATCGCGGGTGGGTAGCAGGAGCAGGGACGAGCGACCCTCCCGCGACAGGGAAAAGCGAACCTCGGGGTGAGCCAGCGCGATGCGCTCGAGCCAGCGCACGACGTGTGTCGATTCGGTGGCGATGGACTTCAGGAACTTGCGCCGAGCCGGAACCCGGGCAAAGAGGTCGGCGATCTCCACGCGTGTACCCTCCGGACAAGCCACCTCGCTTACTCCGGAGATGCCATCGCCCTCCCCTACGAGCTCCGTGCCAACGGTCTCCCCGTGTGCTCGCGTGCGCATACGCACGCGAGCGATCGACGCAATGCTGGGCAGCGCCTCGCCGCGGAATCCGAGCGTTCGAACCCCGGCCAGGTCTTCTGCGGAGCGGATTTTGCTTGTGGCGTGGCGCTGGAAGGCGAGTCTGGCCGAGGACCGTGGCAGGCCCGTCCCGTTATCCGTAACGGAGATCCAGCGGACTCCACCCCCGTTGATCTCCACGTCGACGCGCGTGGCCCCGGCATCGAGCGAGTTCTCGACGAGCTCCTTCACCACCGATGAGGGCCGCTCGACCACCTCGCCTGCGGCGATCTGGTTGACCAGATCCCCGGGGAGAACATGAATCCGAGTCACTTTTTTACCTCGCTTTGGAGGATGACAAAAGGCTCATGGGGGTATATCAAAGATACCATGCGGGCTGGAGCTTCCCCCCCATGGGTTTAAAAACACGGAATCCCTTGACAACTCGCTCGCCTACGGCGTTAATTTGCCTGTAAGGGGGGGTAGCTCAATGGCAGAATCAGCGACACGGACCGGCTCCGGTGGGGAGACGAGGATGGCCAAATCCGCCGACTCCGGGCAAGCGTCAACCACGCGCCGCCGCGGGGACCGACTGGTGGGGACCAGTCGAGCCATCCAGCGAGCGCTAGAGCAGATTTCAATCGCGGGTCGCGGGCGCTTCCCGGTGTGGATCCATGCCGAGGAAGGAATCGAGAAGGAGCTGATCGCGCGCCTGATCCACAGCACGAGCGAGTGGGCCACAGGCGGTTTCTTCGCACTCGATGCCTCGATCGTTCCCGAGTCATTGCTGGGGCGTGAGCTCTTCGGGAGCGCGGCCGGCGGCATTCCGGCACTGCCCTCCGCCTACGAGGGCGCGTTTGAGCGGGTCCAGAGTGGAACCGTGCTGCTGGAGCGGGTGGAGACCCTGGCCAAAGATCTCCAACACACGCTGGCGGCGGCACTGGATCAGGGCTCGTTTCAGCGCATCGGTGGCTCGGAGCGAATCGCGCTGCAGGGTCGACTCGTGGCGACCAGCGGGACCGCGCTGGACGTTCTCACGTCCGACGGCCGGATCATTCCCGAGCTGTGCGAGCGGCTGCGCTTGCTTGAGATCCGTATTCCACCCTTGCGGGAGCGCAAGGAAGACATTCTTCCGGTCGCCGCACACTATCTCTCCGTGCTGCGCAGCGAGATCGACCACGAGACAGGGAAGATCAGCGAGGTGCGACGCTTCACACGCGAGGCGCTCGATCGGCTGCACACGCATACCTGGCCGGGCAATGAGCGGGAGCTGCGTGAGCAGGTGCGGGCCGCACTGCAGCTCGCCCAGGGCGAGGAGCTGGGGCCGGAAGACCTGCTCCTGAGCTGGGAGTCCTCGGAGGAGGTGCCCTCCTTCCGCGAGGCCAAGCGAGCATTCGAGCGCGAGTACGTCACACGCGTGCTGCGTATCTGCAGCGGCAATATCAGCCGCGCGGCGCGGATCGCAACGAAAGATCGCAAGGATTTCTACGACGTGATGCGCCGCAACTCGATCAACCCGGCTGATTTCAGGAGCTGACCGAGCCCCTCAACCCGCCAGGATGTCAAGCGCGGCGCGCTTGCCGGCCTCCACGCCCGGCTGCGTGAAGGGATCGACCCCGTAGAGCGCTCCAGCGAGGGCCGTCTGCAGCTGCTGCAGGAGCAGCAGCCCGCCGACCGCCTCCGGACTCACGCGCGGAAGCCGGATCTCGATCAGGGGCCGTCCCCTCTCCAGCAGTGCCTGCTGGGTGCCGCGGGCCTCGGCGGCGAAGATGTCGCCCAGGTCCCGGCCCGCGAGCGACGCGGGCGTCGCGCGCTTCGAGATGCGAACGCGCGAGCGAAAGCGATCGACACACAGAAACGTGTAGAGCTTATCGTCCGGACCCTCCATGTAGAGCTGAAGCTGAGAGTGCTGGTCGGTCGTCCCGCGCGCGACAACAGGCGTGGGGCCCCGCTTCTTCTTGCCGAGACTCTCGGCCCAGAGCTGGCGGAACCAAGCACCCAGCAGCAGCAGCGCATCCGCGTAGATCAGCTCCACATGGATGGAGCGTCCCTGCTCGCGGTCCTGTAGGAAGTGCAGCGCGGCCAGCTGTCCCGCCGGCCCGAGCATGGAGTCCTGGCGACAGCGCGCCTCCATCTCGCGCGCGCCTTTGAGGATCCGGCCCACGGGGACGCCACAGAGCGCGGGCACCAAAAGACCACTGGCGGTGAAGACGGAGTAGCGACCGGGCACGTGCTCGGGCAGGTGTAGGATGGAGAGGCCCTCGCGCTCGGCGAACTCGCGCAGCGAGCCGTCCGGGCCAGTCGTCACCACCAGGTTCTGGCGCAACGGAAACCGCCGGCCTTCGTGCGTGAACCACTCCAGCAGGGCGTGAAGCTGGGCTTGCGTCTCGAGCGTGCCGCCCGACTTGCTCACCACATGGACCAGGGTCCGCTTGGGATGCAGCCCTCGCAGCAACGCCGCGAAGCTATCGGGGTCGATGTTATCCGGAAAATGAAAGCGCAGGCCCGGTCTACGCACGAACTGGTTGTGGCGCGACGGGAGTAGCGCCGTGCACAACGCCTGCGCCCCCAGCGAGCTGCCCCCGATGCCCAGCTGGACCACATCCGTAACGCCGGGTGGCCGGCGCTTGGCGCAGGCCCGGATTTCCCGCAGCACCGCGGGGCTATGCACGATGCGTAGGAAGTCGCCGGCGGGAGTCTCGTCCAGCGCGGCCAGCGCCTTGCCCAGCGAGGCCGCATGACTCTGCAGCTCCGCGCTTGGCACTCCCGCATGTGTCAGGTCGACCTGAAGCTCCGACACCACTCCTCCCTCGCCTGACTCGGGCCCGTGCTAGCTTCCCTCCATGATAGCCGCGGTCGCCCAGATGACCTCGAGCGACGATCTGGCCCGGAACCTGGAAAAGGCGGCCGAGCTCATCGCTGCGGCCGCCCAGGCGGGCGCAGAGCTAGTGGCGCTCCCCGAGAACTTCGCACTCATGCTGGAGGCGGACGCCGGCCCCAGCCCCGCGGCTCAGGGACCGGATGGCGCCATCATCGAGTTCCTGCGCGATCAGGCCAAGCGGCACAGCATCCTGCTGGCCGGTGGAACCATCCCCGAGCGGATTCCCGGTGACACTCGCCAGTTCAACACCTCCCTGCTGTTCGCTGCCGACGGGACGCTGCTGGCGAGCTACCGCAAGATCCACCTCTTCGACGTAGCGCTACGTGACGCCAGCTTTCAGGAGTCTCGGACGGTTGCCCCGGGTGAGGAGGTGGTGGTTGCGGAGACGCGCACGGGGCCGATCGGCCTCTCGGTCTGCTATGACGTGCGCTTCCCGGAGCTCTATCGCGCGCTGGCGGAGCGTGGGGCGCGCATCCTGCTCGTGCCCGCGGCCTTCACCGTGCCCACGGGCCGGGACCACTGGCAGGTGCTGCTGCGGGCCCGCGCCATCGAAAACCAGGCCTTCGTGCTAGCCGCAGCCCAATACGGCCGGCATAACCAGACCCGCCGCTCCTTCGGCCGCTCGATGATCGTCGACCCCTGGGGCATCGTGCTGGCCACGGTTCCCGATGGCGAGGGGATCGGCCTGGCCGAGCTGGACTTCGCCGTGCTCGAGCGTATACGCCGGGAGCTGCCGGCTCTGCGCCACCGCCGTCTGCACCCCTGAAGCAGGAAAAACTTCTCCCAAAAACGGGACCACTCCACACCCGCTTGCCTTGCCACGGCCGCGCCGGCCTCCCCGCTCGGCACGGGCCTTGCTCTACATGCGGGTATGTCGGAGCTCATACGCGAGAGGCACAGGCGCACCGAGCAAGTCGTTGCAGCCACCCTCTTCGAGGAGGATGCCTCCGAGCACGATGAGATGCTGGTCGGCGACACGGTCGTGGTCCGAAAGGGCAACCACTATCGCATCGCATCCGGCGGCGATGAGTGGGAAGACCTCGAGGCGCAGGCGGAGCGGCTGGCGGGGCGCTGTGACTGCGGAGGGCCGCTCTCGAGCTCGGGCAGCCTGAGCCACTGCCGCAGCTGCGGCCGGGACTACCGCAAGATCTAGCCTGGCTGTCGCACCGGATGAGAGATCCAGGCTAGATCTTGGGGGACTTCCCTTCGACCTCCTCCTCCGACTCACGCTGTCGACGGCGCCAGCTCTGCGAGACGATTCGGGCCACCTCCTCGGGCGAGTCGGTGACCGTGAAGAGCTTCATGTCCTTCCGCGAGATCATGCCATCCTCCAGGCAGCGATTCTCCAGCCAGTCGACGAGCCCGGACCAGAAGTTCGTCCCGAACAGGATCACCGGAAAGTTCTTCATCTTACGGGTCTGCTTCAGGGTCAAGCACTCGAACATCTCGTCCAGCGTGCCGTAGCCCCCCGGCAGGCCTACGAACGCGCAAGCGTACTTGACGAACATCACCTTGCGCACAAAGAAGTAGTCGAAGTTGACCACGGTCTCGACGTAGCGGTTGGGCCGCTGCTCGGAGGGCAGCTTGATGTTCAGGCCGACCGTGCGGCCGCCGCCCATGCGTGCACCGCGACTGGCCGCTTCCATCGCACCGGGCCCACCCCCCGTGATCACCGCAAAGCCACTCTCGGCCAGCAGCCGCGCAACTGTCTCTGCCTGGCGATAGGTTTCACTATCGCGCGCGACGCGCGCTCCGCCGAAGACCGAGACCGCCGGCCAGACCGATGCCAGCGTCTCGAACCCCTCCACGAACTCCGCCATGATGCGGAACACGGTCCAGGTGTCTTTGGTACGGAACTCCTTCACTCATCGAAGATATCGGGCGCTGGGGATGGGGAGTTGATGCTGTCGTCAGCGTCCAGACTGCGGATTCGCACGAGGTGCTGGGAGGAGACCAGACCGCCGGAGTCGGCGTTGAAGCGCATGCGGAGCTCGATCTGGGCCTCACGTATGCGACCCGCGGGCCCCAGCTCAGCCTGGCCCAGGTGATCGAGGTTGAGCGCCCCTGTGTAATTCGGCGCCACGCTCAGCGAGCTACGCTGCACGAGTCCGCTGACACGGATGCGCTCCCCCTCCCCGTCCCCAGCCACACGCTCGTAGCGCAGGGGAAGCTCTAGCCCGAGCTTGTACTGGCCCAGCTGCGGCACTGTACGCCGGGCCTGCCACGAGTTCGACTCCGCGCCCCCAAGCACGGGGAAGCCGAGCAGGATCCAATCGAGCAGATCGATCCCCGAGAGGATGGGGTCATAGCTGCGCCAGGGTGTGCCCGCGACCTCCCCGTCCGGCCCGAGCTCACAGCCGGCCACCGGCCGCTCGCGCAGCTCCGCCACCGTGCCCCCTCCGGGACGCGCGTCACCGGGTGCCAGGCTGAACTCCTCCTCCCCGGGGCCGCGCACGGCGAGTCCTCGCTCGGACAGCGCCAGCTCCGTCGTCCCCCCCGGCGCGCCTTCGACCTTGATGTAGTAGCGATCGAGGTAGAGCACGAGCTCGGTCCGGCGGGGCTCGAAGCTCTCGGCCACGAGGCGCACGTCCGCGTAACGCTGTACGCGAACCTGCGTTCCATCAACGGTCGTCTTGTCTTCGGCTTCGAAGCGAAAGCGCTGCTCCTCCGCGGAGGCAAAGCCGTACGGAGGCGGCGCCGGCTCCTCCGCACAGGCGAGCAGCGCAATCCCCGCAGCCGAGCCGAGCCAAACGCGCAAGCGCTCGCGCTTGCGACTCAACCGAAGAAGATCTCGGCCAGGCTGGCGAGATCCAACGGCACCGTCTTCGGCTCCGCCACGGCGGCATCGATGTCGACGCTCACGATCTGGTTGCCGGAGAGCGCCACCATCTGTCCGAACTCAGCGCCGTAGACGAGCTCGCAGGCGCGGATTCCGTAGCGCGTGGCGAGCACGCGGTCGTAGGCCGTCGGCGTCCCTCCGCGCTGGACGTGGCCCAGCACCGTGACGCGTGTCTCGAATCCGGTCCGCTCCTCCACACACTGGGCCAGCATGTGTCCGATCCCGCCGAGCAGCGTGTGCCCAAACTCGTCCGCCTTCGACGTGCGCTGTGTCTCCAGACCTTTGATTCGGGCGCCCTCGGCCACGACCAGAATGCTGAAGCTACGCCCTCGCTCGGCGCGTGCCCTCACATTGGCACAGATCTCGTCGAGGGTGAACTCGCGCTCGGGAATCGCGATGAAGTCGGCGCCCCCCGCCAGGCCCGAGTAGGTCGCGATCCAACCGGAGTGGCGTCCCATCACCTCCAGCACCATCACGCGGTTGTGGCTTTCGGCCGTCGTATACAGACGGTCGATCGCCTCCGTAGCTACTGAGACCGCCGTATCGAACCCGAAGGTAAAGTCGGTAGCGTTGAGATCGTTGTCGATCGTTTTGGGGATCCCCACGACGGGCCAATCGTGTTCGCGGTAGAGTCGCGCCGCAACGCCAAGCGTGTCCTCGCCTCCGATGGCGATGAGCGCGTCCAGCCCCAGTTGCTTCCACGTCTGGAGCATGCCCTGGAGGGTTTCCGGCAAGCGAAAGGGATTCGTGCGCGAGGTACGGAGAATGGTTCCGCCCTGGCGCAAGATCCCGCGCACATCCTCGACCACGAGGGATCGCGTATTTCCCTCGATCACCCCGCGCCAGCCTTCGAGGAATCCGACCACTTCACTACCGCGGGGTACGCAGTAACGCACCACGGCACGGATGGCGGCGTTGAGTCCGGGACAGTCGCCTCCCCCGGTGAGCACCCCGATGCGCATGAGGGCGCGAATTAGGCAACTCGACTGCGGATGTCAAGCAGAACAGAAGAAGCCAGCGCGACGCGCTCTGTTAATCTCTGCGGCATGACACGTCTAGAGATCTCACCCGACC
>SMWZ01000234.1 GCA_004356455.1 Deltaproteobacteria bacterium
ATCGAGTGCGCGCGTCTGGTGGTCGAGGAGGGGGCACGGATCGACGCAAAGATCGTGATGACGGGCGAGCGGGCCCGAGATTCGGGTAAGCCGGCGAAGGACTAGGGTCCTGGTCGGCCTGGAACGCCGCCTCCGTCGTTGACTTGAAAATCGTCTTTGCGATACTCGCGCGCGCTCCAATACCCGAACCTTCCCTCCCCGCCGTGGATAGGCCCGGGTAGCTCGGTGCGGTCTGCGAGTACCGACCAGCGGCCCTGACCGCTCCCATGCCAGCGGCTGAGAACACGGAAAGAGGTCATTCTGCGGTCCCTCGTCATCGTCACTGCGCTGAGCCTTCTGGGCTTCCCGGCACGCGCCGTCGCCGGCGGAGATGGGCTGAACCTGATACCCAACCTCACACTGCTGGTCGCCAACCTGACCGTGCTCGGGCTCTTGATCTACCCCACCCAGCGCTGGCTCTTGGCGCCGCTGGTCCGCGTCCTGGTGGAGCGCGAGCAGCGCACGGCGGGAGCCCTGGAGCGCGCTGAGTCGACCCATGCGGAGGCCGTGCGGATGCGGGAGGAGCTCGAGCGCGAGCTGCTGAGGGCGCGCACGGAGGCTCAGGCCCACCGGAGCGTCATCCTGGGCGAGGCGGAGGTCGAAGAGCGGCGCATCCTCGAGGAGGCGCGCACCGACTCCGCCCGGGCGCTGGAAGCCGTCCGCTCGTCGGTCGAGGGCGAGCTGGCCGAAGCGCGGCGCACGCTTCAGAGCGATGCGCAGGAGCTCTCCCGAGCGGCCGCGGCGCGCATCCTGGGTCGAGCGCTATGAGCCAGCGCAGCGTTGTTCTGGGCTCGCTCCTGCTCTTGCTCGCGAGCCCCGTGTGGGCAGCGACGGCGGCGGAGGCGGAGCACGGCACCAACTGGCCCCTGCTCGGGCTGCAGGTTCTCAACACCGCCGTGCTGGTCCTGATCCTGCTCCGCTTCACACGCCGCCCGATCCGGGATTTTCTGCTCCAGCGCAGCCATCGCATACGACGCCAGATCGACGCGGCGGAGAGTCGTCTGCGCGCAGCGGAGACCGAGATCGAGCAGCTTCGCCGGCGCCTGCTGCGTTTCGAGGATGAGAAGCAAGAAATCATCGCGCGCAGCGGCGAGCAGGCGGAGGCCGAGCGTGCGCAGACGCTCGAGCGGGTGCGGGCGACGGCGGAACGGATCCGCGAGGAGGCGCGCCGCGTGGCAGATCAGGAGATCGAGCGCGCACGGCAAGAGCTCCAGAGCGAGGCCGCCGAGCTGGCCGTCTCGCTGGCGCGCGACCTGTTGCGCGAGCAGCTCACGCTGGACGACGACCGCCGTCTGCTGCGCGAGTACGTGGATCGCTTGGGAGGAACGTCATGACGCGCGGTGCGGCCATCGCCCAGCGCTATGCCCGGGCGCTTTTCGGGCTGGGCCAGGAGCGCGGGGACCTGCCGGTGCTGCTGGGGGAGCTGGACACGCTCACGGACCTGGTGCTCGGCGCTGACGAGCTGCGCCGGGTGCTCTTCACACCCATCCACCCGCGCTCCGAACGTCGGGGCGTGCTGGGGGAGCTGGTCGAGCGCCTCGAGCTCTCCAAGGAGGTCCACGCGTTCTCGATGCTGCTGGTGGACCAGAACCGCACGGGGTACCTGCCCCAGATCCGTGACGCCTTGCGGGAGCTCGTGGAGCAGGCCGCAGGGCTTGTGACGGCCCAGCTGATTTCGGCGCGACCCCTCGCGCAGGACGAGGTGGAGCGCCTGCGCGAGGTTTTATCGCGGCGGGTGAACGCCAAGGTCAAGCTCCAGCTCGACGTGGACGAGAGCCTGATCGGCGGCGTGATCGCGCGCGTCGGAGACCTGATGCTGGACGGTAGCGTGCGAGCGCAGCTCGACTCGCTGTCCATGAAGCTACGAAGGGGATCGCCATGAAGCTAAAAGCGGCGGAGATCAGCGAGATCATCCGGCGGCAGATCCGCGACTACGAGCGCGAGATCGACATCAGCGAGACCGGCACCGTGCTGGCGGTGGGGGACGGCATCGCCCGCGTCTACGGCCTCGAGAAGGTCATGGCGGGCGAGCTAGTCGAGTTCGGCCGCGGTGTCCAGGGCCTCGTGCTCAACCTCGAAGACGACAACGTCGGTGTCGCCATCATGGGCGAGGACATCCACATCCGCGAGGGCGACATCGTGCGCCGCACCGGCAAGATCATCCAGGTGCCGGTGGGCGCTGCAATCTGCGGGCGCGTGGTGGATGGCCTGGGTAGACCCGCCGACGGGAAGGGCCCGATCGAGAGTTCGGAGATGCGGCGGGTCGAGGTGAAGGCGCCGGGGATCGTGAAGCGCCAGCCGGTGAAGGAGCCGCTGCAGACGGGCATCAAGGCGATTGATGCCATGACGCCGATCGGGCGGGGTCAGCGGGAGCTCATCATCGGCGATCGTCAGACTGGCAAGACGGCGCTCGCCCTCGACACCATCATCAACCAGCGCGACGCGGACGTCTGCTGCATCTATGTCGCGATCGGCCAGAAGCGGTCGACGGTGGCACAGGTGGTGGAGAAGCTACGCGAGCACGGGGCCATGGACTACACGATCGTCGTCGCCGCGTGCGCTTCGGACCCGGCGCCGCTGCAGTTCATCGCGCCCTACACCGGGGCGACCATGGGCGAGTACTTCCGCGACAACGGCAAGCATGCGCTCGTCATCTATGATGACCTTTCGAAGCAGGCCACGGCCTACCGCCAGCTCTCGCTGCTGCTGCGGCGCCCGCCCGGGCGGCAGGCGTACCCGGGGGACGTCTTCTATCTGCACTCGCGCCTGCTCGAGCGGGCTGCGAAGATGAGTGACGAGGAGGGCGGCGGAAGCCTGACGGCGCTGCCCATCATCGAGACTCAGGCTGGCGATGTCTCCGATTACATTCCGACCAACGTGATCTCCATCACCGATGGTCAGATCTTTCTGGAGACCGATCTTTTCAACGCGGGACAGCGCCCGGCCGTGAACGCGGGCATCTCCGTCTCGCGCGTGGGTGGGAACGCGCAGATCAAGGCGATGAAAGACGTGGCGGGCACTCTGCGCGTGACGCTGGCACAGTACCGCGAGGTCGAGGCCTTCTCGCAGTTCGGGAGCGATCTCGACAAGGCCACGCAGGAGCAGCTCGCCAACGGAGAGCGACTCACAATGATCCTGCGACAGCCGCAATACCAGCCCATTCCGGTGGAGGTTCAGGTCGTGCAGATCTACGCGGCCACGCCACAGGACACGCGCCGCTCCTGGGTGCGCGCATTCCCCGCCGAGGATGTACCGCGCTACGCGGACGAGCTGGCCACCTTCATGCAGAGCAAGCATCCGGAGATCCTCGAGGAGATCCATGCTAGCAAGGCCCTACCCGACGAGCTGAGGACCAAGCTGGAGGCCGCGCTCGACGCGTTCGGCGAGGTCTTCCAGCCCTCGGGGGAGGCGACGTAGACCCGCGTGGCCACCCTGCGCGACATCCGCACCCGGATTGGTTCGGTCAAGAAGACTCAGAAGATCACGAGTGCGATGAAGATGGTCTCGACGGCCAAGCTCGCGCGCGCGACCCACGCCATGCGCGCGGCCCGACCCTACGCCGAGAAGATCCGCGAGGTGCTGGCAGCGGTGGCCTCGGGGGTCGAGACGGACGCCCATCCCCTGCTCAGCGCTCGCGGTAAGGTGCGTCGGCTCGACGTGGTGCTCTTTACCAGCGACCGGGGGCTCTGCGGCGCCTACAACGCGAACCTGATCAAGCACGCGCAGCGCTTGATCGCCGCACGCCGGCCCGAGCTCGAGTCGGTGGCGATCGTGCCGGTGGGCCGCAAGGGCGGAGACTACTTCCGCCGGCACAGCCAGGGGCAGATCCCCAGGGCCTGGTCGGGTCTGGGCACGGTGACGCCGGCGCCGGCCAGCGAGATCGCCAAATACCTGATGCAGCGCTACCTGGACGGGGAGACGGATGAGGTCGTCCTCGTCTACAGCAAGTTCAAGTCCGCCCTCACGCAGACTCCCGGAGACGAGGTTCTGATTCCGGTCACTCCCGAGTCGGCGGCGCAGACGCTCAGCTACGAGACGGAGCCGAGCCCGGAGCAGCTGCTGGGCATACTCGTGCCGCGAGCGGTCGAGTTTGCCGTCTTCCGGGCGCTGCTGGAGAACCAGGCGGGAGAGCACGGGGCCCGGATGACGGCCATGGAGAGTGCGACGAGTAACACCGAGGAGCTCGTCCGAACCCTCACACTGGATTACAACAAGGCGCGGCAGTCGGCGATCACAGCCGAGCTGGTCGAGATCGTGGGCGGCGCCGAGGTGCTCTAGGAGATTGCGATGAACGGAAAGATATTGCAGGTCACGGGTCCGGTCGTGGACGTCGAGTTCCCGCCGGGTCAGCTGCCCGAGATCTACACGGCGCTGACGCTGAACAATCCCTCGATCAGCGATGAGCCGGACAACCTCGTGGTCGAGGTGGCTCAGCATCTGGGGGAGAATACAGTGCGCTGTATCGCCATGGACTCGACCGAAGGCCTGGTGCGGGGCGCGTCCGTTGCGAATACGGGCGAGCCGATCCGCGTGCCGGTGGGCGAGGCCACGCTCGGCCGGATCATGAACGTCATCGGCAAGCCCGTCGATGAAGCGGGGCCGATCCAGTCGGACACCACCTCGCCCATTCACAGGCAGCCGCCCAAGCTCGAGGAGCAGTCCACCACGATCCGCCAGTTCGAGACGGGGCTCAAGGTCATCGACCTGCTCTGCCCCTTCCCCTTGGGCGGGAAGATTGGCCTCTTCGGCGGTGCGGGTGTGGGTAAGACCGTGCTCATGCAGGAGCTGATCCACAATATCGCCACCCAGCACTCGGGCTATTCGGTCTTCGCCGGCGTGGGCGAGCGCACCCGCGAGGGCAATGACCTCTGGCTCGAGATGAAGGAGTCGGGGGTGCTCAAGCAGACCGCGCTGGTCTACGGGCAGATGAACGAGCCGCCCGGCGCCCGCGCGCGTGTGGGCCTGACGGCGCTCTCCGTCGCGGAGCACTTCCGCGATGAGGAAGGTCGCGACGTGCTGCTCTTCATCGACAACATCTTCCGCTTCACGCAGGCGGGCTCCGAGGTCTCGGCGCTGCTCGGCCGGATACCCAGCGCGGTCGGCTACCAGCCCACGCTCGCGACCGAAATGGGCGAGCTGCAGGAGCGGATTACCTCCACCCATAAGGGATCGATCACCTCGGTGCAGGCGATCTACGTGCCCGCCGACGACCTCACCGACCCCGCGCCAGCCACGACCTTCGCGCATCTCGAGGCCACCATCACGCTCTCGCGCCAGATCGCGACGCTCGGAATCTATCCCGCGGTCGACCCGCTCGATTCGACCAGTCGCATTCTCGACCCGCTGGTCGTGAGTGCGGAGCACTACCGCACGGCGCGTAGCGTGCAGCAGGTGCTGCAGAAGTACAAGGATCTTCAGGACATCATCGCGATCCTGGGGATGGACGAGCTCTCGGAGGAGGACAAGCTGACCGTCGCGCGCGCGCGCAAGATCCAGCGCTTTCTGTCGCAGCCTTTCTTCGTGGCGGAGCAGTTCACCGGCATCTCGGGCAAGTCGGTGAAGATCGCCGACAGCGTGCGTGGTTTCGGTGAGATCCTCGACGGGAAGCACGATGAGCTGCCAGAGCAGGCCTTCTACATGGTCGGCGCGATCGAAGAGGCCGTGGAGAAGGGAGCCCGGCTGCTCGAGCAGGTGGCCTGAGGTGTCGCTCCAGCTCAGCATCGTCACGCCCGAACGCACGCTGGTCGAGCTGGTGGTGGATTCGGTGCTCGCTCCTGGTGCCGAGGGCGAGTTCGGGGTCTTGCCGGCGCACGAGCCCTACCTGACCGTGCTCCAGGCCGGGGAGGTGCGCTATGAGGTGGGGGGGCAGAGCCAGCGCGTGAGGATCGGCGGCGGGTTTGCCGAGGTAACTCAGGAACGAGTGACGGTACTGGCCACGTCCGGGGAACCGACCTAGCCTGGGGAATGTGCTGGCCGAAGCGGCTACTTCGAGGCGGCGGTGGTGCCCGGAGAAAAGGCCGTGCGTCGGCGTATTCTGGCCGAATCTCCCGGGCTACGCGGCTGGGCAGCCGCCAACATGGACCTCAACGGGGGTGATGCGGATTACTGGCTCCGCCTGCCTCAAACTCTGCGGACGCTTCCGAACATGCTGCAGCTCTTCGACGAGAATCTGCTCGGTATGCAATGCGGGCAGGGCAGCCGCTTCCCAAGAGGGGGTCTACGAGCTCTTCGGCTACGAAGCCGTCCACTACAACTCCCGGGTGTATTGCCGGGACTCGGAGCGGCTCCACCTCAACACGGGCAAGACCCATGTGATCAGTCTGGTCAAGATCTCCGACGGCGGACGCGAGCTGTGGGTGCCCGAGGACATCCTCTTCGACAGCGAGTATCGCATCCCCGGAGAGCCGGTGAGCGATTTCTCCGACCTCATCGCACTGCTGAAGGCCAACCCGGCGGCCCGGATCGAGAGGGTCATCGATGAGCGTAACTTCAGCCGAGACCGGAACCGGATTGCGAAAGAGGCGATCCGCGAGAGCCGAT
>SMWZ01000235.1 GCA_004356455.1 Deltaproteobacteria bacterium
GACAAGCTGAGCGTGCGCGTTACGAACGAGTCCGGCCACAAGCTTCCCACGGGCTACCCGGAGGGGCGCCGCATGTGGCTGCACGTGCGCGCCTTCGATGACAACCGCAACATCGTCTTCGAATCCGGTCGCTATGTCTTCGCGACCGCCACCCTCACGGGCTACGGCGCTAAGCTGGATGATCCGAACTGCGATCCCTACCTGCAGGTTTGGGAGTCGCGGATGGGCATGAGCCCCGATGTAGCCGCTCTGGCCGGGCTGCCCGCGGGCGAGAGCTTTCATCTCCTCCTCAACAACCTGCGCCTCAAGGACAACCGTATCCCCCCGCGGGGCTTCACGAACGCGGCGTATGTGGCCTTCGGCGGAGAGCCCGTGGGAGCCAGCTACGCGGATGGGCAGTACTGGGACGAGGTGGTCTATCCCGTGGGGACGGCGGCCGTGCAGGCCGACGTGACGCTGTATTATCAGACGGCCTCGCGCGGGTACATCGAGTTCCTGCGCGACGAGAACACCACCACCGCGGCGGGCAATCTCCTCTTCGACCTCTGGGATCAGTACAACAAGTCCGTGCCGGTGGTCGTGGCCCGGGCCTTCTTCGAGTCGGACACCAAGACCCTGAACCGCTGCCACAAGAATGTGGCCAAGGTGGAGGAGCGCTACCGCCGGGCCCATATGAAGGCGTGGGCCCAATGCTTCGAGACCGAGGCGGGCGGGCTACCCTGTGATACGCCCGCGCGGGACGCGCGCATCGCCGCGGCGGACGCGAAGCTGCGCGAGCGGCTCGGCGGCCCCAAGGACAAGCTGTGCACGGGCCGCAGCCTGACACCCATCAGTCTGGGCCACGGCACCTCGTGTCCGGTCCCGTGCGCCACAATCACCCTCTTCGACATCAGCGATCTGGCGTCCTGCGCGGTGTGCATGGCCGACGCGGTCAACGGCACAGCGCTCGAGGCCGCTTACGGCGCACGCCTGCCGGACCTGCCCGCCGAGGTGCCGGATCCGGCCAAGTCCTGTCAGAAGTCCCTCGGCAAAGCGGCCAGTGCCCTCGCTCGGGGTTGGCCGTCGGCGCTCGTCCGTTGTGAGCAGGACAACCTCACGGGCAAGAACAACCCGCCCGAGGATTGCGCCAGCGACCCCGACGCTCGCATCGCCAAGGCCCAGCAGAAGGCAGGCAAGAAGATCCAGAGCTGTCAGAACTTCTCCGACATTGCCGGATGCGCCACGAGCGGCGATGCCGCAGGCACCAGGATCTGCATGCAGAGTGCGGTCGGCTCGGTGGCCCCCGAGTTCGTCGAGGTATCCCACCCATGAGCGGCCTGCGCACACTTACCGTCTGGGGTCTGCTCATCGGTGTGCTCCTCTGGCCGGGCTCCGAGGCCCACGCCCGGTCCACGTACTTCGACAACTTCACGGCTCTCTACGGGATCTCCGAGGGAGACAATCTGAACGCCTGCGGCGTGTGTCACTTCCTCTGGGAGGGGCCCGGCGCCCGCAACCTCTTTGGCAGTGAGGTCGAGCAGCAGCTCTATCTCGGCAAGACCATCCTCCGGTCCCTCCAGGACGTGGAGGGCAATGACAGCGATTCGGACGGCTTCACCAACCTGGCCGAGATCGTCACCTTCCAGACGTTACCGGGGTACAACTGTGACAACTTCTTCGAGGCGGTCAGCGCGCCCCTGGACTACCACACCTACATCACTCCAGGCGTGGCCTCATGTCTCGAGCCGCTCGACATCCGCGTCTCTCCCACCACCATTCCCGTATTCGCGGATGTGGGCGACGTCAAGACTGCACCTCTCACGATCTTCAACAACGGGATTGATTTTCCGCTGACGATTTTCTCCTATGCGCTGCTGCCCGGATCGCATCCCGCGTACAGCCTGGAGGGACCGAACACGCCCCTCGACATTCCCGTCGGTGAAAAGACCACCGTAGACATCGTATTCGCTCCCCTCGCACCGGCGCTGGCGAGCGGGACCCTGAGGATTTCCTCGAACGACCCGAACGAGGGCGAACTCGACGTGCCGATCAGCGGGCTGGCGGTCATCCACCCGGTGGCATCGGCTGGAGACCGTGCCCTCTGTCTGAGCGAGGTCGACAAGCAGTACCGGCGCTACTCCAAGAAACACTTCCGCGAGTGGGAACGCTGCTACCTGGCCGAGGTGACAGGTGTGGCCTGCGATACGGGCCGCCGCGACCTCAAGCTCCAGCAGGCCGAGACCAAGCTACGCGACGCGATCGGCGGGAGCAAAGACAAGCGTTGTCTCGGGAACGGTCTGACCCCTTCGCTGCTCGACTTCCCACAGGACTGCGGCGGAGCCTGCGGACACATCGACTTGAACAGCATTGCGGCCCTGGCGGAGTGTCTCATCTGCCGGCAGCAGGAGGCCCTGCAGGACGCGCTCGCGGCGGCGATGGGAACCGCGCCTCCCGACCTGCCTCCCAACACGCTGACGGGCTCGGCGGCAAAATGTCAGGACAAGCTGATCGGCGCCGTAAGCAAGGGAATCGGCAAGATCCACAAGGAGCTCGGCGAATGCGAGCTCGAGAACATCACCTCCGGCGCACCCGTGGACTGCGCGACGAACCGGGCCGCCCTCATCGCGAAGGTGCAAGAGAAAGTCGACTCCCGCATCGATCAGTGCAAGGATGCAAGCGGGCTGCTCGGCTGCCTCTTCGACGATCCCAACAACGCCGACCCGAGCTGCCTGGGGAACGCCACCCTCTCCATCGGCTCCGACCTGGTCGAAACCAGCTTCGGACTCGAGGAGTAGAGCTAGGTCTCCTGCTCCCAAGCCAGGCAAAGAACTCGGTCGCAGGGCGTTTCCACCGCGACCGCTCCCGCGTAGCCAGGGCCAGGCTGAATATCGTGCAGGGACCAGCGCGTCGTCTCTCCGGGATCGCTGCGATGGCTCAGCAACGCGGCGGGCTCCCCCGGCACGGGCGACACATCGAACTGATCCAGGCCGATGGAGATGCCGCCGCCCAGCGCCTTGAGGTAGGCCTCTTTGCGGGTCCAGCAGGTAAAGAAGGCCTCGCTCCGGCTCTCCGACGGCAGACGCTTGAGCACGGCGACCTCCTGCGCTGAGAAGAAGCGGTGGGCGAGCCGGTCCCGATCGGCAAGCGCCCGGATACGCTCGACATCCACACCGACCTCGCGCGCTCCCGTCACGGCGAGGAGCGCCACATCCCCCGAGTGCGAGAGGTTGAAGCGAACCTCCCGGCCGCCGCACTCGTCGACGAGCCGGGGCTTGTTCTTGGGGCCATAGGCAAAGCGCAGCTCCCGGGGAGGCCGGTCGACGTAGGCGCCCAGAATCCGCCTCAGGGCGGCATGTGAAACGATGAAGCGGAGCTGGTCCGCTTCGAAGTGAAAGCGCGCGGCCCGCTCCTGCTCAGCTGTGCTCAGCTCGCCGCGCAGCCGCCGCACCGATACGGAGGACCCTTCCAGCCTGATCCTCCACACGTGGGCTTCTGCCCACCGCAGCTCCGGATGCTCTGGCGGCGCCGACCACTGCATGACCCGAAGGTAACAGGTTCGAATCCTGTCCCCGCTACTATGGAGAAGCAGCGCTCGGTCGTCTCAGGATGGCCGGGCGCTGTTTCACATAGGGGCCACGTCAGGTTCCCTTCGACGCGAAACTCGCGAGCCTCGTCTGGGTACACACGGAGACGGTCTTCGCCCAGGAGCAGCGCGAGGGCTTCGCGGCCCTCTTCGGGAGCGCCCGCAAGCAGACCGCTCAGATCTCGAATCGCCGCCTCGATCTCCTTGCGATAGTACTCAGGGTCTACCACCTGGTCCGATGCGTTGAGTCGGTGGAGGATCTCAAGCCGCTCCTCTTCCAGCTCCTCGACAACACGCGCGCAAGCGTCCAGTTCACCTGTGCGGGCTACGAGGCGAGCGACGTTCTCCTGCTCCTTCTCCAGGGCTGCCAGGCGACCTCGGTCTGCGCCTGGGTCCTGACCGGCGACCTGTTCCTGGACGAGCCCAAAGGCCTGGCCGACCGCATACATCACGTTCTCAGGCACGAGGATCTGCGATTCAATCGCGCTGAGTACTCGCTGTTCAAGTTCGGCGCGCTGAACCTTCAGATTGCTGGCGCACACCTCAGGTCCGCACGTCTTGTGTCTCCCGCAGCCCCAGCTCGTCCGGTAGAGAGCGTGGAAGCCACCGCCGCAGACGCCGCACTCCAGGCTTCCCGAGAGCAAGTGTTGCGGACGTCCGCCCCCTGCCCTTCGGCTTCCGGCAAAATCCCCGTTCGGGCTGCGCTTCACACGGTTCGATCGTGCCCGCGCTGCCTCGCGCGCTTGCTGCCACAGCTCATCCGAGAGGATTCGCCACGCCTCGTCGTGTTTCGACAGCCACTGAGACTCTGGCCGCGAATGGCGCCGTCTCCGGCCCGTCTCGTGGTCCTTGATCCACTCGCTCTTGTTCCAGATGTACTCGCCACGATAGATCGGGTTTCGCAGCATCTCCCGAATCGCGGTCATGCTCCAGGCCCCGCCTCGGCGCTTGGCGGAGCGTGGACGCGGTGGCGGCACCCCCTCAGCATTCAAGTCATGGGCGAGCTTCTCGCAGCTCCAGCCACTGGCGTAACGGTCGAAGATGCTGCGGACGACCTCGGCCTGCTCGTCATCAGGGACCCACCGGTAGCCATCGGGAATAGGGTTGCCGCGATGATCCACGCGCCCGGACAGGACAGGCTCGGAGCTGTAGCCGTACGGCAATCCGCCACCCGAATAGCCGCGTTCAACCCTCCCACGCTGCCCTCGATGCGTGTCCTGACTGAGCCTCACGAGATACTCCTCGCCGAGCACCCCCATCACCTTCGCGCCGACGTTGAACGCGTCGAGCCCGGTCGAGACCTCGATCGCATTGCGCTTGTGCAGGCGTAGTCGGTTACGAATCCAGCCCAGATCTTCGGAGTCGCGTGCGAGCCGAGAGAAGTCCCAGCAGAGCAGCATCTCCCACTCGTCGATCCGGGCGATCAGGTTCAGCAGGCCGGGTCGGTTGTGACGGGATGCGCCCGAGACACCCGACCTCTTGAACGACGAGGTCCTCGACAACCTGCCACGCCTCCCGCTCCGCGTACTCCCGACAGCGTGCGACCTGGTCCGCAGGCGAGTCGGCTGACTGCTTGTCGGTGGACATCCGGGCGTAGATCGCAACTCTCATTTTAGTGTTCCTGGCTTCATTCGTCGTGCCATCGTCACCCTCACCCGGCATCGTCGGCCTCCCCATCTCGGTACTTAGCGACTATGGGTTTCGGTCTCATGACAGCATTACCGTCAACGTAGCTGCGAGTGCCGCGGCGATAACAGTTCCGGCGAAGGCGAGCAAAGCAATACGCCAGGCAGTGAGACGATTCAGACCGTCCGCGATGGCTTGCTCTCGCTCTTTGGCACGGTCAAGCGCCTCTGTAAGAGTTCTATTCTGAGCAGCCTCTGCCTCTATAGCTTCTCGGAGAGCCCCAGTGGCTGCGACAAGTGCCTGAGCCTGTTCGACGCCTCTCGCCGAGGTCGTGAGTTCGATCATCGACCTAATCGACTCGCGCGCAGCCTCTGCATGTTGGTCTCCGTGGATCATCCCCTTATGAACCTGGCCGAGCGCCGTCACGAGTTTGTGCTCGGCGCCTTCATCCACAAGGCGCTGCATCTGGGCGACCGCGCTCGCTACGTTCTTTAGTTCGCTCTCTCTGACCTTCGCAACTCCTAGACTCAACAGGATCGAGGCCATGATTCCGTTTCCCGATTCCTCGGTCATATAAGTCTCCCCTCACGGAGGCCCATCGGCGGCCTCATTTCCGGCGCTTGAGTCGCCCCTTTACAAGCTCGTAAAGCATCGTCCCGACAGGGAGGTCTTTCTCGTATGCCATCTGTGTCAATGCTCTAAGTTCAGCATCTGTTAGCGATGCGGTGACCCGATGCCGCCGTACAAGCCCTGGTGGACCTCCAGTGCCTTTCGGTCGCCCCCTCTTTTTCCGCTTCCTTCGCTGGCGTCTTGCCCGTTCAGCCCCCATTATGGCCTCTCTATTTTTACTTCACAAGTAGAAATAAAATTGCTAGTCTGCATGGTCAGGGAGGACCCCGCCATGCCCCGAATCGCTCTCTATGCCCGCGTTTCTACCACGGATCAGCACCCCGAGGCCCAGCTGGAGGCCCTGAGGGAATACGCCCACTCCCGAGGGCTGGAGGCTGCCGAATACGTGGATCACGGCGTCTCGGGGGCCAAGGACCGCCGCCCGGCGCTGGATCGGCTCCTGGCCGACGCGAGGCGCCGCAGATTCGACATCGTGGCCGTAACGAAGCTTGACCGCCTGGCCCGCTCGGTGAGGCATCTCACCACGCTGGCGGCGGAGTTCGAGGCTCTCGGTATCGACCTCGTGGTGCTCGAGCAGGCGATCGACACCACCACACCGTCCGGGAAGCTCCTGTTTCACGTCCTCGGCTCCGTGGCCGAGTTCGAGCGGGACCTGATCCGGGAGAGGACCCGAGCGGGCCTCCAGGCGGCGAAGCGGAGAGGCAAGAGGCTCGGACGACCCCGGGCCATTCGCGGCCCCGACACCTTCAAGCTCGAGCGCTGGATCGCCGAGGGTCGCTCGGTCCGATCGATCGCCAGCGAGCTTGAGGTCTCTCGCGCCACGGTTATCGCCGAGTCCACGCGCCTCGGGCTTCGACGCAAAGTCGCATAGGTCAAACCCCACACCCGGAATTGTTGACTCTCCCGCGTCACCATGATCTAAATCGGTGTGCCGGCCAGCGGCTCGGAGGACGACAACAGCCATGGGCTGCTCGAGGGAGCGACACCCCTCGGGCGCCTTCTGATTCCGTTGTGTTAGAGGAGGCACACCGATGACATTTCTCTTCGGCGAACGAGTGCTGCTGATGGACGCCGACATGCGGGCGAACCGGCTCGTGGGCGCACGCATCCACACGGTCCGCAAGAAGCACTCCATGACGCTGCGGCAGCTGGCGCACAAGACCTCGCTCTCGGTGAGCCTGCTGTCCCAGATCGAGCTGGGGAAGAGCGCGGCATCGATCTCCACCATGCACAAGATCGCCTTCGCGCTCCGCGTGCCGCTCGCCGACCTGTTCGACGGGGTCTGAGAGCCTGGGTTTCTCCGCGGGTTGCCCTGGTCTTCTCGCAGCGTCGCGTAGGTCAAAC
>SMWZ01000236.1 GCA_004356455.1 Deltaproteobacteria bacterium
CTCGGACTCGGGTACGCCTACGGCGAAGGCGACATCTCCTTCGACCCGGTCACGCGAATCGACGACGCGGACTTCCGGTTAAACTCGGTGATCGCCTCGTACGTGCGCACCTTCGGCTTCTCCGGCAAGACGGCACGTGTCGACTTGCGGGTGCCGTACCACAACGGGCGCTGGGAGGGCCGTGTGGACGGGGATCCCAGGTCGGTGCGCCGCCGGGGCTTCGGGGACCCGCTCATCCGCCTGTCGGTCAACCTAGTTGGACCGCCGGCCATGGACCGCCAGCAGTTCCGAGACTATATCACGCGGAATCCCATCTATACCATTGCGGGCGTCGGTGTCGCCGTCCGGGTCCCGCTGGGCGAGTACAAGAAGGACAAGCTGATCAACCTGGGTCAGAACCGCTTCGTGATCCGTCCGCAGTTCGGCGTACTGCACAAGCGCGGACCCTGGTCCTACGAGTTGACCGCCTCGACCTTCTTCTTCACCCCGAACGACAAGTTCTTCAACGGCATGGAGCGCAAACAGGACCCGCTTTACGCGGTCCAGGCGCACGTCGTGCGGACCTTCAAGACGGGCTGGTGGGTGTCGGCGGGTGTCGCCTACGGCTGGGGAGGCGAGAACGAGATCGACAGCCTGAGGAAGGACGACGAGACGGGCAACCTGCTGTTCGGCGCCTCCCTCGGTCTTCCCGTCGGCCGCTCCCAGAGTATCGCTGTGCGCTACATCGGCGGAAGAACGCAGAAGGACACCGGATCGGACAGCGACGGGCTGGCTCTGAGTTGGACGATTCGCTTCTAGAAGCGCTAGGAAGGGGTATTCACGCTACCCCCGCACCTAGCGAGTCCTGGCGGGGTAGTTGACGAGGACCTTGGCCAGCGGGCCTCTTATCAGTAGATGAAATTGGCTGTTTACATCAATAGCCCTGCCAGGCCGATCATGCGCCCGGGAGGGGTGCCAACAATGGTCTCCACCGGTGTTCGAGGAAACCCTTCTATCTCGCAGGTCGGATCAGCAGCCTGAGCCCCCGGCAAGAACCGTCCCCTTTCCACCAGCCCCGGCTTTACTCGCGCTGCGATACGCCTGATCCTCGTCCGTCGCATTCCGCCAGACGAGTGTTCCCATCCAGCTCCAGGTACTCTTCGGATATGGTCTCCTCGATCCCTTAAACCCACATCGATTGCCGGCCAACTCGACCGGGTACCGGCGCGCCCGCTAGGTTCCGCGACGATTGGCCGCTCTCCTAGCCCAGTACATCCCCCTTTTGCTCTACCGGCCCTGGGAGCCGCGATTCAACATATCGCCCGATCTCGGAACCTCAAAAGGGACCCTAAAGCCCCTATCCCCGCGGAGGTAGGCGCAAACGGGTATCCTGGCTGTTGCCGAGCCAATTCCGGCCGGGCACGTTCGGAGCGCCATGACCACCGCATCTCCAGCCCCCAAGGACACCGGCAAGCTTCCGCCCCGCTGGGTGCTCAAGACCATGACCCGCCTTCATGTGTTCCTCCACCGGTTGAGCGGCGGTGGACTCAACAAGCTGGGCGGCGATGAGGTCTGCTTCGTCACGATGACGGGGGCGAAGAGCGGTCGGACGCTGACGATTCCGCTCATGTACGTGCCGCACGGCGAGGGAGTGCTCCTCGTGGCCTCAATGGGCGGTGCACCCAAGAATCCGGTCTGGTACCACAACCTGGTCAAGCACCCGGACATCGAGGTGGAGCACCGGGGCGAGCGGCGAAAGCTCCGTGCACGGCTTGCGGAGTCCGCGGAGAAGGCAGCGCTCTGGCCGAACTGTGACCACCACTACGCGCCCTACGCGGAATACCGGAAGCGCACGACGCGTGACATCCCGATCTTCGTGTGCGAGCCGCGCTGACGCAGTGGGCCGCCCCACGGGCCTGCCCAGGCCTAACCAGCCCGCCACTACGCCGCTTCCTGCCAGATATAGCGATGGTGCAGATCCATCATTCGCCAAAACCCGTCCGATTCGAAATCACTAAGATTTTGGCGCCCGGTCGCCCGAACCTCGCCATGGCGTCGGCCCCGCTCGCCGTAGAGGCTCTTTCATGAAACTCCGCCGACGCGCATTTCTGAGAATCCTGGCAGGCGCCGTCGCCTTCCTCGCCGGCCGTCCTGCCCCCGCCCGCGCAAAGACGCGAGTGCTCGAGATCCACCGGGCCACGCGCAACACGCTTGCCGGCGCGCTGGACGGGTTGCTCTCGAAGCTGCGCAGGCCGCCCGCCCGTTTCAAGGCGTACGCCGGTGCAGAGCGCGCGAAGCTCCCAGCGCTGCGGGCGGATCCGGCGCTTCCGCTGGCGGAGGCTGTGCGCCACTACGCGCCGGCGAGAGGATTTCGAGAAGCGCCGCTCTCGCTCGCCGAGCTCGGGAGGCTTCTCTACTTCACCAACGGAGTGACGGGGCGGCGCGGCCTCCATCTGCGCGCGGCGCCCTCGGCCGGCGCCCTCTACTCGGGAGAGGTCTACGTGGTGGCAGAGCGGGTGAGCGGATTGCCCTCCGGCGTCTACTACTACGACGTGATGGGCCACGCGCTGGTGCGGGTCCAGGCCGGCTCCTTCACAAGCCAGGTGGCCGACGCCCTCGAGCGACCGGGCGAGATCGCGAATGTGCCGGTCGTGATTCTTCTGGCGAACGTCTTCCATCGCTACACGTGGCGCTACGCCAACCGGGGCTACCGCTACGCGCTGATCGACTCCGGTCACATCGGCGAGAACCTGCGCCTCTCCGCGACCTCCGCGGGCTTCGGCCATGCCGCCCCCCTTCGCTTTCACGACGACCGTCTCAACGCGATTCTCCAGGTCGACGGGCGCGCGGAGGCCGTCTGCGCCGTTCACCTGGTGGGAGCCCCCGCGGACGGCGCGACCGGCTCCGCGGTGAAGCGGAGCCTCGTCGAGAGACATTCCAAGGGTGAGACACCCCTGCGCGAGGAGGTGATCGAACGGTATCACCAGGCCACGAAGCTCGTAGATGGGGATACGGCGACCCCTGCACCGACCGATCCCGTCCTTCCTCCGACGGCGTCTCCGTCTTCCCTGGCCCTGCCCGAGACCAGCGCGCTCCCGACGACCGTGGTGGAAGAGAGCATTCAAAAGCGGCGCTCGGCCAGGCACTTCGAGCCCGACCCGATCGCCCTGGAGAACCTGAGCTTCGTCCTGGAGATGGCCCAGGGACCACGCGCCCTGGAGCGGGCGCCCGGTGTGGAGCTGTATCTCGCGGCGCACCGCGTGAAGGATCTCGCTCCCGGCCTGTACCGTTACGAAGCGAAGGCCCACCGCCTCGCCCCGCTTCGCGAGGGCGACCTGACTCGAGCACTGGTGAGCGCCTGCCTCGGCCAGGAGAAGGCGGGTGCGGCCGCGGTGGCCTTTCTGATGGTGGCAAAGCTCACACGCGAAGCCGCCCGTGCCGGGGACCGCAGCTATCGCGACCTCCTCATCGAATCGGGGGCGATCGGCCAGCGCATCTACCTTTCCGCCGAATCGGCGGGCCTCGCCGCGCGAAACCTGGCCGCCTTTATGGACGACGAGCTGAACGAGCTGATGGGACTGGACGGCCAGAACGAGGCGGTGGTCCACCTGACCGTGGTCGGCCACGGCGACTGAGAGCAGGGAGCAGTTGCTATCCTCTGAAACCATGGCGAGAAAGCCGCCCGGGCCGGTTCTTGCCACGCACGCTCTCCTCCTGACGGGCGCCCCGGGCGTCGGCAAGACGACGCTGGTGCGGCGAGTCGCCACCGAGCGGGCCGGCCCCAGCCCGAGGAAGGCGGCGCCCCGGCGGACCGGGGAAACGGGAAGCGAACGACGGCAGGGTCTGGTCTGCTCGGGCTTCACCACCGAGGAGATCCGCGAAGGGACTCGACGGGTCGGCTTCCGGATCGAACCCGTTGGCGGGCCGGGTCGGATCATGGCCCACGTGCGCTTCGGCGGCGCCGCGCGGGTCGGACGCTACGGCGTCGATGTGGCGTGCATTGACGCCATCACCGAGGAGGTTCTCGGTCTGGAGCCGAACGTCGACCTCTATCTCATCGACGAGATCGGGAAGATGGAGTGCCTGTCAGAGCGTTTCGTCGCGGCGGTGCGGGCTCTCCTCGACTCGGAAAAGCGCGTGGTCGCGACCATCACGCGCAGTGGCGGCGGCTTCATCGCCCAGGTCAAGCGCCGGCAGGACGTCGAACTCTGGGAGGTTCGGGTCGACAACCGTGACGGCCTCCTCGGCCCGATGCTCGCCTGGATTGACTCCAGGTGAGAACCGCGTGCGCCCGGACCACTCCTCTGCCTGGTTCCGTAAGTGGTCTCGATGCCCCGACGCTGCTGCGTTTGTTGCGGATTTGTTGCGGACATCGGTGCCGATCGGCGCAATTCGGCGGAGCTAAGTCCCGAAGTTCCCGTCATTCCTGGTCTTCGGATCCCCGTCCCCATCCGGATGGGCCCCTACAGGATCACGTGACAAAGAGTGTCTCTACTTGAAAAGACGCCCACTAGTGAGGGTCCGTATAGGGCCGTCGGGGCCGTCCTAGGTGCAGGCCAGTGCCGGCATTTGCACCCGCTTGCAAGGCCACAGACGCAAGTTCGCGCTATTCCTCGGGGTCGTCGGGATCTTTTAATCCATCGGTCCCGGGTTCGATTCCCGGCGGGCCCACCAGCCAGTGGATGACCCCGATTAGCCGCGCAGCTCAGGCGGACTTTTTCCTAGCCGCCGCCCGTCTGGTTTTAGCATCGTAGGTTACCTGCCCTGCGCTTCGCCTCTTGCTCTTATGAGAAGTGGAGCGTTTCACGGCCTGGGCCTGGCCGATCTGCCCTGCCTCGGTACCCGCGAGCGCGCGGCCAATGTGGGACCGTGTGGCTCCTGCCTTGAGGAGCGCCCGCACGATGAGATCCAGAGTTCCATCACCTTTTTCGACCCGAGCAACGCGCGACTGATCTGAGCCCATGATCTCGGCAAGATCCCTCTGAGTCAGTTTCTTTCGCTTGCGCTTCTGCTTCAGCGCGAGCGCGAGCGCGACCTTTATCTCGATCAGTCGTGTCTCGTCATCGTTCAGGCCTAGGGAGTCCTGAACGGTGCCGGTCTTAAATCCAGCCGCCCGGAGTCGGCGCTTCTTCTTTGCGTTCATGAGTCGTCTCCCGAATCATCACCGGCGATCGCGGCGTCGTAGAGCCTTAGTCGCTGCCGCGCAGCGTTCTTGTTCCTATTGGGGGTCTTGCCGGTCTTTTTCTTGAAAACCTCAACGACGACGATTGCATCGTCGTCTATACGAAAAATGAGCCTCCATCGGTCCCCCGCGTCAGGGATCCGCAGCTCGTAGACACCCCGTCCAAGATCGCGCATCCGCTTGACATGCGGTTCCTTGAGCGGGAGTTCCCCGAGCTGGAGAAGCCGGAGCAGGAACCCCGCCCGTCTGCGGGCTACCTTGCCGAGTGGAGGCGTCGACGGTCGGTCTACTTGCCACCAGATCAGCTCCTTAGTGGGCATACTTAGATATAGGTCCATATCGACATATTGTCAATGGATCTTTAGGTCGAATCCGACCTTACAGGGTCTGCTTACCCGATGCTGCCCCGAGCTTGGACGTCAGATGTAACCTATGGAAACTAAAAGGGAAACAGGTGTTCGGGGCGGGACTTTTAATCCATCGGTCCCGGGTTCGATTCCCGGCGGGCCCACCAGCGAACTGCTTGGTTTCGCTCGCCTTATTGGTGCCTGCCTGCGGCGGGAGATCCCCGGCGCCCCAGCCTGGTGCCGTCGAAAGAGGTCAAAGCGTCCGCGTAGCCTGTGAAGTCAATGCTCAGCTTTGTTGTCATACATCGCTCCAGCATGTCGGACATTGTCTGACACCTTAGAGCTGACGTAGGATGGTCGGAACTTCATCCAGAATGACACTTTTATAGGTTACAAGTGTCTTCGTTTGTGGACGAGTCGACGGACCTAGGGGGGGCTGCCGAGACTTGACCCGTTCGCTCCCGAGCGGGATCTAGTGGGAGCTCGTAGAGCTGATCGATCGGGATCGTATCGGCCCAGTCGGCCTATCTGGCCATGCCGCCGAGCATGACCTTGAGCACAGGGGTCGCGAGTTCAGCAGGGCGCGGCCCAGCGCGGCTCCGCTTGCACCGGGGCAAGTGATCGAGATCGCGCCTCATCCAAAGAGCCCAGACAGCCGGTACTTTGGCTCGATCTCCACGTCACAGATCATCGCCTTCATCGGCAACATTGCCTTCCACTCCGTACTGGAGCCGTCAACTCTGCTGCTGCTCGCTCTGGGCTGACGGGGCGGGAAGGAGAAATAAGGGTCCAGAGCGATACCTCGGACTCGATGTTCATGCCACCAGCTCGACGTTGGTGCTGCTTCCTTTCCGCCGACGCTGGACTTCCCCCGGAATTGTGGACGCCTAACTACATCTACTGGCCCGTCCCGCTCGGACACCGAGAGCTGTCCATGACCCAGCGGCCCGCCCACCTCAGCCCGACCCCATGCAACGAGGAGCGAAGGTTCTGGAGATTGCCCGACATCTGAACGCCTCTGCGTAAAATCACGCACGACGGGGCAAATGCCCCATCCTCCGCCCCGCCCGGAGCGCTCTCTCGTTTTTTGAGCGTCTTGCAGCCCGATCTTCAACCTGGAATGTAAGTTGCACCGTGGTTGGAATACCGCGCCGCCACGTTCGGGGCAGCCGCACGTCTCGATGGGGCAGGTAGGAGACGACCATGACTCATTTTCCGTCCCGGACATGCCTCATAGCGGGACTGCTGCTCAGCTTGTCGATCTTTTTGCACGGGCCAGCAGGCGCAGTGGAGCAGTCCCCAAAA
>SMWZ01000035.1 GCA_004356455.1 Deltaproteobacteria bacterium
ACCATTGAGGCGGCGAAGAAGATCCAGGAGGCGCTGGAGAGCCCGAGGAAGGTCGAGCGCGCGCGCGGGTAGTCCAGGTGGATCGCGCGCACGGGAAGGTCACTCGCCAGCAACGTCTCGGCGGGGTAGAGGAGCGCGTTTAGATCGTTGGACCGGTAGACAGCGGGCGATATTCTGGGGCCGCTGCCATCCACGACGACGCGCTTCACGAGCTGCGTGCCGCCCACCTGGATTCCCAGCTCGTACTCGCCGGACTGGCGCGCGCCGACCCGCCAGACGATCTCGGCGGTCTCGTCGATGCGCAGCGCGGGGGTCTCTTGCTCCAGGCCCTCGGGCAGACGCAGCGCGGTCGGCATCACACTCACCGGGCCTTCTCCATCGAGCTCCAGCGTCAGGATCGCGGACTCCCCCGGCTTCAGGCTCCGGAACGCGAAGCGCGACTCTATCTGAACCAGCATCAGCACGAAGGGCACGAGCATGACGGCCATGGGTACGAGCGAGTAGCGCAGGTAGGTCATGTTGTAACGCAGCACGTTGCCGAGGGCGCGTAGGGTCACCCAAAGATCGTCCCGATAGAGCCAGAGCTCGAGCAGATGCGCCTTGACCCGATCCTTCGCTCTCTCGATGCCAGCCTGGTTGGATGTATAGCGGAAAACGACCAGCGCGAAGATCGCCGCGGGCAAGGCCAGCGCACAGACCTGCCACGCCGGCGACAGCCAGCCCACAGGCCAGAGCAGCACATCAAAGAGGACGTTGAAGAAGTTATTGACGATCGACCACACTAACTCGATCAGCTCCTAGCTGATATAGCCCAAGCCCTTGAGCTTGTTCCGAATCTCCTCGTCGGAGTCGCCGGCTTCCTCCAGCGTTGCAATCTCTTTCTCGAGCGCGTGCGTGATGAACTCCTGCGGAGAAGAGTAGCCCGCGATCTCTGAGTATCGCTTGATCTTCTCCATCAGCTCCCTCTCGATCTTGACCTTGGCACGTGTGAACATGCGATGTCTCTCCGCTTTGAGAATGGGCTCAGAACACCGACCGTCCCCGCATCTGGGGCGGTCGCTCGATCCCGAAGTCCGCAAGAATACTGACCGGCAGGTCCTTGAGATCAGCCCGAGTAACCTTGAGCGGTCGGCTCGAGAGCAGCACACCGGGAACGGTCCGAGAGTCCATGCAGTGGTCTCCGCTCCACTCGCGGTCGTTGTCCTCGAGCAGCCCGACCGGGATCTTGCCGCTCGTCGTAGCCCAGGACGCGCGATAGCCGCGCGCGTAGCCCACGAGGATGTCCGGCGCCTCTTTCACGTGCGCTCCGTGATAGACCTCCTCGCGCAACGCGGGCTGGGTTACCACGGGCTGACCGTTCTCGGGATCGCGCCAGGTGAGGAGCTTGTCGGCGATCTCGCGCGCGAGCGGGGCGCGCTGTGTGGGTGCGACAATGCCGTTCCGCTCCCGGCCACGAACGTTCAGGTACAGGGAATTGAGTCCGATCGCGAAGGCGCGCGTCCGGCTCCAGTCGATCCCCTGGAGCCACTCGTACTCAGCGCGTCGCCGAGGGTTCTTGAGCGTCAGATACCCGTTCTGTTCGAGCCAGGTGTTGAGGTTGGCCTGTCGGCGGAAGGGCGCGAAGCCATGGTCCGACATCACGAGCAACGTGGTCTGCTCGTCGAGCGCTTCAAGGGCCCAGCCGACGATCTCATCCATCTCGACATAGCTATGACGCACCGCCGTAGCCAGATCCTCGGGGGTGTCCGCCTCGTGGAAGGGATGATCCGGATCCATCTGCCGGTAGAGCATGTGGCTGCGCTGATCGACGCTCGAGATGTAGAAGAAGAACAGCCCCCGACGCTGATCCTCGCGGAAGCGTTTGAGCTCATGCTGAAAGAGACGTCGCCGTTCATCGAGGACGAGCCCCGACTGCGTGAGGAACTCGGACGGGCTCAACACATGGGCGGAGAGCGCCTTCGTGTCCTCGGGCATCTCCTGCGTATAAAAGGGGCCAACCGCCTCGAAAAGCTCCCTGGCGTACTCGGGCGGCGTCGCTATTTGTTGAGCCGGATCTTCTGGATCGATATTTACCGGGCTCACATAGAGCCGGAAGCGCGGAGCGAGCTCCTTAAGATAGAAGCGGCAGATCCCCCTGACGCTCACCAGACCCGGTACGAGATCGAACTCGACCCTGACCCAATCGCTCCACTCGCCGACATTGAGCAACACGCGCTCGGCGCCGATCCGGACCTCCGCCACGGGGTTCTCGGGATCGATGTGCACACTGAACTTGGCCTTCGTACGGGGTGACTTCTCTCGGAAACCGTTCGGCGGACCCTCGAGCTCAGAGCGCATGGTGTGATTCCTGATGAAGATGCGCCGGACGACGCCCCCGGGGACCGACCCGTCGTCGAACGCCGAGTCGTTGGTGTAGTACGAGAAGGTCCCCGGCGTGCCGCGCAGATCCGGGGTGCCCATGCCGGAGAGCGCCCGGCCCCCGGTCTCCACCGGAGGGTAGTTGGCAGGTATGCGGAACATCGTCGTAGGAACCCCGTTCCGCTCGAGGATGTCCCAGAACGCCTGACCGTCGCGTAGCTGAATCGTCTTCTCCGATCCCAGCGGAATACGCCATTGGCCGAGCTTGATCGGATCCCGCTCCGGCTTCTCTACGCGTGCGATCGAGAGGTAGGGGAGCATGGCCTTCCGATCAAAGCCGATGAAATCGAAGATGCCGTGCCCGCCTGGATCCATGCCGGTGATCACATTGGACCAGGCCACGGGACTCTGCGGGGGGATGCTCGTGTCCAGCGGGATGAAGCTTCCCTGGGCCGCGAGCCGCGAGAGTTTCGGCAGAATCCCCTCATCCATGAACTGCTGAAGCAGCTCCGGGTCCATTCCGTCGATCCCGAGCACGATCAAACGCTGCTCGGCTCGCTCCGGTGCCGCCTGGCCCGCCCCCGAGAGCCAGACCGTGGCGAGCAGGGCGCACGCCAGGCCGAGCCACACCCTCATGCCGCCGCCTTCAGGGGTATTGGCGCCTCCACCTCAAGCGCCTTGCCCGTCATGTAGGCGGGAACGTCAACACCGAAGAGCGTGAGGATCGTAGGCGCGAGGTCCATGATGCCGGGATCCTCACTGGCGATGCGGTGGCTCGAGAAGAGCACACCCGGCACCAGCCGCGGATCGACGCAATGGTCACCACTCCACGACTTGGTGTTGTCGTAAATGACCGAGTCGGTCAGCTTGCCCACGGCCCCCTCCCACGACGCCCGGTAGCCGCGGTTATAGCCCACGATCAGATCGGGACCGTTGTCCCGATACGGCCCACTGGGATGAAGCTTCTGATTGTCGAATATCTCGTTGATCGCGATCTGACCTTTTTCGGTGTCCTTGAATCCCGACAGGCCTTCGATGATCGTGCGCTTGACCCGCTGGGTCTCCTCGCCCGCTTCGACAATGCCATCGCCCTCACGGCCTTTCTGGTTGATGTAGATCCCGGCGAGTCCGAACGCGTAGGCCTGGGTGCGGCTCCAGTCCACGTTCTTGAACCAGTCGCCGCTCTCGGCCACACCGTCCTTGAGGTAGAGCATTCCCTGCTGCCGCAGCCAGGTGTTCAGATTCACCCCGCGGCGGAACGACTGGAAGCCGTGATCGGAGATCACGAGGAAGAGGTCCTTCGGGCCAAGCTTCCGCATCACGCGCTCGACCATGGCGTCCGCACGCTTGTACATCTCGAGAATGGCGTCCTTGTGCTGCTCGACGTCCTTCCCCGCGTTCGCGGGATGATCCTTCTCCAGGTAGCGGAAAAACATGTGCTGCAGGCGGTCCGTCCCATCGAAGACACACACCACCACGCCCTCGCGGGATTTGTCCAGCGCATTGAAGAACATGGCTTCGCGCTCCTCGTGGTGATCCAGCGTCTGCTTGAGAAACGCCTCCTCATCGATCACACGCTCGTTCAGCGCCCAGGTGTCCTCGGCCAGCCCGAGCGTAGCGAACGCCCCGATCAACTTGGAGAGATACGCGGAGTAGAAGCCCGGGAACGAGATCGGAAGCGCGGGCTTGCCGGGGTCGATATTGATGGGCGTGACATAGAGCCCGAGCTCAGGCGACATCTTCGTGATGTAGAAGCGCGCGATGCCCTGGGCCGTAATCCCGAGGCCCGCCTTGAACCGGAGCCGGATCCAGGGCGAGTACTCCCGCTCCTGGAGGACGTACTTCTTGCCGCAGATCCTGAGCTCCGCCTGTCCCCGCTGGCGATCGAGCTTGAGGGTGAAGGGGATCTGCATCGGGCTTGCGTCGGAGCCGAGGGTGTTCACTGGGCCCGGGAGCGAGGCCTGGACTACGTCGTCCTCGATCGTCACGCGATACCGCTCCCCGCCCGTGCCCTCGGGCGCGGCCTCGGATTTCGCGACCTCGGCGGGGTCACTCGTGTAGTAGGTAAACGAGCCCTGGGTGCCGCGCAGGTCGGGCACGCACATGGCCGAGAGCAGCGCGCCCGCGAACTTCTCGGGCGGGAAGGTGAGCGGCACGCGCAGGATATTGCAGGGAATCCGGTGGTCGCCGAGGATGCTCCAGAAGGCGCGGCTCTTGCGCATGTTGCGAACCGCGGGCTTACCGATGGGAATGATCCAGTTCCCCACGCGCAGGGTGCGCGCCGGCCCGCCCACACTGCTGCTCGAGAGCTCGGGCATGTAGGTCTTGAGGTTTCGGTTCAGGAAATCGAACACGTTGTGCCGCGCGGGATCCACACCCGTCATGAACGACGACCAGGCGACGGGCGAAATCGCCGGATAGGTCGTGCGCAGGCGCGAAAAGCTGCCCTGCTCCGCGAGCTTCTTCAGGTTGGGCAGGTGTCCCTCCGCCATCCAACGCTCGGTCAGGGTCGGATCCAGGCCATCGAGTCCCAGGATCACCATGCGCTTCACGCGTGCGCGCTTCCGTGTCTTGCGCCTTCGCATGGAGCGCACGAGAAAGCGGAAGGGGAAGGTCAGAATCGCGAACAGACCGGCGAAGATTCCGGCGAAGATGCCCACGAACGCGCCCCCGAGCGCAAAGCCCGCGCCCGGTCCCACATAGGCCAGTGCCGGCTCGGCGCTCGCGAGCCAAACGAGAACCAGGAGATAGCCGAGGCTCTTCAGCCGCTTGCGGATAGCCTCGATCTCGTAGCGGCTGAGCTCATCCCGCCCGTCGTTTCCATCCGCCTGGCCCTGAACGACCCGTCCCGACACTAGATCGCGCAGGACGTAGACGATGAAGTCGGTGGACGAGCTGAAGCTCGAGTTCGCCGTGATCAGCTTGATCCGCTCGTAGAGCGAGCGGGGGATCTTGATCGTAACCCTGGAGTCCGGCATCCGCGGTTTCCGGTGTGCAACCTCAGCTTGGAGCCTGATCGGGCTCTTATCAGAGCCGCGATATACCATGGATCGTAGGCCAAAGGCAACGTCGCGAGCACCCGGAGGGGGGCCAACTCAGCTCGCGGGGGAGGCGCTCTCTCCGAGCTGCTCCTTGCGGTTGCGATACAGCTGGACATCCACGGCGCTCATCAGCTTGTCCGGCTCCGCGCGCTGCTCGAGGAAACGGCTGACCTTCTCTGCCACGCCCCTCGGATCATCCAGCGCCTGCTTGTAGTAGACCTCGAGCAGCTCGAAGTTGGGACGGGTACGCATGTACACCTTGGTAGCGATGATGTGCTTGCGGTACGACTCCTTGGCCTTGGCGTCACTCACGGGATTCGGCTCCTCCCGTCGCTCGAGCATCTTGTTCTGAGAGGCCAGGATCTCGTCCAAGTCCCGGCGCATGAAGATAACTCGATAGAAGTTCTCATCGGGCAGCTCGCGCAGCAGGTGGGAGATCACCTTCAGGACTTTCCCGCGTGCCTCACGGACCCATGACTTGTCCGTCTCTTTCTCGAGCTCCTTGACCCGCTCGAACTCGTAGTAGCCCTTGGGGTTGTCCTCATCCGCTGTCCGGACTCCGTCCGTCATGATCGGC
>SMWZ01000036.1 GCA_004356455.1 Deltaproteobacteria bacterium
AAGTGCAAGAAGAGCGGTCTCAAGGACGAGAGCATCCAGAGCGCCGCCGAGCTTGCGGTCTGCATGGGCCTGGACCTGAAGGGCAAGATCGCCAAGGACTGCGTCACCAAGATCGATGACAAGCTCAGCAAGAAGTGCGGCAGCGCGGTCATTGCGACGGTGTTCCCGGGTGAGTGCAGCGGCTCGGCCAATCTCGCCGACCTGGGCGACTGCCTGGATCGTCTGGTGGAGTGTCGCGTCTGCCTCGGCTTGAACGCCGCCGACGCCCTCAGCCGCGACTGCGACGCGTTCGACGACGGACTGACCAACGGCAGCTGCCCGCCATAGCCGGCGTTCGTCGCGGGCAGGCGGGCTTCGCCCGCCGCTACCCCGTTAGCTATGGGCCGGCAAGCCCGGGACGGGCGCGCAGCGAGTCGAAGCCGAACGTAGTGCGGGTGGCGCAGGCCGCCCTGCGCCGGGACCCGCTAGTACCCCGCTAGTCACGGCAGGTAGTACGAGCCGATCAGGATGAACATCTCGTCCTCGGTGGTGACGCCTCCGCGCACCGGACAGGCATCGCACACGCCGTCGCCTGCGCCCGGGAAGCTGTCGCAGGAGCTGTCACTGCCGCCGCAGAGCTGACCCTGCTGGGGTCCGTCGAGGCAGGCCACCTTGCTGTCGGCGCATGGCCCGTCCGGAACGAACGGGAGCGGTGGTGAAGGTGAGGTCGACTGACGCTTGACCGCGGGGCTCGTGGGGGTCGCTCCGTTATCGTAGAGGCTGCAGTAGAGGTAGCTGCGGTTGGCGGTGCTTCCGCTTTGCGCGATGGGTGGATCGAACTTGAGCTGCATCGGATCGGAGTACTGGGTGCTGAAATAGATCGGCGCCGACCCCTTTGGCACGCATGCGGGCTGACCCGGCACGCAGGGAGTGTTGGGGGGCGCCCAGGTGCGGAATTGCACTCCGTGCCGGTGGGTATGGGAGGCTAGGCTGAACAGCTCTGCGCCCTGCGGGAGGGTGTAGGTGCGGCAGTACTCGCGCGTCTCGAAGGGAGGTACGTTCGGTACGAAGATCGAAGCGGTGTCGAAGATCGCCTGCGCCGGCCACAGCTGGTGGTTGGGGTCGGCGAACTCCATGTTCACGTACTGGCTCAGGGTCGAGTCGCCGCTCGTCAGGTTGAAGGCGTGCGAGTTCCAGACGATGACGCCTGCCATCGGCAGGACGCTGTAGACGCCGTCGGCGAAGTTCTGCTGAGAGAACGGCTCCTGCGACCCGCTGAAGGTCGGCGCCGTGTTGTTGAACTGGCCGTAGTCGGGCGGCCCGAAGCCAATGCACGCTACGCTCGACGGGAAAGCGCTGCTGCAGTTCGGGTTGTAGCCCACGTTCGGGTCGACGTCCGTGGGATCGCATGCGGTTCCCTCGGCGGGGTCGTTGGGATCCTGGAACTTGAACGTGTACGAGCCCCAGCCCGAGTGGTTGGGACCGGACTCTCCCGTGTAGATGTGGATGATACTGTGGTGCGACTGTGGATCCTGATAGAGGGTCTGCCCGTGCCAGTAGAAGCACTCTCCCGAGGGGTTGTTAGCGCCGAACACCCCCGGACATGGCAGCTTCGCCCAGGCCGGCACCAGGTTGCTGACGGTGAGGTCGTAATAGGTGGCCATGCAGATCTCGTCTTCGAACTGTGAGGGAAGCGGCCATGGCGTCTGCTGGAACTGAACCCCCACGTTCGCGCCGGGAGGATCGGGCTTCGGGATGGTGAGCGGGTCCGGCTCAGGCAGACAGCCCTGCAGAAGCTCCGCCGTGCCCGCGACCACGAGGTCCCTGGGCGCCCCGCCCCGGATCCAGACTTTGAGCGCTTCGAGGTGATCGACGGTCAGCGCACCTCCCACGGGCATCGGGCTTCCCTCGGTCGGCGTACCCAGAGTCGCGGCCGCGAGCTTGGTGTACAGGAAGCTCAGGTCCTGCTCCCCCGGCTCCACGCGGTCGAGAAGGCTTCCGAAGGAAAGAACGCCCACCGTACTGCTGAAGGACGTGTTGGCGTCGCTGAGGATCAGGCTGCCCTGGGGGGCTTCAGTGTCGTGGCAGAGGGTGCTGTTGCAGCCGTAGCCGTCGAAGACGACCGACTGGATCCCCTCGAAGGTGGATGCGAATTCCTGCCCACTGCAGGCGCCCATCATGCAGTCGTTGTTGCAGCCGTCGTCCTCGAGCAGGTTGCCGTCGTCGCACTCCTCGCCCGATTCGAGGATCTTGTTGCCGCACACCTGGTCCGGACAGACCCCCGGTGAGTCGGCGTCCCTGGACTGGAAGAGTCCGGCCTCGTTCTTCTTGATCGTGCCTCCGAAACGGGCGCAGAAGGTCTCTTGCTCGATCCGAAAGTAGACCCACACGTCGTCCTGCACTCCGCTCGGTGTCCAGGTCCAGTTTGGACCCCTGGCAGAGATGCTGAGCTTGCCGGGCTTGAGCAGGACCTTCGTGATCCCGCCCCGGCTCCCCTGCTTGTCTTTGTAGCGGTAGCCCTTGGGGAAGTCAGGGTCGCCGATCGTCTTCCACAGCTTGGGATCGAGTGTGATGAGCTCCGTGCGCCCGGCGTTCGCACCCGTTCCCGCGATCAGAATCGTGACGCCCTCGGTGGCCGGATTGTGCAGCAAGTTGATGGAGCTCTGATGCCTTACCTTGAAGGAGGCCTTCCGCTTGCTCGGCGTGCCGTTGGCCTTGATCTGCAGCTTCTGGCCCGCGATCGCGTGGTCCTGCTCGTGGGCCCCGGCTCCACTCGGGCCCGGGAGCAGGGCGAATGCCCCGCACAGCGCGAGCCGGAGAAGCAGCCTGCAGCTGGGCTTAGGGCCGGCCACGGGACGATTTCGCATGGGATTCTCCATGGTGAGACTGAGGGCGGACCTCCGTAGGTGGCAAGCTCGGGAGCTGAAGGGGCGCAAGCCCCGAACTCCTCGGTTCAGAGGCTATTTTTTCCCTACTGGCCGGGTGTTTGTCAAGCGCTCCGCCGTGGCATGTGCCGTACGGGGCTCAGGGCTCGATCAGGATGACGGTGACGTTGTCGGGACCGCCCCGCTCGTTGGCCTGGTCGATCAGCGCCCGCGCCGCGTCCTCGAGCTCCTTCTGATGGGCGAGCTCCGCGATCACGTCCGCCGGAACCACGTCATGCAGCCCGTCGGTCGAGAGCAAGATGCGCGCGCCGCGGGGGATCTCGACCTGAACGATGTCGGGGTCGATGGACTCGCTGGTTCCCACCGCCTGCGTCAGCATGTGACGTTCCGGATGAAGCGGTGCCTGGGCGGCAGGGATGATGCCCTGATCCACCATCAGCGATGCGATGTTGTGGTCCCGCGTGAGCACGGAGAGCTCCCCGTCCTGGAGCAGGCCCGCTCGCGTATCACCGACGTGGCAGATGGTCGCGGTGTGCTCGGCGATCTGTAGAGCGGTGAGCGTGGTTCCCATCCCGGCAAGCTCGCGCAGCTCGGCCTCGTGCAGCACGGCGCTGTTGGCTTCCAGCACCGCTTCCGAGAGCAGGCGCGCGCCGTCTTTGAGGTCTCGGGCGGGGCCATGGCCCTTGACGAAGGCGAGCAAGCTATCGATGGCCACCTGGCTCGCGACCTCGCCGCCGATGTGTCCCCCCATGCCGTCCGCGATCACGAAGAGACCGAGCTCGGGCACACCGAGTGCGGCGTCCTCGTTGTTTTCACGCTCCCGGCCACGGTCGGTGGCGATGGCATAACGCAGGCTCATTGCGGCCTTCCGTGCGCCTCGAATTCATCCGAGCGCAGGAGACTGTATTGGATATGGTCGGCATAGCGACCGTCGATCAGCTCCGACTCGCGGGCCAGCCCTTCGCGTCGGAAACCCAGCTTCTCTACCACGCGCAGGCTGGCTCGGTTCTCGGGTGCGATGTGTACCTCGAGGCGATGCAGCCCCAGGTCGCGGAACGCGTGCTCGATCGTGGCCTGGGTGGCCTCGGTTGCGAAGCCATGCCCCCATGCTGAGGAGCGGATCCAGTAGCCGACCCCGGCACAGCGCCGCGCCCAATCGATGCGATGGAGGCTCGTGATTCCGAGCACGGCTTGATTGCGGATGTCCTCGATCAGGAACTCGAAGGCGCGCCGTCGCGTGCGCGCCAGCCGCGCCCCTCGCAGGTAGCGCCGCGTGTCCTGTCGGGTGTGCTGAGGCCGGGCCCAGGGCAGGAACCGAACCAGCTGCGGCAGGGTCTCCTGGATGGCTTCATCCAGAGCGCGAAGGTCGGAGCGCCGGGGTGCCCGCAGGCACAGGCTGTGCGTGGAGAGCTCCTCTTCGGGGGCGTCTTCAAGCGCGAACAGAGTATTTCCTCCCGCTCGGCATCCTCAGGAAAGTAGTCGCAGCTGGGCGTAGCGAAGCACGATCGTCTTCAGCCCGGCGGCTCCGAAGCGGATGCGGATCTTGGTGTTCCTGCCCGAGCCAACAACCTCGCGAATGGTACCTACTCCGAACACGGGATGCTCGACACGAGTTCCCGGCTCGATCGGTGGCAGCTCGTCGCCTTCCCACTGTCCCTCGTTCCAATCGATCGACGGACCGGAGGTCGGGCCTGGGGCTCGCTCGGGTCGGCCCGCTGCGAACTCATCGGGGATCTCCTGCAGGAAGCGGCTGGGTGGGTTGTGACGGACCGATCCGAACATTCGTCGCATGGTCGCGTTGCAAAGGTAGAGCCGGTCCTTGGCGCGTGTCATCCCCACGTAACACAGTCGGCGCTCCTCCTCGAGAGCGGAGGGGTCCGAGAGCGAGGCGAAGTGCGGAAACAGCCCCTCCTCCATCCCCACCATCAGGACGATCGGAAACTCGAGCCCCTTGGCGACGTGTACCGTCATGATCAGCAGGCGGTCCTCCTCCTGCTTCAGCTCGTCCGCCTCCGAGATCAGCGTGACCTGCTCCAGAAAGAGATCGAGCAGGCTGCGCTCGGATTCCCCCTCGAGCTCCTCCAGTCCGCCCTCGCGATTCTGTCCCTCGAACTCCTCGGCCGCGGAGACCAGCTCACGCAGGTTCTCGAGCCTCGACTCCGCCTCCACGCTGCCCTGTCGCTCCAGCGACTCGAGGTAGCCACTGCGGTCGAGCACGCGTGCCAGAACCTGAGCCACGGAGCCCGCGAGGTCGAGATGGGAGAGCTCGTCGAGCAGGGCCAGGAACGCGCCGACCCGTTTAGCCACCGCGCCGCCCAGCTGGCCCGCGTCGCGCGCATGCACGAGGGCGCGATACAGGCTCGTTTCGCGCTGCTCCGCCAGCTGGAGCAGGCGCTCGATGGTGCTGCGCCCGATGCCGCGGGTGGGCGTATTGATGATGCGAACCAGGCTCTCGGTGTCATCGGGGTTGAAAATCACGCGCAGGTACGCCAGGGCGTCCTTGATCTCGGCGCGTCCGTAGAAACGCGTGCCCCCCACCACCGTGTAGGGCAGGTTGTACTTGAGCAGCTCCTCCTCCAGCGGCCTCGACTGGGCATGGGTGCGATAGAAGACCGCCTGGTCGCCCAGGGATCCGCCTGTGTCCCGGTGCTTGAGCACCTCCCCCACCACATAGGCTGCTTCACCGCGCTCGTCCGCGGCCTCGTAGAAGCGTATGGGCTCCCCGCCCGTGCGCTCGGTGAAGAGCGTCTTCCCCTTTCGCTCCACGTTGTTGGCGACAACGGCCGAGGCGGCATTCAGAATCTGTTGCGTCGAGCGGTAGTTGCGTTCGAGCCGGATCACCTGCGCACCGGAAAAATCCTTCTCAAAGTCGAGGATGTTGCGGATGTCCGCCTCCCGAAAGCCGTAAATGGACTGATCCTCGTCGCCCACCACGCACAGGTTGCGATGTTCGGCCGAGAGCAGGCGCAGTAGGCGGTACTGCACCGGATTGGTGTCTTGATACTCGTCGACGAGTATGTAGCGCCAGCGGCGCTGATAGTCGGTCAGCACGCCCGGATGGTTCTCGAAGAGCCGCACCGTGAGTAGGATCAGGTCCCCGAAATCGAGGGCGTTGGCGCGGCGCAGCTCGGTCTGATAGCGCTGGTAGATTTCGCCGGTGCGGCGCGCATCGAGCGTGTCCTCCGCGACCAAATCCGCCGGTAGCAGACCGCGGTTCTTGAGGCGGTCGATCTGGGTGCGCACGGCACGAGCTGAAAACGCCTTCTCATCCACCTGCATTGCACGCAGCACGCGGCGGATGGTGGCGACGGAATCCGAATCGTCGTAGATCACGAAGCTCCGCTCGTAGCCGAGGTGCCCGATGTCGCGGCGCAGGATGCGCACGCAGGCCGAGTGGAACGTCGAGATCCAAATGCCGCGCGCGCGATCTTCGAGCAAGCGCTCGGCGCGCTCTCGCATCTCGCGTGCGGCCTTGTTGGTGAAGGTAACCGCGAGAATCTCGCTCGGGTGCGCCTTGCCGCTGGCGATCAGGTTCGCGATGCGATGGGTGAGCGTGCGGGTTTTCCCGCTGCCGGCCCCGGCCAGGACCAGCAGCGGACCATCGGTGTGCTCGACGGCCTGGCGCTGCTCCGGATTCAGGCCTTCGAAGATGTGTTCCAGACTCGGCAAGGACAGCGAGGTTACCCTGCTGATGGCCCGTCCCGCTACTCGACAGTTACGCTCTTGGCGAGGTTCCGAGGCTGATCGACGTCCGTGCCTTTGAGCGTCGCGATGTGGTACGCCAGGATCTGGAGCGGCACGCTGGCCACCACCGCAGAGAGTGGGTCCGGCGCGCTTGGCACCTCGATGATTTCGTCGGCAAACTCCCGCGCCCGCTTGTCGCCCGCTTCGACCACAGCGATCACGACTCCAGAGCGTGCGCGCACCTCCTGCGCGTTGGCGGCGATCTTCGCGTAGGTTTCGGGCTGCGTCGCCACGACCACGACGGGAACGTTTTCATCGATCAACGCGATGGGGCCGTGCTTCAGCTCACCAGCGGCATAGCCCTCGGCGTGAATGTAGGAGATCTCCTTGAGCTTGAGTGCGCCTTCGAGCGCGACGGGGTAGCCGATGCCCCGGCCTATGAAGATGAAGTCCCGCGCGTGAAAATGACGCCGCGCGATGTCCTCCAGCGGCGACCAGAGCGCAAGCGTCTCTTGCATGAGTCGGGGGAGTCGGCGCAGGGCCGCGATAGCTTTGCGCACCTGGTCGTGCGACAGCGTTCCCCGCAGCAGGCCCAGCTTGAGCGCGATCAGGTAGAGCGCGATCACCTGGGACGTGAAGCACTTGGTCGAGGCCACCGCGATCTCCGGACCGGCGAGTGTATAGAGAGTGTCATCGGCCTCGCGAGCGATGCTGCTTTCGTGCACGTTGCACACGGCGAGCGAGCGTGCGCCGAGCTCTTTGGCGTGGCGCATCGCCGCCAGCGTGTCGGCGGTCTCACCCGATTGCGAGACCGGAATGATCAGATGCCTCGGGCCGATCAGGGGGCTGCGGTAGCGGAACTCGCTGGCCAGCTCGACCCAGGTGCGGATGCGGGCCAGGCGCTCCAGCATATAGTGGCCGATCAGGCAGGCGTGCCAGGCGCTGCCGCAGGCGACGAGCTGAATCCCCTCGAGCGCGCGAACCCAGTCGGGCTCGAGCACGATGCCGTCGAGATCGATGTCGCCATCCTCCTCGAGCACCCGGGTGCCGATCGTGTCACTGATGGCGCGCGGCTGCTCGTAGATCTCCTTCTGCATGAAGCGGTCGTAGCCGCCCTTCTCGGCCTGAATCGGATCCCACTGGATGAGCCTCGGAGAGCGCTCGACCGGTCCGCCCTCCGAGTCGAAGATCTCGACGCTGTCGCGCTTGAGCCTGGCGACCTCGCGGTCTTCGAGCATGAGCATGCGCTGCGTATAGGGGCGTATGGCTGGGATGTCGGAGGCGAGGAAGTTCTCACGCTCACCAAGACCGATGATGACGGGGCTGCCGCCGTTCCTCGCGGCGACGAGCTCCTCCGGCTCGTCCTCGTCGGTGATGGCGATCGCGTACGACCCCTCGAGCTTCTCGACCGCGACCTGCACCGCCCGCAGCAGTGACGCGCCCTGTGCCCGCTGCTGGTGGATCAGGTGAGCGATGATCTCGGAGTCGGTGTCCGACTGGAACGCGCAACCTTGCTCGAGCAGTTGGTCGCGGAGATCGGCGTGGTTCTCGATGATGCCGTTATGGATGATCGCCACGCTGCCCACGCAGTGGGGGTGTGCGTTGACCGAGGAGGGGCGGCCGTGTGTGGCCCAGCGCGTGTGGCCGATGCCGATGGCGCCGTGAACGGGGACGTCTCGCAGTGCCGCCTCGAGGTTCACGAGCTTCCCGAGCGTACGCACCACGCGCAGCTTGCCGTCCTCGATGACCGCGATGCCCGCGGAGTCGTAGCCACGGTACTCGAGGCGCCTCAGTCCATCGAGGATGACGTCCTGCGCCCGCTCCTCATGGCCTACGTAGCCGACGATCCCGCACATTGGCTGTAGCTCCTCGTTCCCGCCAGTTTATCCTCTTTGGAGCCCGGCCTCCCAGTGTGCTGTTCCGGGACACTAGTCCGCGTCTCTCTTCCCGAAGCGTCGCTGCCGCCAGCCCTCGACGTTGCGCTGGCGCGCGCGCCCGACCGCCAGCGCCCCGCCCGGCACGTCCTGGGTGATCGTCGAGCCGGCTGCCACGTAGGCGTTGGCCTCGAGCTTGACCGGTGCGATCAGGTTCGCGTTGCACCCGACGAAGCTCCCGTCCCCGATCACCGTGCGGCTCTTCTTCTGACCGTCGTAGTTGACCGTGATGGCGCCGCAGCCGATCGTCACGTGCTCACCGATGTCGGCGTCTCCGATATAGGCAAGGTGATCGGCCTTCGTGCCTCGCCCCAGGCGCGAGTTCTTGACCTCGACGAAGTTACCGATGCGGACGCCGTCCTCGAGCTGCGTGTTCGGTCGCAGATGGGCCGAGGGTCCGATGATGCAGCCATCACCAACGCGCGCCTGCTCGATGAAGCAATGCGGCTTAATGAGTACGTTGTCCCCGATGCTGGACGCGTCGATCACGACGTTGGGCTCGATGCGACAGCCCGCCCCGATGCGCGTCCCCGCGCGTAGCCGGCAGCCGGGCTCGAGCACGCTGTCGGGGCCTATCTCGATGTCGGCGTCCAGATAGGTCCGCTCGGGATCCACCAGTGTCACGCCCTGGGTCATCCAGTGCTCGGCAATGCGCCGTCGCAGAACCGCCTCCGCGCGCGCCAGGTCCGCACGGTCGTTCACCCCCAGACCCTCGCTCAAGTCCTCGAGCGAGGCGGTCTCCACCCGATGGCCGGCCTCGAGCGCGAGCTCCACGATGTCGGTCAGGAAGTACTCCCGTTTCTCGTTCCGATCGGCTACACGGGAGAGTGTTTTAAACAGAAACGCGGCTTCGGCGACGTAGATGCCGAGGTTGACCTCGCGCAGGGCACGCACCTCGGGGCTTGCCTCGGTCTCCTCCACGATGCGGTCGATGCGTCCGTCCGGACCGCGCAGAATGCGTCCGTAGCCCGTGGGATCCGGGAGCTCGCCCACGAGCAGGGCCAGGTCCGCGGAGCGCGAGCGGAAAACGTCGAGCAGCGTCTCCAGCGTGCTGGTGCGGTAGAGCGGCTGATCGCCGTGCACGATCAGGACGGGCCCGCGGTGGCCCTGGAGCGCCTCCCGTGCCTGCAGCAGGGCGTGGCCGGTTCCTAGCTGCTCGCTCTGCACCACGATCTCAACCGGCTCATGCGCCAGCGCGCCGCGCAGCTCTTCCTGACCGCTTCCCAGCACCACGATGCAGCGCTTGGCGCCGAGCCCCCGTCCCAGCGCCGTGACGTGCAGCAGCATGGGCCGCCCGCACACGGGGTGGAGCATTTTGGGCTGGCGCGAGCGCATGCGGGTACCCTTGCCCGCCGCGAGCACCAATAGCACGAGTTCGCCTGCTCGACCCATTCTGTGTGGCCTCGTTTCTCGTTCGCCGGGGCGGCCTGCAGCCGACCCGCTACGCCGTCATCAGGAAGTCATCCCCTTCCTCGAGTCCCAGCGCCAGCAGAGCCTGACGAATTTCGCCCCGCGCGCCCCGACTTGCCACCGCGCCCAGGATGCGGAGCCCCTCATGACGCCAGGCGGATACGCGCTCGGAAAGCAGGTCCGGCGAGAGGATAGGCAGCCCGCGCCAGGTGGTCCCGATACGTGCGGGATGAATGTCGAGCAGGATGCGGGTGGAAAGACCCTCATCCGCGAGCAGCCGTACCAGGCGGCGCCCGGTGCGGCCCGCACCCCAGACGATGGCCCCTGCCATGGGATAGACGCGGCGCAGGTAGTGAGCCTTGACGCGCGCGAAGGCTTCCCGGCCGTAGCGGGAGTCGACGCGCGAAAGACGCCGCGGGTGGTCGCGCCAGCGATGCAGCACGCGCGGGACCTTGGCCAGCGTATGGCCCGCGGCCAGCAGTCGGTAGAGCAGATCGAGGTCCTCGGGCCAGGCTCGGTCCTGGTACGCTCCCAGTGCCAGCACGGTTTCGCGCCAGAACATCCAGGTCGGATGCGGCACCGGGCACTCCACGAACGCCTCGCGTGCGATCTCGTGGGGAGTGAGCAGAGCGTTCGACCAGGCCGTATAGATGCGATAGCCGGCCCCGAGGCCCCCCTCGCGAAAGGATTCGACCTGGCAGCCGACGAGGGCTGCGGGGTTTCGCTCCAGAAAGTCCGCCTGCACTGCTAGCCGCTCCGGGTGCATCTCGTCGTCGGCGTCCATGCGCGCGACCCGAGCGTGCCGCGCGCACATCAGTCCTGCGTTCAGCGCGCGCACGAGCCCCCGCGGCGGCGTGTGCAGTATGCGGATGCGCGGATCTCGTTGCGCCCAATGCTCCAGCAGGCTCGGCGTTGCATCCGTGGAGCCGTCGTTCACGCACACCAGCTCGAGCTCGACGTCGCGGCTCGCGAGCACGGAGCGGAGCGCGGACTCCAGCGTGGGAGCCCCATTACGTACGGGCAGGACGACACTGACGGCAGCTGAGCTCACGGCGGAGGTGAGGGTGAGGTTCCGCGCTTGCCGCGGTCAAGCTCAACCCCGCGCGAGCGCAGGCCGATCTCTTAGACGCGCGTACGGCCGTTTACAGCCGTTCTTTCTTGACCTCGAGGGGTTCCGCCTCATACTTTTCAACATCCTCAGCCTCGAACTGAGGCAAAGGGGGTCTTATCTCGGAGCTACACGGTCAGACCTACGGGCTCAAAGCCGGCCAGATCCGCCGCCTCCGTCAGCTCTACAAGCGACGCATTCCCCGAAACCGACTGGTTTCGCAGGAGTTCGCACGCGAGCTTGCCAGCATCTCCCGCGAGACCGGGCGTCAGGTCGGTGCGCTTGTGAGTCGCAACGGCGACATCGAGTACGTGACCGTTGGAGACGCGCTCCGGATCGAGCTGCCCGACTTCAAGCGTGTGCGCGGCGGGACCGGCCGCTTCCGGGGCCTGCGCTGCATTCACACGCACCTGCGGGGTGAGTCGCTTACGCGCGATGACCTGACCGACCTTGCTCTCCTGCGTCTCGATGTGATGGTTGCGATTCAGGTGGATGCTGACGGTCTGCCGCGTCTGGCCGAGTACGCGTCGCTGTGCCCGGCGAATGCCTCGGGCGAGACCGTGGAGATCTTCGAGCCTCTGGCTCCGAGTCGCTTCGACTTCGATTTTCAGGAGTGGATTCAGGCGCTCGAGGACCGTTTCTCCGAGGGTCAGCTCGGTATCCGCGTCAACGCTGCCCAGGACCGGGCGGTGCTGGTTGGTGTTGCGCTCGGATCGGACCCTACGGCGGAGGAACGAATTGAAGAGATGCGCGAGCTGGCGAGCACCGCAGGCGTGGCGATCCTGGACACGATTCGCCAGCGCCGACCGCGCGCGGATTCACGTTACCTTCTCGGTAAAGGCAAGCTTCAGGAGCTGGTCGTACGCGCCTGGCAGCTGGGAGCCGACCTGGTGCTCTTCGACCGTGACCTTACGCCGGGGCAGCTGCGCCACATCACGGATCTGGTCGAGACCCGCATCGTCGACCGCACGCAGCTCATCCTCGACATCTTTGCTCAGCACGCGCGTACGCGAGAGGGACGGCTCCAGGTCGAACTGGCGCAGCTACGCTACCGCCTGCCGCGACTGGTCGGGCGCGGCGAATCTATGAGCCGTCTCGCCGGTGGCATCGGCGGACGCGGACCCGGCGAGACCAAGCTCGAAGTCGACCGCCGACGTGTGCGCGACCAGATCCGCCGCGTCGAGCGCGACCTCGTCCGGATTAGCCGGCAGCGCGATACGCGTCGCGCGAAACGCAAGCGCGAGGGTCTGCCTGTGCTGTCTATCGTTGGCTACACCAATTCTGGTAAGTCGACCCTGCTCAATCGCCTCACCCACAGCAAGGTACACACCGCGGACCAGCTCTTTGCCACGTTGGACTCCTCCTCCCGCCGGCTGCGCTTCCCGCGTGAGCGGGACGTGATCGTGACCGACACGGTGGGGTTCATTCGCGACCTGCCACCGGACCTCGTGGCCGGGTTCCGCTCCACGCTGGAGGAGATTCAGGACGCATGCGTGCTGCTGCACGTCGCGGACGCCTCCGACCCTCGCTTGGAGAGCCGCATCGAGTCCGTGCGCGAGACCCTAAGTGCGCTCGGGCTCGAAGAAAAACGGGAGGTGCTGCTGCTCAACAAATGCGACCGGCTGGAGCCCGCCGAGGCGCAGCGACTGGCCCAGCAGTTCGATGGGGTGGCGATCTCGGCTCGCACCGGGGACGGGATCGAGTCGATGCTCTACTGTTTAGAGCCACTGGTCTTTCCCGGGGAGGACCTTTCCCGGGCAGCTCCCGCCGCAGGAGGAGCCTAGCCATGCAGGGACTTCGCAAGGTCGCGATCCGCGGCACGGGCATGTATGTGCCGCCGCGCGTGGTGACGAACGCGGACCTCGAAGAGCTCATGGACACGAGCGACGAATGGATCCAGCAGCGCACGGGGATCCGGGAGCGACACTGGGTGGACGCCGGCACCGGTCCTGCGCATCTGGCGCTCGAGGCCTCGCTGCGGGCGATCGAGGCGGCCGAGATCGAGCCCGGCGAGCTGGACGCGATCATCGTGGCTTCGCTCTCGCCCCATCACGAGTTCCCCGGCACCTCGGCCTTCCTGCAGGACATGCTGGGCCTGTCCGAGATCCCCGTGATGGACATCCGCTGCCAGTGCACCGGATTTCTGTACGCCCTGAACGTGGGTCAGCTCTATGTCGCGTCGGGCCAGCACGAACGCGTGCTGGTGTGCGGCGCGGAGGTTCACTCGACGGGGCTCGACATGACGACCCGCGGCCGCGACGTGACGGTGATCTTCGGGGATGGCGCCGGGGCGCTCGTGCTCGAGCCGTCGGAGGACGCCGAGCGGGGCATTCTCTCGCTGCATCTGCACGCCGAGGGCAAGCACGCCAAGAAGCTCTGGGTCGAGGCTCCGGGCACCGTGTTCAGTCCGCGCCTCACCGAGGAGATGGTCCGGGAAGGACGGATCTACCCCCACATGGATGGGCGCTTCGTGTTCAAGCACGCGGTCACGCGCATGCCCGAGGTGGTCCACGAGGCCCTGGACGCCAACAAGTGCACGATCGGGGATGTGGACCTGTGCATCTTCCACCAGGCGAACCTGCGCATCAACGAGTACGTGGGCCAGCAGCTCGGGATTGCGCCCGAGCGCACCTACAGCAACATCCAGCGGTACGGGAACTGCTCCGCCGCCTCCATCCCCATGTGCCTGGACGAGTGCGTGCGCGCGGGTCGGCTGGAGCCGGGCGACCTGGTGCTGATGGCGGGCTTCGGGTCCGGCTTCACCTGGGGCTCGGCGCTCATTCGATGGTGAGCCCGAGCGCTTGACTGCCTGCGTCTAATCGTCCCCGAGCACCTGCGGATCGCGCGCCTAAACGACTGGTTATACTAGTTTTTAGCTGATTTGATTTTTTGACGCGACGTGTTATATTTGGCTGCGACTGCGGAGGGTGAGCCATCCGCCACCCCCCCCCACTCTGAAGAACATGCTAAGGAGGATTCGAGATGGCAGAGGCACGAACCAGCGGCTTCGAGCGCTTCAACGATGCGCTGCGTAGCCTGGACGATCAGCTTCAGGATCTGCGCGACCGCTTTGACGCGCAGCGTAAGAAGGTCGAGGTCGAGCTTCGCAAGCGCCGGGAGCAGGTGCGCCAGGACCTGCGCGGCAGTGATGTCTTCCAGCGCGCCGAGCGGGTTCGCAAGGACATCGAGGATCGTGTAGAGCGCGGGCGTGACCAGGTCTATGACGCCTTCGGGCTGGCCTCGAAGGCTGAGGTCCAGCGCATCAGCCGCAAGCTCAACACGATCACTAAGAAAGTGAACGAGATCGCCAAGGAGGTCGTGGCTGCATAAGGTGCCCTTCGAGGCGCTGGACTTCTACCGTATCGAGGACGAGCTCTCCTCCGAGGAGCGCATCATTCGCGATACGGTGCGTGACTTCGTCGAGAAGGAGTTTCTGCCGTGCGTGGTCGACCACATACGGCAGGACGGCTCCTTCCCGATGGAGCTCGTGCCCAAGATGGCGCAGCTTGGGCTCTTCGGAGCGAGCCTGGAGGGCTATGGCTGCGCCGGCATGAACGCCGTCGCGTACGGGCTCGTGATGCAGGAGCTCGAGCGCGGCGACTCCGGTCTGCGCAGCTTCGCTTCGGTGCAGGGCGGGCTCGTCATGTTTCCGATCCACGCCTACGGGTCGGAGGAGCAGAAGCAGCGCTGGCTGCCGGCCATGGCGCGGGGCGAGGTGATCGGCTGCTTCGGCCTCACCGAGCCCGACTTCGGCTCGAACCCCGAGGGCATGCGGACCAAAGCCGTGCGCCGGGGCGAGGGCTGGGTCCTGAACGGCACCAAACGCTGGATCACGAACGGGTCGATCGCGGACGTAGCGTTGATCTGGGCGCAGACCGACGACGGTATCCAGGGCTTCCTGGTCGAGGCGGGTGCTCCCGGCTTCGAGGCCCGCGACATGAAGGGGAAGTTCTCGCTGCGCGCCTCGATCACCAGTGAGCTCTACCTCCACGACACGCCGGTTCCCGATGGCCAACGGCTACCCGCCGTGACGGGGCTCAAGGGTCCCCTCTCCTGCCTCAACCAGGCTCGCTACGGCATTGCCTGGGGAGCGGTGGGGGCGGCTCTGGCCTGCTTCGATGAGGCCCTGCGTTACTCACGCGAGCGGGTGGTCTTCGAGCGTCCGCTGGGCTCGTTTCAGCTTCCGCAGCAGAAGCTGGCCTGGATGGCCACCGAGATCACCAAGGCTCAGCTGCTCGCGCTGCGCCTGGGCCGTCTCAAGGACGAGGGCAAGCTTCATCACGCGATGGTGTCGATGGCCAAGATGAACAACGTGGACGTGGCACTCCAAATCGCGCGCCTGGCGCGCGACATGCTGGGCGCGAACGGCATCGTCGACGACTACTGCGCGATGCGCCACATGATGAACCTCGAGACCGTGCGCACCTACGAGGGCACGCACGACATCCACACCCTGATCCTGGGCCGCGAGCTCACTGGCTTCAACGCGCTCTTCTGAAATACTAGCGCGGTAGCGGCGAGCGCGACTGGCCGGGTAGCGGCGGGTCAAGCCCGCCTGCCGGCACGGCAAAGCTCCGCTTTGCCTTGCCGCCTGCGCGCAAAGGCGCCGGACTTCCTCGGCGCCTTAGGTCGCCCTGTCTAGCGTTCGAGGAAGCGCTAGTGCAAGGTCCGCAGGACCGCGCAGCGAGCCGCAGGCGAGCGAAGTGCGCGCAGGCGAGCGGAGCTCGCCGCTACCGCGCTAGTATTTTTCGAGTAGCTCGAGGGCTTTGGCAACGGAGCCGCCGGACTGCTCGAGTGCGCGTTCGGCGCGTGTGCGATCCTGACCCGAGAGCTGCATCACGATGCCGAGCGCGCGCTTGCGCAGCTTTGCGGTCCGGGTGCCGATCTCGACCATGAGATTGCTGCGCACGCGGCCGAGCTGCACCATGACCGAGGTCGAGAGCATGTGCAGCGCCATCTTCTGGGCCAGTCCCCCCTTCATGCGTGTGGACCCGGCGATGGCCTCGGGCCCAACGACGATCACCACGGGGCAGTCCACGGCCCGCACGAGGCTCGAGTCGGGTGTGCAGGTGAGCCCGATCGTGCGCGCGCCGATTCTGCGCGCGTGTTCCACCCCGCCCAACACGAAGGGCGTCTCGCCGCTGGCGGAGAGCGCCAGCAGAACGTCGCGTTCGCAGAGGCCGCGCGCGTCGAGCTCGCGGCTGGCGGAAGCTCGATCGTCTTCGGCCCCTTCGATGGCGCGAGTCAGCGCCTGGTCCCCGCCCGCCAGGACGGCCTGCATGCGCTCGGGCGCCAGGCCGTAGGTCGGCGGGATCTCTGCTGCATCCAGCAGCCCGATGCGGCCACTCGTGCCGGCGCCCAGGTTGAACCAGCGTCCGTCGGCGCGCAGCGCGGTCAGCAGCAGCTCGCCTGCTCTCTCCAGCGCTGGCAGGGCGCGGCGCACCGCCTCGGGCACGCCCGCGTCCTCGTCCAGGATGCGCTCCAGGATCGCGCGTAGGGGGAGCTGATCGATGTCGCGCGTGCGCGGGTTGATCTGCTCGGTCACCACCGAGCCGGCCTGCTTCTCGAACCTGTCGCGTTCGGACACTTACAATGGTCCCTGATGAGCTTTCGCTGCGACGAGAGGACCCTGGAGCGCCTGGAGTGGCCCCGGCTGACAGAGTGGCTGGCGCGTGAGGCCGCGACCGCGCGCGGCGCCGAGGCCTGCCGCGGGGATCTCTTTGCCCCCACGCACGAGGCCGCGCGCGAACGACTGGCTGAGACCAGCGAGGTGCGCGGGCTCCTCGATGCGGGGGAGGACCTTCCCTTGGGCGGAGTCCACGACCTGCGCGAGACGCAGGCCGCGCTGCGCCGCGGAGCGCTGCTCGTTGCCAGCGACCTTGCCCAGGTCTACACCACCCTGCAGGCGGGGACGCGCGTGCGTGCCTTTCTGCGCACACGTGACCAGCAGGCACCCCGCCTGTCCGCCCTGGCTCAGACCCTGCCCGAGCTCGGGGCGCTGGAGCGCGAGCTCGCGTGCGTGCTCACGCCCGAGGGCGAGCTTCGAGATGACGCGAGCCCCGAGCTCAAGCGCGTCAGGCGGCGCGTGCGCGATCTCGAGCGCGAGGTGCAGCGGCGCATGTCTGCCTGCCTTCAGGCCCCCGAGCTCCAACGCCATCTCCAGGATCACTACGTCACCCTACGCGAGAATCGTCCGGTCCTGCCCGTACGTGCCGATGCGCGCCAGCACGTACGAGGCATTGTGCACGATGTCTCATCGAGCGGTACGACCGTTTTCATTGAGCCCGAAAGCGTGGTCGAGGTCTCGAATCAGCTCCGCCTCGCGCAGCTGGCGCTCACGCGCGAGGTGGAGCGACTGCTGCGCGAGCTGGGGGAGGCCGTCGATGCGGAGTATGCCGCCGTCGAGGCCCTGGGCACGACGCTCGAGCTGCTCGACGTCGCGCGGGCGCGCGGCGGCCTCTCGCGTCGGCTCGACGCGGCTCCAGCGGACACACGCCCCGGCGTGCCCTTTGCGCTGCGCGAGCTGCGTCACCCTCTGCTCCGGCTCGAGGCGGGACTCACGCCCGAGGAGGTGGTGCCGAACGACCTGGTCCTGCCCAGCCAGGCGCGCGGGCTGGTGATCTCCGGTCCTAACGCCGGCGGCAAGACGGTGCTGGCCAAGGCCGCAGGTCTGGCGGCCCTCTCGCTACGGGCCGGGCTGCATGTCGCGGCCTCGCCCGATAGCACGCTTCCCATCCTCGACAGCGTCTGCGCTGACATCGGCGACGAACAGGACCTGCGCTCGGGCCTCTCCACCTTCTCGGCGCGCATGTCCAACCTGGCGGGGATCGTCGAGGACGCCGATGCGAGCACGCTGGTCATCGTGGATGAGGTGGGCGAGGGCACCGAGCCGGGCGAGGGCGCCTCGCTTGCGCAGGCCATCCTCGAGTCACTGGTGGAGCGCGGCGCGTTCGTGATCGCTACGACGCACTTCAACCGCCTGAAGGAGCTCGCCGGAAGCGACGACCGCTTTGTGAACGCGAGCGCCGAGTTCGATGTCACGACCCTCCTGCCCACCTATCGCGTACAGCTTGGCGTGCCCGGCTCCAGCGGCGCCATCTGGGTGGCGGAACGCATGGGACTGAGCCCCGGGGTGGTGGAGCGCGCGCAGCTGCTGCTGGACCACGAAGACCGCAAGCTCGAGACGCTCACGCGCGGCCTCTCCACGATGCGCCAGGAGCTGGAGGTAGAGCGGCAAGCGGCGCTGCGCACACGCGAGGAGACCGAGGCGGTGCGCGCGGTCTACGAGAAACGACTGTCCGTGTTGCGCTCCGCCCGCGAGAAGGCGCTGGCCGCCATGAAGGACGACCTCGAGCTGGCCTTCCGTCGCGCGCGGGAGGAGCTGGCGGAGGTGATGCGGGCCGTACAGCGCGGCAGCTCGCGCGATGGCCGCGCCGCAAACCGCGCACGCACGCAGCTCGCGGCGATCCAGGAGCGCACGAAGTCCGTGGAGCGGGTGCGGGAGCAGGTTGCGCCCCGCACGCCGATCGATTCCGAGAAGCTCGAGCCTGGTGCGCGGCTCGCGCTCGAGGGCATCGCCGGCGAAGCGGTGCTGCTGGAGGGTCCGGATCGACACCAGCGGCTGGTGGTGCGGATGGGCGGCGTACGCATGACGGTACCCCTCGAGCGCGTGTGCAGCGTACGCGCTGCACAGCCTGCGGAGGCTGACCACCCCGTGCAGGTGGAGCGCGTCCCCTTCCAGGAGAGAGCGAATCCGGAATGTGATCTGCGCGGCCTGCGCGTGGACGAAGCGCTCGACCGAGCCGACGCCCATCTACAGCGCATGCTGGGGACGAGCATTCAGCAGGTTATTTTCATTCACGGCCACGGCACGGGTGCGCTGCGGGAGGCGGTCCGTGAGTGGCTGAGTCAGGTTCCCGAGGTCACGGAGTTCAAGCCGGGAGATCCCCGCCGAGGCGGGAACGGTGTCACCGTGGCGACGTTGGCGCGCTGAGGCGGTCGATCACGTCCTGTGCCGCGCGCAGTCCGGAGCGCACCGCCCCTTCTAGATGGGGACCCACCAGGTAGTCCCCGGCGTAGAACAGGCGCTGCTCTGTGCGACCTCGCCGCTCGTCGTGAAGGCGGGCGATCTGGCGATAGCGTCCCACGTCGAAGCGGGGTGTGAAATCCGTCAGCCGGTATACACGGCTTGCTCGAACGCGCGCGCGCAGCCCGAGGCCGAGGCCCTCGGCTTGCTGCAGCAAGGCGCTTGAGACCGCCTCGTCCTCGACATCGTGGTGGCCGTGCGCGAATCCGAGTCGAGCACAGAGCAGCAGCAGGCTCGAGCCCGGCGCGCCCTCGGCGCTGTGCCAGGCGCTGAGGTCGATGACTGCAGCGAGCGGCCCGCCCTGCGAGGCGGGGACCCAGAGCGTGGGCGTTGGCGTGGAGAGCGGTCCGTCGATCACCAGGGCCAGATGGATGCGGGTGGTGCAGCCTGAGTCCTCGAAGACGACCCGCTCGGTCGGAGTGAGATCCAGCACGAGTTTCGGAATCTCGCGCGCCGGCGTTGCCAGCACGATCGCGTCGGCCGCCAGGGTCTCGCCCGAGCCCACGCGCAGGGCGCGCCCGTGGGCGGCCACGGACTCGACCCGCCGGTCCGTGCGTACGTCCAGGAGCTGCGCCGCCAGTCGTTCGGGCAGCGTGCTCAGGCCGAAGACCAGCCGCACGTCGGGCTCGCCCCAGCGGTCCAGCAGCTCGAACAGCAGCGCGCGGCTGGTGCGGTCGGGGTCCAGTCCGAAGTGTGTTTCGAGCAGAGGGCGGAAGAGCCGCTCGTTTACGCTCGAGCTCAGGTAGAGCTCGGCGAGCTCCGAGACGCTGCGGTCGTCGAGACGCGCGACGCTCTCGGCGTCGAGCGTGTCGCCCAGCCACGTCATCAGCTTCCGCACGCGGCGCGAGCGCCAGCCCGCCCTGCGCGGCGCAGACGCTCCGCGTAGCTCGTGGGCCCGCAGGCCTCCGTGCTCAAGCGCGAGCACCCGTTCGAGAAGAACCTGGCGCACACTCGAAGCGACCCCGAGCTCCCCCACGATCCCGCACAAGGTGGGTGCGCGCGCGGGCAGCGCATGCAGGCCGGGTTCGAAGTCGAAGCCTGCCAGCTGGCTGCGCTGCAGGCGCCCGCCAACGCTGGAGCTCGCTTCCAGCACAGAGACGCGCGCGCCCGTGAGCTCGAGCTGGCGCGCGGCCACGAGGCCCGCCAGACCGGCGCCCACGACGATGACGCGGGGCTGGGGGGATGCTGCCATCGAGCTCAGGCCGCTTCCAGGCGGACCTCCACGCCGATCTGGCTGCCGGCCTGGTCCAGCGCCTTGGACAGCTCTGGCGCAGCCAGCGAATTCGGAACCTCGGCCAGGATCGTCATGCGGTAGATCGCGCTGCCACTGGGTGAAGCAAAGGAGTGGGAGCGGAGGTCGGCAATGTTTACACGGTGATCCGCGAGCGTACGGCAGATGCAGGCGACGATGCCGGCACGGTCGCTGCCCTCGGTTTCGATGCGCATCAGGTGTGTTCCGGGGGCCGGCACGGGTGGGCGCGGCTCACCTTCGAGGGGGCGGAGAAAGATGGTGAGCCGGTGCTCCCACTCCAGCCGGCGTGCGCCGTCGGAGAGCTGACGCTCCAGATCGGGAGAGGATCCGGAGCAGAGCAGGATGGCAGCGAACTCATTGCCCAGGATCGTCATGCGCGAGTCCTCGAGATTGGCCTCGCTGTCGAAGATCAGCTGCGCCAGGTCGGCGACGATTCCGGGCCGGTCGCGACCGACGGCCGAGAGGATGTACCAGCTCCGCACCTCGAACTCTCCTCCGCGCAAGCGCGCGCGCAGGCATTGTAGCCGGCCCGGAGGGCGACCCACGGCGGCACCCGGAGCCGCAAATTGGGTCTTCCGCTGCCGGCGGCCTTCCGCAGAGCTGCGGCCTGCTGAGGCACTTCCCGCGAGAACGAGAAAGCCCCTGTATTTTCAAGGTCTTACGGGGTCCAACCGGGGTGTGGTAATAGGCACACAGGTTGCAGATCCGAGGAAGGTGCCCGGGTGAACTTCGCCCGGGCTTGGGAGTGCCCGGGTCGGATACCCCTCCCCTCGCGCAGTGCGAGGATTCGGCCCGGGCTTTCTGCGTCTAAGGGCGCCTTTCGAGTTGCCTGTCCGACAGGATGGGAAGTGGGTCGAAAAGCGCGCCGGCACCGATCTCGACAAAGGGCTCCGCATCCATGCCCGCCTTCGCCCTGCCTTGCTCGATGCCGCGAAGCTCCCAAAGGGGATCTACAAACGCGGGAGCTCGTACTACGCCCGGTACAGAGAGGGCGGCCAGTGGAAGCACAGGAGTGCTGGAGCGGAGCTCGGCGCCGCGCTGGATCTCCAGGCTGAGATCCTCGATGGCCGGCCGCCTTCTGATGCGGTCAAGCTTGCAGACCTGGTCGAGCGCTACCTGAAGCGTCTCGAGACCTATTTCAAGCAGAGCACCGTTCGCACTCACCGAACCGTCTCGCGAAACCTGTTGCGCTTCTTCCGGAATTGCCCTGTTGAGACCTGGACCTCCGCGGACCTGGAGACCTACATCCAGCAGAGGCTGGAGAAGGTGGCGCCGACAACGGTCAATGGTGAGCTGAAGAACCTGAAAGCCACGCTGCGGTTCGCGGTTGAAGAGAAGCTCATCGCCGAGATGCCGTTCAAGATCCGAATGCTGCTGGTCGTGCAGCGAC
>SMWZ01000037.1 GCA_004356455.1 Deltaproteobacteria bacterium
CCTATCGACCCGAATGCCGTAGGAGGGAAGCTTGGCATGGAAGAGCTGAGCACAGTTGGGCTCGGCGAAGACGGCCTCCGCGAGCGGCCGCCCCAGCTTGCGTCGATCTACGTCAAAGGCCGCAACCGGGGAGATGCTCGAGATGGAAAGTAGGGTCCGACCTCAGGGTGCATCAGGCCAGCGACCGCGTCACTCGCGCGCTTGGGAGCGTCAAGCGCCGAGCCCGATTTTTTGAGGCTGCGGCGCGCCTAGCGATCCGTCGAGCTCTCTCTCAGATCCTTGAGGAGGCCTTCCAGGCGATGGCGCAGGCCAGACATCTCCTCTCGCATCTGAACGATGATCGCCACCCCCGGCAGGTTTACTTCCAGATCGTGGACGAGATTGTACGCGACCCGCACCCGTTCGAGCATTTGCTCGGAGAACTCGCCCGTCTCGCGGGCGGGCGCGTCCGGGGCGACGATGTCCTCGCGCTCGAGAGCCTCCACGAAGCCGTCATCGATCTCGAGCAGCTTGATGATCTCTGTGCGGCTATAAAACCTCACTCGTCTCCTTTGAGATTCTGGCGTACATCGCGGCCGACGTACAGCGACTCCAGCTCGCGCGCGATCTCCGCCAGGCGCGGGTCGTCCATGCTGGGGAGTTCTAGCACGAGGCGCACGAGCAGGTCGCCGCTGTCTCCGCTCCGTCGGAGCGCGCCCTTGCCCCGCAGCCGTAGCTTGGTTCCGTTCTGAGAGTGGGGAGGGATCGTCATCTTCACCGGAGCCGCGGGCGTGGGGACCTCGACCGAGGCTCCCTCGACCAGCTCGGCCAGGGTCACGGGCAGGTCGAGCTGCAGATCTGCCCCCTCCCGGCGGAAGTAGCGATGGGGTCTCACCTGCAGGGTGAGGTAAAGATCCCCCGGAGGGCCCCCGTTGCGTCCCGGGGCTCCCTTTCCCGCAAGCCGCACGCGGGTGCCCCCGTCCGCGCCGGGCGGGATACGAACGCGCAGGGTGCCCGCCCCCGCCAGCTCGACACGTATCTCCTCCCCCCGCACCGCCGCCAGGAAGTCCACACTGATTTCGCCCTGGGCATCGGCTCCCCGCGCCGGGCCCCGGGCCGCGCGCCCACCGAAAAGGCCGGACAGCAGATCTTCGAGGTCGATCTGGTCCGCGAACGCCCCGCTGGAGGGGCTGCGGCGTGCGCCCTGGGACCAGCGTTGGTAGGCGCGCGCGTGCTCCGGATCGAAGCCGTGCCCCAGTCCTTGGCTGCCGAACTCGTCATAGCGTTTGCGCTTCTCCGGATCGGAGAGCACATCGTAGGCGAACGAGACCTCCTTGAAGTGCTCCTCCGCCTTTGGATTGTTGGGGTTGACGTCGGGGTGGAACTTCCGAGCGAGCTTCCGGTAGCGCTTGCGGATCTCGTCGTCGGACGCCCCGCGCTCGATGCCCAGGGCCCGATATAGATCTTGCTCGGCCATTGCTGCCGGAGCATAGCGAAGCGACGCTGCCCGGGTCTTTGGCCTCGCGTTACAATGTCGAGGCTGCAACGTTTGCAAGAAGGGGGCGGTGCGCGATGCCCAGAGTGATGATTCCCCCGCCTTACCGCGGTCCTACGCACGGCAAGGGGGAGATCCCGGTCGCGGGCGCGACCGTGCGTGACTGCCTGAACGCGGTTGAGGCCGAGTGCCCAGGCTTCGGCTCCCTCGTGTTTGCCGGAGACGGGGAGCTGCACCGCTTCGTGAAGCTCTTCTGCAACGGCGAACCGGTCGAGCAGCTCGATCTGCCCGTCGCTGAGGCGGATGAGATCGAGGTCGTGGCCGCCATCGGGGGCGGATAGTTGTGATAAGCTGTCGTATCTCGTAGGAGGTTTCAGATGAGCACCAATGGATCCAATGGGGCGAGTGGCGATCGCTTGATTCGCGTCGATATGACGCGGGGAACGATCGTGGTGGAGCCCTTCCCGAGTGGATGGAAGCTGCTGGGGGGGCGCGCCCTGTCCGCGCGCATTCTGCTCGAAGAGTGCGATCCCACCTGCGACCCGCTCGGGCCGGACAACGTCCTGATCCTGGCGCCGGGGACGCTCGCGGGCACGGCGGCACCGACATCCGGGCGCATCTCCATCGGCGCCAAGAGTCCGCTCACCAACGGCATCAAGGAGGCCAACGCGGGCGGGAACCCCGGGCAGGACCTCAACAAGCTGGGCTACCGGGTGGTGATCGTGAAGGGACAGCCGGCCGACGCGGATAAGCGTTGGGGCCTGGAGGTCTCGGCCGATGAGGTCAAGCTCGTCCCGGCGGACGAGCATGCGGGGAAGTGGAACTACGCCCTGTGCGAGGACCTCACAAAGATCTACTCCAAGAAAGCCTCGTTCATCACCATCGGACCCGCGGGTGAGCTCAGGCTTAAGGGCGCGTCCGTGGCGTGCACCGACCAGGACAGTCGCCACCCCGCGCGACACGCCGCGCGCGGCGGTCTGGGTGCGGTGATGGGCAGCAAGGGCTTGAAGTACGTCGCGATCGACCCGGGCAGGTCGCGCGCGCGCAAGCCCGCAGACGCGAAAGGCTTTGCCCAGCTGTGTAAGAAGTACACGCGCGACTACCTGGACGGACCGCAGATGTTCAAGACCGGGACAAGCTCGGTGGTGCCGGTCGCGCAGATGCTCAACACCTTCCCCACGCGGAATCGCGTGTCCGGACAGTCTCCGCACGCGGAGAGCCTCGACGGGAAGCGTATCGTGGAGAGCTTCGAGACTCGGGGCGGTGGCATGCACAACTGCCTGACGGGCTGCGTGGTTAAGTGCAGCAACATCGTGCACGATGCCCAGGGGCACTACAAGACCTCGGCGCTCGAGTTCGAGACCATCACCATGCTGGGCGCGAACTGCGATATCGGGGAGATGGATGACGTAGCCGACCTGGATCGCCTGTGTGACGAGGTGGGCCTCGACACCATCGAGATGGGCGCCGCCATCGCCGTGTACATGGATGCCGGCAAGATGGAGTTCGGCGACGCCGAGGGAGCCAAGCGCCTGCTGAAGGAGATCGCGGAAGGGACGGAGCTCGGGAAGATGATCGGCAACGGGGCGGCCGAGGTCGGCAAACAGACCCATCACCACCGGGTCCCCGTGGTGAAGGGCCAGGCGATCCCGGCCTGGGATCCGCGTCCGCTCAAGGCCACCGGCGTGACCTATGCCACGAGTCCCATGGGTGCCGACCACACCGCGGGACTGATCGTGAACCCGGGCATGCCCGAGGATCAGTGGGCGCAGGCCTCGCAGGAGGCGCAGCTCATCAACGCCGTGTGTGACTCATCGGGCTTCTGTCAGTTCATGACGCCGACGCTCGACGACATCCGCACCTTCTATGGCACTTTCCTGGGTGAGGAGATCACGCGCGAGCAGATCGCGGACCTCGGCTGGCAGAGCCTGCTGGACGAGTGGGAGTTCAACCGTCGCGCCGGCTACACCGAAGCGGATGACGTGCTGCCCGCTTGCATGAAAGAAGACCCGATCGGGCCGGCCAAGCTCGTCTTCGACGTGAAGCCGGAGATCATTGCCCAGGCCAAGCTGAGGATGGAGCCGCGCGAGGAGCTCTTCAGCACCAAGGCCACCGGGTAGCCATCCGAGGAGCAGCGTCGAGGCCTGAGATGCGTGACGTCCGAATGCGAGGCTTTGCCGAGCGCGTGGACGTGGAAGAGGTCGAGCGCTTTCTGGAGCGCCGCGTGCAAGCGCTCCCCTCCGAACCCGTGCCCCTCGGGGAGAGTGCGGGGCGCGTGCTGTCCGAGGACGTGACGGCGGAGGTCAATGTGCCCGGCTTCGCGCGTGCCGCAATGGACGGGTACGCGCTACGCGGCGAGGACACTTTTGGGGCCTCGGCATACAACCCCCTCTCGCTCGAGCTCATCGGCGAGGCCCTTCCCGGTCGGCCCTTCGCGGGCATGCTCGGTCCAGGGCGGGCGGTTCGCATCATGACCGGCGCGGCCGTCCCCGAGGGCGCGGACGCGGTGAGCATGGCGGAGGTCTGTCAGGAGCGCGACGGAAGGGTCGAGGTGCGCGAGCCCGTAGCGCCGCAGAAGAACGTCGGGGCCGTGGGTGAGGACATCCAACGCGGCGCGGTGGTGCTGCGCGCGGGCCGTCGTCTGCGCCCTCAGGACGTCGGCGTGCTGGCCTCGATCGGGGTGGCGGAGGTCGACTGCGTGCGCCGCCCCCGCATCGAGCTCCTGATTACGGGGGACGAGCTGCTCCCCGCGGGCTCTCGCCCGGAGGGGTGCCGCATCGTGGACTCCAACTCGGTCATGCTGCGTGCGCTCGTCGGGCGCGACGGCGGCGAGGTGCTGCCGTTCGAGATTCTGCCCGACCGGCCGGAGGCGATTCGCACGGCACTCGCGCGTGACGAGGCGGACGTGGTCCTGGTCTCGGGCGGGAGCTCCGTCGGGCAGGAGGACCACGCTCCGCGGATCCTGGCCGAGCTCGGCTCGCTCGACTTTCACGGCGTGTCCATGCGCCCCTCGAGCCCGGCGGGCTGCGGGCGCGTCGAGGGACGCTGGGTCTTCCTCCTGCCCGGAAACCCGGTGAGCTGTCTCTGTGCCTATGAGTTCTTTGCCGGGCCCTCGATCCGGGCGCTGGGCGGGCGCTCGCGGGACTGGCCCCAGCGTCGCGCGCACGTACCTCTGGCGCGCAAGATCGTGTCAGCCGTGGGGCGCACGGACTACGTGCGCGTCGCCATTCTGGACGGACGCGCAACGCCGATCGCGACCTCCGGGGCCTCCATCCTGTCGTCGACGGTGCGCGCGAGCGGCGCCGTGATCGTGCCGCGGGAGCTCGAGGGCATGTCGGAGGGGACGACCGTCGAGGTGCTGCTCTACGATGACGAGTTCGAGGTCGTGTCGTGAAGCAGCAGCAGTTCCTCGAGGTGATCGATCGGGACGAGGCGGAACGACGCTGGCACGCGCTGCTCGCGCTGGCGCCGCTCGAGTCCGAGCCGGTGGCGCTCGAGCACGCCCTGGGACGCGTGCTCGCCAGCGACGTCCGCGCTGGCGTGGACGTGCCGTCCTTCGATCGCTCCAATCTGGATGGCTTCGCGCTGCGCGCCCAGGACACCTATGGTGCGACCGAGGAGACCCCGGTCCGGCTGCGCCTCAACGCCGAGGTGATCCCGACGGGGGTGCAGCCCCAGAAGGAAGTCATGTCCGGGACCGCCAGCTCGATTGCTACCGGAGGCATGCTCCCGCGCGGTGCCGATGCGGTGATGGCGGTCGAGCACACGGATGTGGAGGGTGAAACGGTGCTGGTGCGGCGCGCACAGGTGCCGGGCGGGGCCGTCTCCTTCGCGGGCACCGATATGGGCCGAGGCGAGACGGTTCTCTTCGCCGGCACACGTCTCACCTCGCGCGAGACAGGCGTGCTCGCCGCGATCGGGGTCGAACGGGTCGCGGTCGTGCGCGTGCCCCGCGTGGCGGTGATCTCCACGGGGGACGAGATCATCGCCCCCGGAAAGGAGATGCGGCCCGGGCTCGTGTACGACTCGAACGGGCGCATCCTGGCTGATGCGGTGCGCGAGCTGGGCGCAGAGCCCGTGTTCCTGGGTGCGTTCCCGGACGATGAGGGCGCGCTGTGCGAGGTCACGCGGCGTGCACTGGATACCTGCGACCTGGTCCTGCTCTCGGGTGGAACTTCAAAAGGGGAAGGAGACCTCTGCTATCGCGTCGTGGCCGATCTCGAGCCCGGCATCGTGGTGCACGGCGTGGCGCTCAAGCCGGGCAAGCCCATCTGCCTGGGGGCGCATCGCGAGCGCGCCGTCGTGATCCTGCCGGGCTTTCCGACCTCGGCCGTGTTTACCTTTCATGAGTTCGTCGCGCCCGTGCTGCGGCGCCTGGCGGGCTTGCCGGCGGAGAGGCGGGAGACCCTGCGTGCGCGACTGGCCCAGCGCGTCAGCTCGGAGCGCGGCCGCCTCGAGTACCTGCTGGTCGGGATCGTGCGCGACGCGGGCGGCGCGCTGGCCGTCTATCCCATGGGCAAGGGCAGCGGCAGCGTGACGAGCTTCAGTCGGGCTGACGGCTTCGTGCGCATTGGGCGCAACACTGAGATCGTCGAAGAGGGTGCCGAGGTGGAGGTTACACTGCTGGGTGGGGCGCTGGAGCCGGCGGACTTGGTGGTGATCGGAAGCCACTGCACAGGGCTCGACGTGATCGCCGGTGCCCTGGCCCGCGAGGGCCTCGTGCTCAAGCTGCTCGCGGTCGGGAGTCAAGGGGGTCTAGAGGCCGCGCGGCGGGGCGAGTGCGATGTGGCGCCGGTGCACCTGCTGGATCCCGCCAGCGGTGAGTACAATACGCCGTTTCTGACCGACGGCCTGGAGCTGCTCCGTGGCTACTCACGCATGCAGGGGGTGGTGACCCGGCCCGATGAGACACGCGAGACGAGCGAGCTGGTCGCAGACCCGACACTGCGCATGGTCAATCGCAACCGCGGCAGCGGCACCCGCATCCTGATCGACCAGCTGCTGGGCGAATCGCGCCCGGACGGCTTCGCGCATGAGCCTCGCTCCCACTACGCTGTGGCGGCCGCCGTGGCCCAGGGCCGTGCTGACTGGGGCGTCACGATCGAGACGGTCGCGCGCGAGATGGGGCTGCGCTTTCGCCCGCTGCGGAGCGAGTCCTATGACTTCGTCATCCCGGGTGAGCGCTGGAAGCGGCCCGCGGTGCAGGCCTTCCGACGCGTGCTCGAGGCGCGGAGCCCGGTGCGCAAGCAGCTGGAAAAGCTGGGCTTCGGCCCTCCGGAGGAGTCGCCCGTCAGCGGCTGAGCAGGTCGCGAGCGATCTGGGTGATCTGGATCTCGTCGGTGCCGCCGTAGATCTGCAGCACCTTGGCGTCGCGGCAGAGCTGCTCCACCTGGTACTCGGCCATGTAGCCGTTGCCGCCGAAGAGCTGAACCGCCTCCAGCGCCACCTCCATGGCCGTCTGCGCGGCGTAGAGCTTACACGCGGACGCCTCAGCGAAGCTCATGCGCTGGCTGTGCTGGGCCAGCTCGATCTGGCGGAAGAGCAGGTTCTGGAGATTCATGCGCGCTACCTCCATCTTGGCCAGCTTGAGCTGGATGAGCTGGAACTCGCCGATGGGGCGACCGAACTGCTCGCGCTCCCGCGCGTACTCGACGCACAGCTCCAGGCAACGTCCGACGATGCCGAGCGCCATGGACACCACCCCCGCGCGCTCCATGCCGAAGGTCTGCTTGGCCCCCGAGCGGCCGTACGCGTCCTCGCTCTCGCCCAACAGCTGGTCTGCGCTCGCGTGCACGTCCTGCAGGTGGAGCTCACCGGTGGGGGAGGAGTGCAAGCCCATCTTGCGTAGCGGCTTCGACTGGGTGAGCCCGGGCGTGCCCCGATCGAGCACGAAGCTCAGGAGCTTGCGGTCTTTCGGCTCGCTCCCGTCGTCGAGCTTACAGATGAAGACGATCGTGTCCGCAAACGGGCCGTTGGTGATGAAGGTCTTGTTGCCGTTCAGGATGTAGCCGCCCTCGCCATCGCGCCGCGCGCTGGCCCTCATACCGCCGAACGCGTCGGAGCCGGAGCCGGGCTCCGTGATGGCCCAGGCGCCGATCTTCTCGAACGTGAGGAGTGGCAAGGCCCAGCGTTCCTTCTGGGCGCGGGTCCCCCGCCCGAGGATCGCAGCCGACGTCAGGCCCACGCTTACACCCATGGCCGTCACCATGCCTGGGCAATAGCGCGAGAGCTCCAGGGTCAGGATCAGCTGCATCGCCAGCGTCTCTCCGGACCCCTCCCGCTCTTCGGTCGGGGCGGCCGCCTTCTCCGCGCCGTCCTGCTTCATCAAGCTCTTGAAGCGCGCTCTCTGCATCTCGGCGATGCCGAAGGTGTCGTAGAGCTTGCGCAACACCTCGTAGGGCGGCGTGTCGCCGTGCTCGAGCTCCTCCAGATTAGGCACGATCTCGGCCTCGATGAAACGCCGCACCGCGGCCTGGAACGCTAGCTGCTCCTCGCTCCACTCGATCATGGGGTTCCTACATTCCGAGCTGGAGGCGCGCCGCCTCGGTCATCTTGCTGGGGTCCCAGGGCGGCTCCCAGACCAGATCGATGGCGGAGGAGCTCACACTGGGCACACCACGCACCTTCTCCTCCACCTCGGGCGGCAGGGTTTCGGCCACGGGGCACATGGGCGAGGTGAGCGTCATGGTGACCTTGACGCCCGCGTCCCCATCGATTTCGATGTTGTAGATGAGACCGAGCTCGTAGATGTTGACCGGGATCTCGGGGTCGTAGACCGTGCGCAGGACCTCGATCACGTCCTCGCGGATCTTCTCGAGAGAAGGCTTGCTGGCTTCCATTTCCGTCATCACTCCGTCCTCACTATCTCGTGGCGGCCCTCGAGCGCCGCACGCATCGTGTGCCACGCCAGGACCGCACATTTTACACGCAGGGGAAACTCGCGCACGCCCGCCAGCGCGGCCAGCTTGCCGAGCTGTTCGAGGTCGAGTTCGTGATCGATCGGGCTGGTGACCGCCTCCCGGAAGCGGGTGAAGATCGCCGCCACCTCGTCCGAGGTCTTGCCCTTGATGGCTTCGGTCATCAGCGAGGCCGACGCGGTGGAGATGGCGCAGCCCTTGCCCTGAAAGCTCACGTCCTTGATCCGGCCGTCCTCGACCACGAGGTAGAGTGTGAGCTTGTCCCCGCACAGGGGGTTGTAACCCTCCGCTGTACAGGTTGCAGGCTCGAGCGTCCCGAAGTTCCGGGGACGCTTGGTGTGGTCGAGGATCAGCTCCTGATACAGCTCGCGCAGCTCGGACATCAGCTGAAGATTTCGAGCGTGCGGTGGAGGCCTTCGACCAGACGGTCCACCTCCTCGGTGGTGTTGTATACGGCGAAGGACGCACGGGCCGTAGCCGTCACTCCGAACCGATCCATGACCGGTTGCGCGCAGTGGTGCCCCGTGCGAACGGCAATCCCCTCCTGGTCGAGAACCGTGCCCACATCGTGCGCGTGGATCTCACCCAGCAGGAAGGAAAGCACCCCTGTCTTCGAGGCTGCGGTCCCGATCAGGCGCACGCTCGGAATTTTGGAGACCTCCTTCGTGGCGTACTCCAGGAGCTCGTCCTCGTGGGCCCTCACCGCTTGAAGGTCCAGACCCAGGAGGTAGTCGATTGCGGTCCCGAGGCCGATCGCACCGGCGATGTTCGGCGTACCGGCCTCGAACTTGTACGGCACACGGTTGTAGGTGGTCTTCTCGAACGTGACCGAGAGGATCATCTCTCCCCCGCCCTGATAGGGTTCCATCTCCTCAAGCAGCTCTCTCCGTCCGTAGAGTGCGCCAATCCCCGTGGGCGCGTACATCTTGTGCCCGGAGAAGGCGTAGAAGTCGCAGCCGAGCTCCTGAACGTCCACCGGCAGGTGCGGCACTGCTTGCGCGCCGTCGAGCAGGACCGGAACGCCGCGCATTCGGGCAAGCCGCACCATCTCCTGCACCATGTTGATCGTGCCCAGCGCGTTTGAGACATGGGCGAGCGCCACGAAACGCGTACGGGGTCCCAGAAGCTTTGAAAACTGCTCCAGCTCGATCTCCCCGCGCTCGTTGATGGGCGCCACCTTGAGCACGGCGCCAGTCTGCTCCCGCACCAGCTGCCAGGGAACGATGTTCGAGTGGTGCTCCATCTGGGAGATCAGGATCTCGTCACCCTCTCGAATGCGCGGACGCAGGTAGCTCTGGGCCACCAGGTTGATGGCCTCCGTCGTACCGCGCGTAAATACGATCTCTTCTGAGGAGGGCGCCCGGATGAAGTCGCGGACTTTGTCGCGGGCGGCCTCGTAGGCGACCGTGGCTTCTTCGGAGAGCGAGTGGACGCCCCGGTGGATATTGGCGTTGTAGCTCGAGTAGTAGTGTATGAGCGCGTCGATCACCGCACGCGGCTTCTGGCTGGTGGCCGCGTTGTCGAGATAGGCAAGCGGCTTTCCGTGCACCTCGCGCTCGAGCACGGGGAAGTCCTTGCGTACACGGTCGACATCGAGCCGGCTCATCGCGTTCCCTGCCCACCGGACAGCCAGTCCCGCACGAAGCTCTCCATGCTCTCGCGAAGAGGCTCGATCGGCAGCAGCCCGGTTACGTCGCTCGCGAAGGCAAAGGTCAGGAGCGAGCGCGCAGCCTCGAGATCAATGCCGCGGGTACGTAGGTAGAAGAGCGCATCCTCATCCAGACGACCAATCGCCGCGCCGTGCGTGCAGCGCACATCGTCGGCGTAGATCTCGAGCTGGGGCTTGCTGTTGATGGCGGCGCTTTCCGAGAGCAAGAGGTTCCGATTGCTCTGGTGCGCGTTGGTCTTCTGGGCGTCGGGTCGCACGTGGATGCGTCCGTGAAAGACGCCTTTCGCGCTCCCATCCAGGATCCCCTTGTAGAGCTCCCGGCTCGTCGTATGCGGCATGGCGTGGTCGATCGTGGTGTGGTGGTCCACGTGCTGCGTGCTCCGGGCCAGGTAGAGCCCGTTCAGCGTGCAATGCGCGTGCTCACCGCCGAGCATGATCTGGATGTCGAAGCGCATGAGCCGTCCGCCGAGCGAGAGCGAGTGGGACGTGATCTGGCTGCCCGCCTCCTGTCTCGCCGAGAGTCCTGCGATGTGGTAGGCGTTCTCGCTTTCTTGTTGCAGCTTGATGTGCTCCAGGCGGGAGTCCCGGCCGGCGATGATCTCCGTGACGGCGTTCGTCAGGTAGACACCCTGCGCTGAGCCGATGTAGTGCTCGACCAGCAGCGCGCGGCTCCCCGGTCCGGCCACCACCAGGTTACGAAGATGGGCGGCGATCGGTGGATCCTCTCCCGTCTGAACAAAGAGGACGTGGAGGGGCTCAGCCAGGACCGCCCCCGGGGCGAGTTCAAGAAAGAGCCCGTCGCTCGCCAGCGCCGTGTTGAGCGCGGTGAAGGCGCGTGTCTTGTGATCCGCGCAGCGGCTGAGATGCGGCTCGATCCGCTCCGGCTCGCGCGCGAGCGCGGAGGCCAGCGAGCTGATGCATACGCCGGGCGGGAGCTCTCCTACGCTCGAGAGGGCGGGGACGTGGGCCCCGTTCACGAAGACGACCCGGGGCGCACTGCCGATGACCCGTGTGTGCGACTCGATCGCCGCCGGGCTGATCTCGCGTGCGCCCTGGGCAGGCTGGAAGGGTGTTTTCGCCAGCGTTGTGAGCGGGGTGAAGCGCCAGTCTTCCAGGCGGGTCGTGGGAATTCCGAGCTCGCGGAAGCTGGCGCTGGCCTCCCGCCGCAGATCCTCAAGCCAGGGCAGCCCATGTCCAGGCAGCCCGGCCTCGAGTGCGGCGAAGTGCTCGAGGAAGGCGCTTTCGGCGGGGCCGGCGGTCATGCCGACCCTTGCGCTTGCTCCGCCTCGAGCCAGCCGTAGCCACGCTGCTCGAGCTCCTGGGCCAGCGCGCGGTCCCCCGAGCGCGCGATGCGGCCCTCGATCAGCACGTGTGTGAAGTCCGGCACCAGGTAGTTGAGAAGCCGCTGGTAGTGAGTGATGACCAGAACCGCGTGACGTTCGGAACGCAGCGTGCCCACGCCATTGGCCACGATGCGGAGAGCGTCGATGTCGAGCCCCGAGTCGGTTTCGTCCAGCACCGCGAGCATCGGGTCGAGCAACAGCATCTGCAGGATCTCGTTGCGCTTCTTCTCGCCGCCCGAGAAGCCCTCATTCAGCGAACGGTTGAGGAGACTCATATCGATGTCCAGCAGCTTCATCTTTTCCTTTATCAGCCCCAGGAAATCGACCGCGTCGATCTCCTCCTCGCCGCGGTGCTTGCGCATGGCGTTCAGCGATGCCCGCAGGAAATAGGCGTTGCTCACGCCGGGGATCTCCACCGGGTACTGGAAGGCCAGGAAGACACCTTCGCGGGCGCGCTCCTCGGGCTTCATCTCCAACAGATCCCGGCCCCGGTAGCGCACCTCGCCCTGCGTGACCTCGTAGCCGGGTCGACCGACCAGCACGTTGGAAAGCGTGCTCTTGCCCGAGCCGTTGGGACCCATGAGCGCGTGCACCTCGCCCGGACCGATCGAGAGGTCGATGCCGCGCAGAATCTCCTTGCCTTCGACCACTACGTGCAGGTTCCGGATCTCGAGCATCGGCGGGTTTTTCACTAACCGATGCTGCCCTCGAGCGAAACGCTCAAGAGCTTTGAGGCCTCCACGGCGAACTCCATGGGAAGCTCCCGGAATACCTGCTTGCAGAAACCATTCACCAGCATCGAGATGGCGTCCTCGGTGTCGATGCCGCGTTGCTGGCAGTAAAAGAGCTGGTCATCGCTGATCTTCGAGGTGGTGGCCTCGTGCTCGACGATGGAGGAGGCGTTCTTCACCTCGATGTAGGGGAAGGTGTGGGCGCCGCAGCGGTCCCCGATCAGGAGCGAATCACACTGCGTGTAGTTGCGAGCGTTCGTTGCCCGCGGCCGAATCTGTACGAGCCCGCGATAGGACTGCTCGCCGTGGCCCGCCGAGATTCCCTTCGAGATGATCGTGCTGCGGGTGTTCTTGCCCAGATGAATCATCTTTGTGCCCGTATCCGCCTGCTGCCAGTTATTGGTGACCGCGACCGAGTAGAACTCGCCTACCGAGTAGTCTCCCTGCAGGATGCAGCTCGGGTACTTCCAGGTGATCGCCGAGCCCGTCTCTACCTGTGTCCAGGAGATCTTGGAGCGATCGCCCTTGCACTTGCCGCGCTTGGTCACGAAGTTGTAGATCCCGCCCTTGCCCTCTTTATTGCCGGGGTACCAGTTCTGCACGGTCGAGTACTTGATCTCGGCGTCGTCCAGCGTGATCAGCTCGACGACGGCCGCGTGGAGCTGATTCTCGTCCCGCATCGGCGCTGTGCAGCCCTCGAGGTAGCTCACATAGGCCCCCGCGTCCGCGATGATGAGGGTTCGCTCGAACTGTCCCGTATTGGCCGCGTTGATGCGGAAGTAGGTGGAGAGCTCCATCGGGCAGCGCACGCCCTTCGGCACATAGACGAAGGAGCCATCGGTAAATACGGCGCTGTTGAGCGCGGCGTAGAAGTTGTCCCCAGCGGGCACGACGGAGCCCAGATAGTGCTGGACCAGATCGGGATGCTTCTGCACGGCCTCGCTGAATGAGCAGAAGATGATCCCCAGCTCGCTCAGCTTCTCCTTGCACGTGGTCGCCACCGAGACGCTGTCGAAGATGGCGTCCACCGCCACACCGGTCAGCGTCTTCTGCTCCTCCAACGGAATGCCGAGCTTGTCGAAAGTCCGGAGCAGCTCGGGGTCGACCTCGTCCAGGCTCTTGAGTTCTTCCTTCTGCTTGGGGGCGGAGAAGTAGGAGATGGCCTGGAAGTCGATGGGCGGGTAGTGGACCTTGGACCAGCGGGGCACGTCCGTCATCTTCGTCCAGCCGCGATACGCCTTGAGCCGCCACGCCAGCAGCCAGTCGGGCTCGTTCTTCTTGGCGGCGATGCTGCGGATCACCTCCTCGCTGAGCCCGGGCGGCAGCGAGTCCTGTTCGATGTCGGTGACGAAGCCGTACGCGTAGTCGCGGTTGGCCAGGCTCTCGATGTCTTGCGATGCGCTACTCATCTCTTCTCTCCCTGCCGCCCTGCGCGACGCCCGAGCCAGGACCGCCCACCGGACGGGGGCTCGGGGAAGGTCTCTCGCCGGCGCTCTCGGGCTAGCTCTCCCCTGGCCCGCCCAAGCCGGGGGCAGCGTCCGTTGGTAACTCGAGACGCAGCAACATGGGCTGCTCCGGCTGCTGCAGGTCTTCGAGCGTGATGCTCTCCAGTAGCGCCCTTACGGTGCCTTCCAGCTTCCGCCACAGGGAGCGGACCGCGCAGTCCGGGGTATGGACACAGTCCTTCAGCAGGCCGGGATGGCCCTCGCAGAAGCTGTCGTCGAAGAAGCTGCCTCCGAGTAGCCGCAGCACCTGCCAGGGCGTGATCTCACGCGCGGGCCGGGCCAGGCGGTAGCCTCCGCCGGCGCCCCGGGTGCTCACCACGAGCTGGCCCTTGCGCAGCGCGCGCATGAGCTTGGCCGTGTACTCGGGGCTCAGGCCCTCGGCCTCGGCGACCTGGGCGATGGTGAGCGGGCGGGGTCCCTGGTGGCGGGCGACCTGGAGCAGGCAGCGAAGCCCGTATTCCTCTTGTGCCAGTAGCTGCATGGGGGGACCATAGGAAAATATACTCGAAAGTCAAGATTAACTTCGGCCTCTCGAGAGGGCCGCTTTAGCTAGCATCCGCGTGGTGCTGGCCCGGCTCGTGCCATTCGAGGGTCAGAGCCCTCGCGTCGCTCCGGACGCCTTCCCGGCCCCCTCAGCCTGGCTGATCGGGGACGTGGAGGGGGGGTCCGAGGCCAGCATCTGGTTCGGCTGCGTGCTGCGAGGCGCTGTGAATTTCGTGCGCATCGGCGACCGCAGCAATCTCCAGGACGGCTGCATCGTGCACGTCACGGGCGAGGGGCTGCCCACGCGCATCGGTGTGGAGGTGACCGTTGGGCACCGATGCATTCTGCACGCCTGCAGCCTGCAGGATCGGTCCTTTATCGGAATGGGTGCGAAGCTGATGGACGGCGCAGTCGTGGAGAGCGGAGCCATGCTGGCGGCCGGGTCTTTACTCACGCCTGGCAAGCGCGTGCCCGCGGGACAGCTAGGGGCGGGACGGCCGGCGCGCTACGTGCGTGAGGTCAGCGCCCAGGAGAGCGCGGGCTTTGCGCAGGCCAGCGTGCGCTACATCGAGCTCGCCCGGACTTACCGAGCCTCACTCTGAAAAACTGAGCCGAAGGGCTCAGCTTCGCGTGCGGGCTGCCGATGCAAGAGGCAGCCCGCGCGAGCCAACGATGAAGCTACTCTTTCTCATAGGTAGTCCTAGGGAGGCCATCTCCCAGGCGCCGATCATCCGGGCCATGCAGGGCAACCCAGAGTCCTTCGAGGTCAGCGTGTGCGTGGGCGGGAAGCGACCCGCGGCTCTGGACGCGGCGCTCTCGATCTTCCAGATCGTGCCGAACATCCAGCTCTCGGTCTCGGTCCTCGATGGCACTCCGACCGAGCGCGCCGCCCGCATGTTCGAGCCGCTCGATCAGGTCGTGGCCGGCGAGAAGCCCGATTGGGTCGTGGTCCAGGGTGATGGCAGCATGGCCGCGATGGGAAGCCTGGTCGCGTACTACCGGCGCGTTCAGATCGCGCACGTCGAGGCGGGCCTCCGAAGCTACGACAAGTACTCCCCGTTTCCGGCGGAGATGAACCGGCGCGTGGCGGATCTTCTGGCGGACCTCAACTTTGCTCCGAGCGCCCACTGCCAGAGGAATCTGATCGATGAGGGGTTCCCGCGGAAACGGGTTCCGGTGACTGGCAGCACCGCTATCGACGCGCTGCAGCACGCGCTTCATCTCGACTGCGATCTCCAGTACACTTCCGTCTCGGCAGTGCCCTTCGATCAGCCCGTGCTTCTGGTTACAGTACGCTCCGAGGAAACGGACCTGACCGACGAGATCTGCAGTGCGCTGCGCCGCATCGCCACCCACTACGGCTCGCGCATCCATATCGTGTACGTGAAGTGCATCGATCCGGCTGCGGACGAGTCAATGGATTCGATCCTGGGAGATCTGGAGAACGTCACGGTCGTGCCGCCGCTGGATTACCTCGTGTTCGTCCACCTTCTGAGCCGCTGCCAGCTGGTCCTCACTGACTCGGGTGGAGTCCAGGAGGAGGCCTGCAGCCTTGGCAAACCGGTTCTTCTACTCTCCAACGTGACCGATCGGATCGAGGCGTTGGCAGAGGGAACGACGAAGCTCGTGGGAACGGCGGAGACGGGCATCGTCAAGGAGGTTCAGCAGCTGCTGGACGACCGCTCGGTGTACGCGGCGATGGCCCAGCCGTCCAAGCTTTTTGGCGATGGTCGCGCTGCGGCGGTGATCTGCCACGAGCTGCTGCACAGTGAGAGCAGTGGCGCCAATGTTCCCTAGAGCCACCAGGCGGCGAAGCACGCGTTCCTGTCCAGGCCGCTGACCGGCGGCTTCCCCCGCTGAGCGCGGGCACGTAACTCCCTGTTCTCACCTAAGGTTGAGGCGATCCTTGCCGATAATCGGATCATAGTTGCCTCTCCCAGAACGCGCCCCCTCGAAGCTCGGCGACAGAAGAGGATCCGTGGGAAAGAATTGCTCAGTCTCGATCGTCATCCGCGCATACAACGAGGAGCCGCATATCAACAGGCTTCTGAGGGGGATCCTTCGTCAGCACATGCGAGACGTCGAGATCATCCTCGTCGACTCTGGGTCGACGGATGATACGGTGGCGATGGCGAAACGCTATCCCGTCAGGATCCTCTCGATCAGCCCCGAGGATTTTTCCTTTGGGCGATCGCTCAACATTGGATGCGCCAAGGCGCAAGGCGAGTTCATTGTCATCGTCAGCGCGCACGCGTACCCGGTCTACGCTAACTGGCTAGAAAAGCTGATCGCGCCGTTCTCCGATCCCCAGGTTGCTTTGGCCTACGGGAAGCAGCGTGGCTGTGCTACGACAAAGTTCGCTGAGCATCAGGTCTTCCGGAAGTGGTTCCCCGATGAACGTCGAGTCAGCGGCAAGGATCCCTTCTGCAACAACGCGAACGCTGCCATCCGGCGCGAACTGTGGGAGACCAACCCTTACGACGAGGCCCTCACCGGGTTGGAAGACATCGCCTGGGCGCAGTCCCTGATCGAGCGCGGCCACAAGATCGCCTACGTGCCCGCGGCCGAGGTGATTCACGTACACAACGAGTCCAGCCGGCAGATATACAACCGTTACCGCCGTGAAGCGATCGCGTTGCAGACGATCTTTCCGCAGCAGAGCCTTACGTTCCGGGGATTCGTCGGGCTTCTCCTCCCGAACATCTGCAGGGACCTGGTCCAGTCCTGGCGCGCGGGCCTGCTCTTTAGCCGGATCTTCCAGATCATGAGCTTCCGCCTGATGCAGTTCTGGGGGACGTACAGCGGCTTCCAGCAGCTCGATCCGGTCACGGCCAAGCTCAGGAAGAAGTTCTACTACCCCCGGCGCCTTCGGAGGACGCTGAGTCTGACGAACGGGAACGACGCCCAGCTTCGCAGCATGTACTCCGGCACGAAGGCAGACGAAGAGGCGGATGAGTGACCGGTCTGATCGACATCTCGGTTCCGCTGCATTCCGGGATTCCCGTCTGGCCGGGTAGCACGGGATACCTCCTCACGCAGACCTCGTATCTGGACAACGGCGACGCCTCCATGAACTCGATGCTCGACATGGATGTACACGTGGGAACGCACGTGGATGCGCCCTGTCACTTCATTCCGGGTGCGGCGTCCAGTGAGGCGCTGCCTCTCGAGGCTCTCATCGGCCCCGCGTGCGTGGCGCTGCTGGAAGACGCGGAAGTCGTTACCCCCGAGCTGCTCTCCGGCTTGGATCTCGCGCCGAACGTGGAGCGGCTGCTGTTGAAGACGCGCAACTCGGAGCTCTGGGAGAAGGGCGAGAGCGAGTTCAGAAGCGACTTTGTTGCGCTCACCGCCGATGCCGCTCGCTGGCTGGTCGATCGCGGGATCGTTCTGATCGGGATCGACTACCTCTCCGTCCAGCGTTTCGGAGATCCCCCGCTCACGCATGAAATCCTCCTGCGGTCGGGCATGGTCGTTCTCGAGGGACTCAACCTCGCAGGGGCGGCGCCGGGTCGGTACGAGCTC
>SMWZ01000038.1 GCA_004356455.1 Deltaproteobacteria bacterium
CTCGGCGGCCAGAACGGCCACGTCTCGCGCCTGCTCGGCGGCGGTCACGGCCTTCTGCTTCTCCACCTCGGCAGCAGCTCGGGCCTTGGCCACATTGGCTCGACCCTCAGCAGCAGCCGTCTTCTCGTCCTGAGCCGCAGCTTCCGCACGAGCGAAGGCCGCCGTGGCCTTCATCTGCGCATCCCGTACGTTGCCGATCTGCTCCAGAATCTTCAGCTCGTAGGCGAAGTCATCCGGGAAGAACAGCTGCGTCACCTCGATCCCGTAGGAGGCGAGAGTGTTGACCTTGCGCAGTTGGTTGCCGTCCTCATCGACCTTGACACGAACGATCCGCTGAGTCGTGACCTGATTGGTGATCTTGTTCAGGACTTCGATTTCCTCGGACTCCGTCAGGTAGATCCCGTTCTGGAGCTGGTCCAGAGCGAGCTGGGAAAGCTCGGCCTTCCCACCTGAGTAGGACTCTTCGGAGGTCATCAGTGCCGCACTCAGTACCACCGCCTCACGAATGGCCGGCTTGAGCAGGCCATTGGCGACGGAGCGATAGGAGCGGAACTTGTTGTGGATCCTCAGCAGGCCTTTCTCGTCGAGGGGGATGTCGAAGCGAGCCGAACCGGAGATCTTGGCCGTACCCCCGTCACTGAAGCGCACCGGGATCGAGTGCCCTGCGAGCGTCTCACCGCCGACTGCGGCGGACTCGCGGTGGTCCGAGAAGACGTAGGTACCCGCCTGCTTGTACCGGGTGAGGGTGCCGAGGCACTGGCAGAAATAGCCGGGCTCCGAGATCACGGTCAGCGTTCCCGCGGGGAAAGCCTGCTTGACCAGCATGAAACCGGCATTGTTCTCCTCGAAAGCCTTCGTTCCGAGGATCAGGACGAACACTGCCAAGACGGCAATGCCAATCCCCGTAAACATTGACTTGTTCATATCGATTCTCCTTGATTTTCTTTTGGATGGACCGATTGTGGGAGGAATCCCCGGCACCATCCCGGGGCCTCCCTCGGATTTGTAAGTGAGGTCAGTAGCTCAGTAGCAACCGCAGCTGCGCCTTCGCCCCTCGCAGGCATCTTACACCCTCGGGTGATAGACGTGGGAGCACCCTGGTCCATTTCTGCCTCCTCTAAAAAAGAGTCCCCCCGTGGCCTCCTTGCGCCCCGCCAGCCCCCCTGGGCCGCGGCCTGGGCGTTCGGGGGACACGGGGCCGTGTGGGGGCGCGACGCGGCGAACCCGGCGGGCCCTACCTGGGCACCTGGGCTTGTTCCCGTCTCCAAAGCCCCCGCGCGCGGCTGCCCGCGACGTCCCACTGCTGTGCCCGCGAGCCAGAGGCTACCGCCGGCCGCGGCTTGCCCGCTGAGCCGTATTGGGCGAGCCACCCAGCACCTCGGCGGCGGAGCGGGAAGGACAAGCAAGCGTCCTTTTTCAGGGATCTCACCGGGCCGATAACCGTTCATTCCGTTAAATCAGGCTCTATACAGCGAGCCGCTGCAAGCTCTACGGCGGTCTAAGCACCCGTTCTGGATCGTCCCGTAGTGTTCTGTTGTGGTCGGCTTCTAGGTGCGGCTCGCGATGTACTTGGCATAGCCGTCCGCGATCTTCCGCAGGTCAGGGTCTTTCTCGAACAGCGGCTCGAACTTCTCGCGCGCCTTCTCGCGTTTGGCTGGTATGTACTCGGTGGGCCAAAAGCCCTCGTGTGGCTTATACGAACTCAGCACGTTACGAGCGACCGTGACCTTGTGTACCTCGTCGACCCCGTCCGCGATGCCCATCGTGGGTGCCGCGGCGTACATGCCCTGGATCGGGGTGAGATTCGTCGTGCCGAGCGACCCGAGAATGTGCAGCGCGTTGAACGACACCTCGCGTAGCACCTTGGCCATCGTGTACTTCACCGCGGCGATATCGGTGCGGGTCTCATGAGTGCTGGACTTGTCGATCTTCCAGGCCGTCTCGAGCACGAAGAGGCGGAGCATCCGGATGGAAGCGTAGGAGTCGGCGATCTTTTCCTGCACCATCTGGTGCTCGCCGATGATCTTGCCGTGTGACTCCCGGCTAAGGGCTCGCTCGCACATCATGTCAAACGCAAGCTTGCACTGCGAGATCGTACGCATCGCATGATGGATTCGACCGCCCCCGAGCCGACGCTGCGCGAGGACCCGGGCGCCGTCCTCGGGGCCGAGAAGATGATCGCCGGGCACTCGCACATCGACATACTTGATGTGATTGTGCAATCGCGGCTCCGGCATGATCTCGACACCCGGCGTGTCGCGCGGCACGATGAACATGCCATTCGTGCACATCACGAAGAGGATGTCGGCCGCGCGACCGGCGCTCGTGAACCACTTCTCGCCGTTGATGATCCAGTCGTCGCCGACGCGCAGAGCGTGCGTCTTGAACAGCTTCGGGTCGGATCCGCCCTGGGGTTCGGTCATCGAATACGCGGACCAGATTTCCTGGTTCAGCATCGGCTCCAGCCAACGCTTCTTCTGCTCATCGGTGCCGTAGGCCGCGAGCATCTCCATGTTCCCGGTATCGGGCGCGCCCGCTCCGAAGATCTGGGGCGCCGAGCCGTAGCGGCCGAGAATCTCGTTGAGTAGGCCCAGCTTGAGCTGCCCATATCCGGGTCCGCCTAAGTCCTTGTCGAGGAAGAGCGCCCAGAGTCCCTGCGCCTTGACCTGGTCTTGCAGAGGCTTCACGAGTGCCTTGATCTTCGGGTCCTTGGACCGCACCGCGTACGGGAAGACGAGGTCGAGAGGCTCGATCTCGTTTTTGCAGAACTCCTCGACCCAATCGAGTTTCTTCTGGAAGTCCGGTTCAGTGGAGAAATCCCAACTCATTTATTCGCCCTACATCTCTGGCCGTAGTATAGGTGATACCAGGGCGGTTTGGGGGTCCGATAACCGCTCATGCCGTTAGGTCCGGCCCTATACAGGCCTATCGATTTCCGCCGCACCGAGTATCCGTATTTTTCCCTCAGGGATCGGAGGCGGCGATCAGCCGTAATTCCAGCCAAACATCTTGAGGCACTCCCGCCGGGACCGGGCGCCATAGACCTTGAGGCTCCGCCCTACTCGAGGGCCGCCTTGTGCCAGCTGGACGGCTGCGAACGTGTCCTCCGGGATCGTGTAGCGCTTCTCGCGGCGTCTGATCTTGTACAGCCTGGCAGCGTTCAGGCCGAAGCTGCGCTTCTTGGCAGCGGTGTTGAGCGGTGGGTAGCCGAACTGCTCCTGCAGAGACGCCGGAATTTGCAGGTTAGGCGTCGATCATGAACTGCGGCGAGCCCCACCAGATCGAGTCGGTACCCCACAGGATGTTCCTGGAGCCAAACGTCTTGAGTAGCTGGCCCATGTAGTGCGTCGCCGCCATGTTGGGCTGCAGCAGGGTAATCGCGAAGGTGCTACCCATGCGGAAAGGACAAACAAGTGTCCTTTTTGAGGGATCTCACCGGGCCGATAACGTCTCATTCTGTTAAATCAGGCTCTATACAGGCAGCGATGTACAGCTCCTCCCACAACATCGTCGGCCGCCGCTGAAGATTATTTCCGCTTCTGCGCCTGCCAATGATGGAGGAGCCGGTTGCGTGCAGGGCGAGGCCCGTGATGGGTGAGGAGCTGCTGTAGATAGCCGAGGTAGGTACGGGCCGTCGCCTGCTGCGCGCCAGTGCCGTAATCTGTCCTCGCGCACGATCACCGTCGTGCCCCCTCCTCAAGCGGCTCAGGAGCCCTTCAGTGTCTGGCTCAATCTTCCTTTAGGAGCGGCCGATCAGCGTTCCCATGCGCCACGGACTTGACGACGAGACAAGCACGCTCGCGGAGATCATCGAAGAAGCGCCCTGGTATCGCGATCAAGCCCAACCGCGGCAACAACCCACCTCACGCCGAGCGAACGACAAGAAGCCCCACATGCCCTGGTGGCAGAAGGTGATGGTGATTGCTGCCATCGGCACGGTATTGATAGCTACTGTCACCATCCTCCGCTTCTTCAGCTACTTCGGCATTTCAACCTTCGATACACTCCTCGACCTCCTGCCGAGCTGGGGGTACTACCAGTTCGACCTGGCGCAGCTGGATCGTTCGTAGTGCATTAGCGTCCGGGGGCGGGCACGACCCCGCACCGCACCGGTGCAGCTATCGTTGGAACCGTCCTCGCCACCATTGTCGGCGGGCGCCGACCCTCATCGCGCTCGGCCATGTGCCCTCCGGTAGCTGAATAGTCATTGCTACGAAGCTGGCTTTCTACCCTCTTGCTTCCTCTTCTTGAACTTCTTCTCTGCATCGGCTGCTTCATGCTCTGCCCACTGGCTACCGATATTGATGTGCTTCGTCTCGAGATAAAGCCCGGGCAGCGATGAGGACTGGATCCGCCACAGGAACCCGTGGTCCTTCACCTTCCCATTGGTTTCTGACAAGGTGAAGTCGAGAGAGACCTTGCCAGCCCTGACAGCGGAAAGGACAAACAAGCGTCCTTTCCGCATCGACCGGCTCATGCAGTGGGGTCTCTGGCGCTGCCACTATCGTAGCTCCATTCATCGTCCCCGCTCTGGAAGACGAGCCGTTGACACAATCCCTAGATCAGGGGAGCATACCGCGATCATCGTCACCGCCCCCGAGCAACGCCCATGACTCCAGCCCGCAGCGACATGACATTCCGGCGTTTCGGTCGAACCTACCATCTGCGGATCGAGTCGGCGGAGGACCTGCGTCACATATTGGACCTTGACGACGCGCACTGGGTTGCCGCTAGCGCGCCGATCGACACGCTCCACTGTGATCATGTCTTTTTGGACTTGCTCGACTTCGACCACGATGGGCGCATTCGGCCGTTCGAGCTAAAGCAGGCCATACGCTGGGCGTTTGACACTCTACGCGATACGGCTGGGCTGAGCACCGGCAGTACCAACCTGAGGCTCGAAGCCGTCAACCCCGACACGGAAGACGGCCGATGCATCCTCACCGCAGCGGAGAAGATCCTCCTACGGCTGGGTGGCGACAGAGCAAACGAAATCACACTTGGACAGGTGCGCCAGATCAAGAGAACCGAGGAAGCCCGAGCACTCAGCGAAGCAGCCGTCGTATTGGCTGAAGCGACCCGAGACGAACAAGCGGGCGCGCTCATCCAAGACGTCATATCCACAGTGGGGGGCATGCCCCACCCGAGTGGAAAGACGGGGATCACCGGAGTGAAACTCGACGAGTTTCTGCGGGAGGCGCGAGCCTTCCTGGAGTGGCGTCAGCGTGGTGTGATCGATGAGGATCAAGGGACGACCACCGTCATGCCATACGGTAGGGATACGCCTGCTGCCTTCGCAGCGCTGCAATCGATGCGTGACAAGCTGGATCAGTTCTTTGCGCAATGTGAGGCGGTCTCTTTGGACCCGACCTTCGCCCAGCGATTTGGCTTGAGTCCTACCCAGCTGGACCCACTCGATTTGAACGACCCAGCTGTAATGCGCAATGTATTAGAGCAGGCTCCTCTCGCCACGCCCACACCTCAGCGGGAGTTGAAGCTCGACCAGAAGATTAATCCCGCATACGCCGAGTCGTTCAAGAAACTGCGTGAAGCTCTGCTCGAGCCGGAGCTCGGTAGAGGCGTGACGACGCTCACAAGGGATGACTGGACCCGCATCAAGCGGATGTTCTCGGCCTACAACGACTGGCTGCATTCGAAGGCCGGGGCGTCGGTCGAATCGCTGGGCTCGGAGAAGCTGCAACACTATCTCGATGAGCACGAGGCAAACAAGGTCCGTAGTCTCATCGAGCAGAGCCAGACCACGGCGTTGGTGCTCGATAACATTCGGCTCATCGAGAAGCTATTGCTGTACCAGGGAAACCTGATTCATTTTTCCAACAACTATGTCAGCTTTCCGGACCTGTACGCGCGCGACCGCATAGCCTTGTTCGACCAAGGCAACCTGATCATGGACGGCCGTCGGTTTAACCTGGCTGTGCATGTGCGGGACCGCCTCGAGCACGCCAAGATCGCCCGGACAAGCAACATACATGTGCTTTACGTTGAGATCACCGGGCCTGGCATCACCAGATATGAGGCGGCAGTGGCGGTAACCAGCGGAGGCCAGGGGAACCTATATGTGGGGAAGCGGGGAGTCTTTCACGACGTGACAGGGCACGAACTGGATGCACGGATCGTGCAGGTAATTGAGAACCCAATCAGCCTGCGAGAAGCAATCGTTGCTCCGTTCAAACGTCTGGCCACAGCAGTCGTGGGAAGGATCGAGTCAATTGCGGTGACGGCCGAACAAAAGCTTGACAAAACGGGAGGCGACGCAGTCACCGGGGTCAAGGGGGCCGCCGATCTACCCCAACAGCCGCGGGCACCGGGCGGAATGGGATCGATGCTCGCAGGCGGCGGGATCGCCGTCGCCGCCCTGGGCTCGTCCTTGGCTTTCATCACGAAGACGCTGTCCGGACTAACTACCTTCACGATTCTCGCCGCTGTCGGGGTAGCCATTCTAGCCGTGCTGACCCCGACCCTGATCATGGCATTGATCAAGCTGCGGCGGCGTGATCTCAGCGCCATCCTCGAGGGCTCTGGCTGGGCCATCAACTCGCGCATGCGCCTCACGCGAGCTCAGAGCATGTACTTTACGCAACGGCCACCTTACCCGGCGGGTGTTCATCGGATGCGTCGGCGCATGCTTGTCACTGCCGTCACGATCCTGGCCGGGGCATCCGGAGCCGGGTGGGCAATTTATCGCTACCACTACAGTCCACACGAATCCGCCATACCCGCAGAGGAGAAGTCTGCTCAGCCGAACGGCGCAGGAGCTTCGGGATGATCTGCTCTCAGTGGCAACAGTAAGACAAACCTCAAGTTCTCGGATTGTTCACTCAAACTCTGACTTGGCGCCCTGCCAGCCAATCCCTTCCATGATGACATCGACGACTATGACCTACGGAGCGATGAGCCATTCGGCATGCCACCCTATAGGCTCGGCGGAAAGGACAAACAAGCGTCCTTTTTGAGGGATTTCGCCGGGCCGATAAGGGCTCATTCTGTTAAATCGGGCCTATACAGCGGCCGAACTGCAGCAGTCCGCACTCCAGGTAGGCACGCAGCTCCCGCTCGACGAAGCGCGGAACGGCGCGTCCCGAGGCCTGGCTGAGCGCCAGGAAGGTCTCGAGCTGCTCAAGGAGCACTCCGTGTAGAGCGCCGTCTGCTCCGGGTGGTGGCGGCGCGGCGGTGGCTCGTGCGCTGGGCGGTCGGGGTGGGTGGCGAGCGGGAGCTGGCGCGGCACACCGAGGTCGATTGCGAAGCGCGTGCCTTGCTCCGAACGGGGGAGCGGTGCCGCGGGGGTCGGATGTGAACGAGTCGGAGCCGCGGCGTGAAGCCGGGTTCACGAGCGCTCCCGTGAGAATCCCTTGAATTGCGGATTCAGGGGCCGGGAATGGCGGCGCTCAGGATGGTGGCCCCGCAGGAGAGCGTGGCGTCAAGCGCGACGTAAAACGCCTGCTACAACGGCCGGGCCCGTCAGCTCCCCTCCGCCCACGCCTCTAGATCCTCCGGGAACTGGGCGAGGTTCTCGGTCGCATTCGCGAGCTCCTCACCGATATTGGCGACGAACATCTCGTGGAAGTGGGCGTGGATGCGCTCGCTGTAAAGGCCGATCGAGCGCAGCGTCGGAATGACGAAGCCACGAATGGGCCCCAGCCGCCCGCCCGCGCGCTGTACGTCCTGCAGGATCTTCTCGCGGTCCTTGAGGATCTCGCGCAGAGCCGTGGCGGGATCGATGCCCACCTGGCTCCAGATCTGCATGATCGAGTCGCGCATGGAGTTCTGGGTGCGCGAGTCCACCAGCAGCCGCGCACACTCGAAGGCGAAATCCTCGATCTCCCGGACCTGCTTCTCGCTCAGGCTCGGGACCACCGCGCTCAGGTACTTGACCCCATAGCCCGTATGACGGGCCTCATCGCGGCTGACGAGGGTGAGCAGTTGCTTGAGCAGCGGCTCCTGGGTCTGGTTGCGCATGTCACGGAACGCGTAGAGCGCCAGGCCCTCGGTCACGACCTGCATGCCCACCGCCTTCAAGAGCCAGCTCTCGGTGGCAAGCACGTTGTCGAGTAGCTGCTTGAGGGCGGGCGCGATCGGGTGCACCTCGTCCAGCTTCCGCACGTAGGCCGCGAACACCTCGACGTGGCGCGCCTCGTCGAGCGTCTGGGTCGCGGCGTAGAACTTCCCATCCATATGAGGGACGGCGTTCACGAGCTGAGCCGCGACCATGAGCGCACCCTGCTCACCGTGCAGGAAGTTGGACAGCATGAACGCGGCGCTGCGGCGCGAGGCCTCCCAGCGCGTCTTCTCGGGCAGGTTCTGCCAGAAGGCCGTCCCCTGAATGGGAACCCCGCCGATCGAGAAGGTGCGTGAGAAAGCCTCGCGATCGATCTCCTGGTCCCAGTCCAGATCGCGCATGGCGATCCACTGGCGCTCGAGCGCGTTCGCGTAGAGCGTGCGCAGCTGATCGATCTCGCTCTCGTAGTTCCAGTTATAGACCGCTACGAGTGCGGACCGAACCGTCTCACCGCCGGGATGTCGCGCCGGAAGCTCCGCCGCCATGGGAATCCCTTCACAGCCCGCGAGCTCGAGCCCAGAGCTCGTGTGGGCCCAAGCGATCCTAGGTACAGGCCCGCGCCCCTGTCAACCGAGCGGCGCTGTGCGCGTCGCGCCACGCTTGAGCGGCCCTCCCAGGCCAGGCCAGATACGCGCGAGGCCGAAGGCCATTCTCAGGGCGAGCCAGCCCGCGGTCGCCACCCATACCTGGGTCAACGCGTGCGCCGCCTCCACGTCGATGCTGAGCAGGGCCAGGCTGCCCAGACCCGTCGCCGCGAGCATGCCGTTTCGCAGGTAGCGGTAGTCCGCCATACCCCAGTGAATCCCGTCCGTAACGAAGGACAAGGCAGCGAGTGGCTGCGACAGCGCGGCCACCTGCCAGGCCGCCACGAAGAGCACGTGCGCGGAAGCCGGCACCAGCCAGATCCGGGCAGCGCTCGTCAGCCCCAGCATGATGAGCGCGAGGCCCGCCCCCGTGGCGAGCCCCCAGCGGCAGATGACAGCCGCCACTCGACGCGCGCGCACGACGTCCCCCGCGCCGCTAAAGAATCCGATCAGGCTCTGCGCGCTCACCGCCAGCGCGTCGAGGGCGAGAGCGCTCAGCAACCACACCTGACGCACCACCTGATGGGCCGCACCCGCGCTCGCGCCTGCGCGCGTGGCGACACGCGTGGCGAGCAGCAGAAAGAGCAGCAGCGAGCCGGTGCGCACGACCAGATCCCCGCCCACCCGCAGCAGTCGCCGCGTCTGCTCCCAGTGTAGCTGCCGCGCCGGACCCAGCCGGCGCCGTGCTGCGGCCGCCGCCCAGACCCCTGCCAGCCACTGGCTCGCGGTGCTGGCCCAGGCAGCCCCCGCGATCCCCAGGGCGGGCACGGGGCCCCAACCGAAGATGAGGATGGCGTCGAGCAGGACGTTGAGCGCGTTGCTCGCGAGCGCAATGCGCAGGGGCGTACGCATATCCTGCAGCCCGCGCAGCGCGCCGAAGGCTGCAAACATGACCAGTGTGGCCGGGGCTCCCAGCAGGCGCAGCTTCAGGTAGGTGACTGTGCCTGCGGCGATCTCCGCGTCCGCGCCCATCCAGCCTGCCGCGGTGTCGAGCCACGGCCAGCAGGCGAGCGCGAGCCCCGTGCCGATCAGCAGAGCCAGCAATATGGCCGTCCCGCTGGCCTCGGCCGCGCGCGCCCGCTCGCCCGACCCCTGCAACCGCGCGACCTCGGTCTGCGTTCCGATGCCCAGGAAGTTGAAGAGCCAGAAAACACTCGACAGCAGAGCCGCGGCCACACCCAGGGCCGCAAGAGACCCGGCTCCCAGTCGGGCGATGAAGAAGGTGTCTACCAATCCCGTGAGCGGCTCGGCGATCAGCGAGATCAGGACGGGAAGCGCGAGCGCGAAGAGCGTGCGGTGGGGATTGAGCGTGAAGGGATGCTCAGCAGTGCTCACCCCCTGATCGTACGTAAGTCAGTCAGCGTGCTCCGGCACCTCGGTCAAAGGTAGCGGTTGACGAGGTTCTCGAGCCGTTCCTGTCGGCCCGAGACGGGAGCCGGCTCCAGCTTCTTCTCCGCCACGTATTGGGCCAGCTCTGCCAGGCTCTGCTCCCCCTTCAGAATGGCCTGTCCCAGTCCGCTGTCCCAGCCCGCGTAGCGCTCGGTGACGAAGGCCTCGAGCTCGCCGGCCTCGAGCATGCGGGCCGCGCCCAGCAGGCCGCGCGCGAGCGTGTCGATACCCCCGATGTGGGCGTGAAAGAGGTCGGCCGGGTCGAGGCTCTGGCGACGCAGCTTGGCGTCGAAGTTGCAGCCGCCGGTGGTAAAGCCGCCTCCCCTCAAGATCACATACAGCGCAAGCATCGCGTCCTCGGCGCTGTGCGGGAACTGATCCGTGTCCCAGCCGAGCTGAGGGTCGCCGCGATTGATATCGACACTGCCGAAGATCTCATGCGCAAACGCAAAGGCCAGCTCGTGCACGAAGCTATGTCCCGCCAGCGTTGCGTGGTTCACCTCGATATTGAGCTTGATCTCGCGCTCGAGGCCGTTCTTTTGGAGGAAGGCGTAGACGGCCGCAGCGTCGAAGTCATACTGGTGCTTGGTCGGCTCCATCGGTTTTGGCTCGATCAGGATCGTCCCCGCAAAGCCGATCCGATGCTTGTGCTCAACCACCAGCTGCATGAAGCGCCCGAGCTGTTCGGACTCCCGTCGCAGATCGGTGTTGAGCAGGGTGTCATAGCCCTCGCGCCCGCCCCAGAGCACATAGTTCGCGCCCCCGAGACGGTGGGTCGCCTCCAGCGCGTCTCTGACCTGCGCCGCCGCATAGGCGAAGACCTCGGGGTTCGGGTTGGTGGCCGCGCCCGCGGCGTAGCGCGGGTGGCTGAAGAGGTTGGCCGTGCCCCAGAGAGGCTTCACACCCGTCCGCTCCAGCTCGAGCTCGGCCCGATCGAGCATGTGGCCCAGGTGGGCCTGGCTCTCGGCCAGGGTCGCGCCCTCGGGGGCCAGGTCGCGATCGTGAAAGGTGAAGTACGGCACGCCCAGCTTCTCGAAAAACTCGAACGCCACCTCGAGCTTGCGCTCGGCGAGCGTGAGAGGGTCCCCACCCTGGAGCCAGGGTCGTGCGAACATGCCTTCGCCAAAGACGTCGCTCCCCGGCCAGCAGAAGCTGTGCCAGTAGCAGACCGCGGGACGCAGCTGCTCCTGCATGCGCTTCCCAAGCACCACGCGCTCGGGGTCGTAGAAACGATACGCGAGCGCGTTCTTGCTCTCCGGTCCTTCGTAGCGAATGCGCTCGATCCCGGGGAAGAAGGGCTCACTCATGCAGATCTCCTCATCGCTCTCAGGCGGGGTCCGCCTGATCGGCAAAGGTCTCGCGCAGCGCTCGGTAGAGCGCCCGGTAGCGCGCGAGCCGATCCCGATAGCGCTCCCGCAGGCTCGGGACGGGCTCGATCACGCGCTCGATCGCGGGCTCCGTGCAGACCCGCTGCGCGGCCTCGTCTCCGACGGCGAGGCGCGCGAGGCGCGTCACCCCGAAGGCGGGGCCGAGCTCCGCGTCGGCGGCGTAGCACAGGGAACGATCCAGCACGCTGGCCAGGATCCGGCCCCAGAACACACTTCGCGCGCCGCCACCGATCACCCACACGCGCTCGATGGTCGTTCCGGCCTCGAGCAGCGCCGTCTGCCCATCGGCCAGGGCGAAGGCCACGCCCTCGAGCACCGCGCGCGCAAGATCGGCGCGCTCGCTGGCGTGCGTCAGGCCGAAAAAGACGCCCCGGGCATGCGGATCGTTATGAGGTGTACGCTCCCCGGAGAGATAGGGCAGGAAGATCACGCCCCCGGGATCGCGGTCGAGCTGCTCGACCTCGGCCAGCAGGCTGGACTCGTCGCGCGCGCCCACGAGCGCTGCCAGCCAGCCGAGACAGCTCGCAGCGCTCAGGATCACCGACATCTGATGCCAGCGTCCGGGCAGACAGTGACAGAACGCGTGCAGCCCGCTCTTCGGGTTGGGAGCGAAGGCGTCGCCAGACACGAAGTAGACGCCGGAGGTGCCGAGCGAGAGGAAGGCCTGACCCGGCTCGACCACGCCCATGCCCGTCGCGCCCGCCGCCTGATCACCGGCCCCACCCGCCACCACGACATCGCTGCGCATCCCCCACTCGCTCGCAAGAGCCTGGCGCAGGACGCCCGTGGCCTGTGAGCCCTCGTACAGACGGGGCAGCACGGCGGGCTCGAGTCCGGTGGCTGCGATCATCTCCGCTGACCAGCTGCGCTTTCCCACGTCGAGCCAGAGCGTGCCGGCCGCATCGGACATGTCCGTTGCGTACTCGCCCGTGAGCCGCAGGCGCAGGTAATCCTTGGGCAGCAGCACTCGCGCCAGCTCGCGAAAGACCTCCGGCTCGTGCTCCGCCACCCATAGCAGCTTGGGTGCCGTGAAGCCGGGCATGCTGAGATTGCCCGTGATCTCGCGCGCGTGCGGTACGCGCCGTTCGAGCTCAGCGCACTGCGGCCCGCTGCGACCATCGTTCCAGAGGATGGCCGGGCGCAGAACGCGATCGTGGGCGTCGAGCAGCGTGGCGCCGTGCATCTGCCCCGAAAGCCCGATTCCGCGCACAGCCGCGATCTCGCCGGCGCGGCGTGCCTTGAGCGCGCTCAGCGCGGAGCGGGTTGCCTGCCACCAGGCCTCGGGATCCTGCTCCGACCAGGACGGCCGCGGGCGCTGCAACGTGAGCACGACGCTCTCCTGGTCCAGCACTCGTTGGGCGTCGTCGACCAGCACGATCTTGACGCTCGACGTCCCGAGGTCGATCCCGAGATACACGACCGTTTCTCAGCGCACCCGGACGCGGGTCGGAGCCACGTCGATACTGCGTAGACGCCGCGGCGGACCGGTGATCTCGATCTCGCCCCGGAGCCAGATCGCTTCGGACGAGCTCCCGAGCATGATCTCGACTGTGCCCGGCTCGACCAAGAACACCATGTCCGCGTCGTAGAAGGCGAGCTGCCCCAGGTCCAGCTCGAACACGGCCGTGCGCGTCTCTCCCGGCTCCAGCCCCAGCCGCAGAAATCCCTTCAGCTCCTTGACCGGACGCGTGAGGCTGGCCACGCGATCGCGAACATAGAGCTGCACCACTTCCTCTCCCGCACGTTCGCCCGCGTTGGTGACGTCGAGCGAGATCTCGAGTGTGCCCGTCGCGGGCAGCTCGCGCGCGCCGAGCTGGAGGTCTTTGTACTCGAAGTGCGTATAGGACAGCCCGTGGCCGAAGGGAAAGAGCGGCTGCGTCGAGAGATCCACGTAATCACCGTGCAGTGGGCTGCGCGCTCCGGAGGGCTTGTGGTTGTAGTAGAGGGGCAGCTGCCCGACCGCGCGCGGCAGCGTAACCGGCAGCCGACCCGCCGGGGAGGACCGGCCGAAGAGGACGTCGGCGATGGCGTGACCGCCTTCCTCCCCCGGCAACCAGGCCTCGAGCAAGGCAGGGACGTCGTCGACCAAGCGTGAGAGCGCGAGGGGTCTGCCGTTGATCAGCACCACGACGGTGGGCGTACCGGTCGCCACCACCGCCAGCACCAGCTCCGTCTGCACCCCGAAGAGACCGAGCTCGGCGCGATCACAGAACTCCCCACTGGTGCAGCCCTCGACCAGCCCCGACCGGCCTCCGACCACGACGATCGCCACGTCTGCGCCGCGTGCCAGCTCGACCGCCTCCTCGAAGTCTCGTGTAGAGTCCGTCAGGATCTCGCAGCCGCGAGCCGAGTGTACCTCGCAGCCGTCGGTGACAGCCGCCCGGATGCCGTCCAGCACGGTGACCATCGGTACGAAGAGCTCGTCCAGAGTGAGCTCGTCGGCAGCGCCCGGCGGCCCCGTCTTGGAAAGGACCTCGAGGTGGGTCGGGTAGTGATAGTCGCCCTGCATCAAGCGCGCGCTATCGGCGCAGGGCCCGATCACCGCGATGCGACCGAGCCCGGGGTCGAGTGGCAGCAGCTCGCCTCGGTTCTGCAGCAACACGATCGACTTGAGCGCGATGCGACGGGCGAGCTCGCGCTGGGTCGGGGTATCGAAGTGGGCGGGCGCCGCGTCCGCATCAACAAGGGCCTGCTCGAAGAGCCCGAGCTCGAACTTCATACGCAACACTCGCGCCACGGAGCGATCCACCCACGCTAGCGGGACGCGGCCGCTCTCAATGGCCTGGCGCAGAGGCTCACCGTAGTAGGCGAGCACCGGCAGCTCGAGATCGATGCCCGCCTCCAGCCCGCGGCGCGCCGCCTCGCTCTCGTTCTCTGCCACGTGGTGGTAGCTGACGAGCGTCTGGAGCGTAAAGTAGTCGCTCACGACCACACCATCGAAGCCGAGCTGCGTGCGCAGCAGTCCGTCGAGCAGCTCCCGCGAGGCCCCGCACGGAACCCCATCGATCTCGTGGTAGGCGTTCATCACAGACGCGAGCCCGGCCTCGTGAATCGCCGCAGCGAAGGGCGGCACGAAGCGTTCCAGCAGCTCCCGTCGAGGGAGCGGCGCCGGCGCCCAGTTGAGACCCCCCTCCGGCGCGCCGTAGCCGACGAAGTGCTTGCCCGTGCCAACGATACCGCTACGCAACGAGTCGCCCTGCAGCCCGCGCACGTAGGCCGTCCCCATGCGTGCCACCAGGTAGGGATCCTCGCCGAACGTCTCCTCGGTCCGTCCCCAGCGCGGGTCGCGCGCCACGTCGAGCACGGGGGCCAGGGCCTGGTGCGCACCGACGGCGCGCATCTGCGAGCGGATCACCCGCGCCATCTCCTCGACCAGCTGCGGCTCCCATGTGCTGGCGATGCCGATGACCTGCGGGAAGCAAGTCGCCGCGCGCGCGGAGTAGCCGGCGCAGCTCTCCTCGTGCACGATCGCCGGAATTCCGAGGCGGGTACTCTCACGCAGAAAACGCTGGAGCACGTTGGCCAGGCTCGCGCTCTCGCGGGGGGTGAGCACGCTGGCACCGGCCAGACGCGCGATGTGGCCGATCCCATGGCGCAGCAGATCTTTCGCCTTGGTCTCGGAGAAGCGTCCGGCGTCGGTGAGCGAGAGGCCCCAGACTCCGCCCAGCTGCGCCAGCTTCTCCTCGAGCGTCATGCGAGCCAGCAGATCCCGCACGCGCTCGTCGATGGCCAGGCGAGGATCGCGGTAGGGGAAAGCCTCGGCGTCGCTCACGCCAGACCCAGGCGCTCGAACTGGTCGTCGGGCGCCTCGATCGCGCGCAGGGCCTCGCGCAGCTTCTCCTCGAGCTCCTTCTCGAGCGCTGTCCCGGCCAGGTTATTCGTTTCTCCTGGATCCTCGGACAGCTTCCAGAGGTGATTCCCAGGGGGCGTACCGAGCGACCAGAACGGCAGCAGGTCACCCTCGCGGAAGGGCTGTCGGATCACCGGCACGCTGGAGCCCGGCATGCGGTCGAGTCGAGCCCGCTCGTCGGGCAGGGGCAGGCTGGGACCGGGATACGGGTAGAGGGGCATGGTCGACCAGCGGTTCGACCACAGGGACAGCGGCGCGTTCCCAGCGACGGGACCGCGCACGTAATTGTGCGTTCCATCGAGCAGCTGAACCTGGCGGCCATAGACCCCGCACAGCACGCTCTCCCGCACGGCATCCGCCTCCCCCCTCAGCAGGGGGAGCAGCGAATGTCCGTGCGTGCGCTGGGGGACGTCGACGTCGAACAGGTCTGCGATCGTGGCGCAGAGGTCGACCGTCGTCGTGAGCGCCGAGCATGTCCCTGGGGCGACACCGGGCAGAGCCACGAGCAGCGGAATGTGCCCGAGCGGCTCCTGAACCGGCACGCCGGGCTTGCCCCAGATGTCCTTCTCGCCCAGGTAGTGACCGTGGTCCGTGCACAGCACGAAAGCGGTCGTCTGCCACAGCCCGTTGCGATCCATGGCGTCGAGGATCTCGCCGAACCAGTGGTCGATCATGCTGAGCTTCCCGCCGTAGCAGGCGCGCACCTGTCGCGCCTCGCGTTCGCTGAGCACTCCTTTTGCGATAGCGCCCTCGATGTAGGGCGGCCAGATCAGATGCGGACCCGACCAGTCGTCGTCGTACATCGAGGCGTACGGCTCGGGCGTGTCGAACGGCTCGTGCGGGTCGAACTCGTCAACAAGCAGCAAGAAGCGCTCGTGGTGTGAGGCGTGCTCGTCGAGCCAGCGCGCCGCCGCCGCCAGCGTGCGCGGTCCGGGAAAGTCGGCCTCACCCCGGAACCAGCCCCGAGAGTCGTCGTACGGCATGCGACCACGATCAAAGCTGGGAGCCCCGACCCAGCTCGGGTCGGGCCGCGTCCGCCAGGGATCGCTCTCGTGGCCGCGCTGATAGTCCCACGCCGTGAAGTCCGTGTGGTAGTTCTCGCCGCCCGTCTCGAACAGGTGGGGATGATCGGAGATCAGCATCGTCACCACGCCGTGCGCGCGCAACGACGCGGTGACCGGCCTCTCCCAGAGCTCGATCGAACCCCACGGCTTCCACAGAAAATCGAGCGCCCCGCACAGGAGGTCATGGCGGGCGGGCATGCACGGAAGCGAGCCGCTGTAATGCCGCTCGAAGCGAACCGCCCGCCGGGCGAAGCGATCCAGGTTGGGGGTGTCGAATTCGTCTCCGCCGTACGCACCCAACAGGTGCCGGTTGAGGCTGTCCAACAGCACAACGACGAGCTTGCGGGGCGGGGCGGGCACGGGGCTCATGCGTCGATCCTACACCGCCGCCCCGGGCCCGCGCGCTGCGCCGGTCCCGGGCCCCTAAGTACTGGGATTTGAAAGGAACCTGGCCGCGACCGGGGGTGCTCGCGCGGCTCTCGTCAGAAAGACCGACGAGGGACAAAAAAAGCTACCCCCCGCCGACTGGCTGCGTGTAGGATAGCTTGCGCAAGTCGGCCGGAGCCTCGTGGATACGGAGGAGACCATGGCTCGTTTCAGCGTTTGGGGACTGCTCTTACCCCTGCTCCTCGTCGGAGTCTCCCTCCCCTCCTTCTCGCGCGCCGACGACGCCGCCCTCGACGGTCTCATTCCAGGCGAGCTGCTCTCCGAGGAGGAGCTCGAAAAGGTTCACGGCAGGGGCGTGCGGCTCGCGACCCCGGCGGATCCGGCGCGCGCTGCCGAGCCCGCAAGACCCGCCCGGCCCGCCGCCAACGCTCGACCTGCGAGCCCTGCGCAGCCAACGCGGGAAGCCCGACCGGCGGCGCCGGCGAGTCCTCCGCTACCCCCGCGAGCGGCGCGCAGCGCCGAGCCCGCACGCCCTGCGGCTCCGGCCCAGCCGGGGCTGCCCGCACGGGCGGCGAGCAGCGCGCGACCCGCTGCGCCCGCCAGCGCAGCCTTGCCAGCCCGACCGGGCAGCACGGCGCGACCCGCCTCGCCTGCGGGCCCTGCCATGCCCGCTACGGCGGCGATGGGCGCAGCGCCGGCGCGGCCCGCGGCCCCGGGCCGAGCCGCCATGCCCGCGCGAGCGGCCTCTGGGGCCCAGCCTGCGGCTCCGGCCCGAGCGGGTATGCCGGCGCGGCCCGCCATGGCCGCCGGACCGGCCTCGCCCGCAAGCCCCGCCCTGCCCGCACGACCGGCCGGCACCGCACGAGCCGCCGCGCCCGCCAACCCCGCCATGCCCGCGAGCCCCGCCCGGGCCGCGGCGACGGCGTCGCCTGCAAACCCTGCGATGCCCGCACGACCCGCAGCCGTGGCCAGCCCGGCCACGCCCGCGAGCCCCGCCATGCCGGCACGACCC
>SMWZ01000039.1 GCA_004356455.1 Deltaproteobacteria bacterium
GCCCGTGATGATGCCATACACGATCCAGCGGGTGGGGCTGTCCTGCAGACGTGCCAGGAAGCCGATATTGCCAGTCTGCGGAGCGACCACCACGACCCCACCCAAAAGGGTCGCGCAGTGTACCGCATGCCAGCAAACGCGCTAAGCCTAAGCCGCTCGCTAGCGCGACCCAAGGCACCGACGAAGTCCGGTGCCGTGCGCGCAGGCGAGCTTCGCTCGCCGCTAATGCGCTAGTTTCGGGTGAGGAGGGCGTCGAGGCGGTCGAGGTCGTTGATGACCTGCCAGGTGCCCGCGCCCGACTCCACGCGCGCCTGCCACCGGCCCAGACGATCCATGTACTTGCGTGGGTCCACCTGGTCGCGGCGCAGCTTGGTGACGTTGAGAGCCACCACGTGGATGTTCGTCAGGTCGATCGCGAAGTCCCGCACGTAGCCTGGTTGCAGATCCTCCTCGAGATCCGAGAAGATCAGGATGTACTTGTGACCCGCGCCGGTCTCGCCGAGCCACTCGGCGGCCTGGAGCATCCCGCCCGTGATGTCGGTGTGACGGCTCGCCTTCACGGTCTTGATGAAGCGATCGAGCTTCTGGCGAAACACCCGCTTCTGTTGGTTCGCATAAGACGGACGAGTATCGAAGGTCACCTTGGAGACGATGTCCTTCTCGCTGAAGCTGCCGCTATCAATTCTCGCCAATGCCAGAGAATCTCCGCTCGTCAGGGTGCCCAGCAGATAGTTGGCGATGGTCTGCGCCTTCTTGATCTCCTTCGTATAGGTCCCGGAGGTATCCAGGAGAAGGTAGACGGCTCGCGTGTGGGGAACCGACTCTCCACAACCCGTGAGAACGAGTAAGAGCCCAACCGCAATCGCTGTGCTTAGATTCTTCATGGTCCCACCGTAGTCTGTTGAGTGTTCTTCGACGTGCCGGCCGTCACCGGCTTTCTCGTCACCATGGCCTCGAGCTTCAAGGGCAGGAAGATCGGGAAGTCGTACACATGGATCAGCATTTGACCCACGTTTTCGAAGAGGTCACCGGTGATTTTGAGGACGACCGTGATCCCCCGCAGGATGGCAGCCACCAGCGTCCCCGTGACCGTGCGCGCGGACTGAATGAACGACTCCAGGGGAATCGCCACGAACGTCAGCGCGAAGGGAAGCATGAACCCGAGCACCATCTGGCCAGCCGACGGGATCCAGCGCAGCTCCGGATTGGCCACCTGGACCCCTGCCAGCGACTGGGTGAGTGCCTCCCGGTCGGCCGCGAGCAGGTCCCGCATATAGGCGAGCGAGGACTCGACGCAGGCGAGCGTGAAGAGGATCCCGAAGGCCGCCCAGGCCATCTTCTTCCGCATATGATCGTCCAGCGCGGCGATCAGTGGAAACAGACGGGTGATGCGGAGTGATTCCATCAGGAAGAGCCCCATCGCGATCTCGGTGGCGACGATCACGAGGGCTGCGATATCGGAGACCTTCAGAGCGCCAACGTAGCTGGCGGCGCCCACCATCTCCGACATGGGCAGAGCGATCAGATGGAAGTTAACGAAACCTCCGAGCATCGCGATGAAGAGCACGAAGCTGGACGCAATAAGGTTAGTCATCTGCGAAGCGGACAGCGCCTGGGCGGCCGGGTCCGACTTCTTCAGGATGCCGATGTACTTCTCCATCTGCTGGTCGATGACCCCGGCCTTCGCCTCGAGCCCCTTTACGGTCACATCCACCCGGCCCAGGGTTTGCTCGAGCTTGCGCCAGAAGGGAAGCATCCTCTGAAGCAGGCCATGCCGCTCGTTCGTGGCCTTGCGGTAGTCGGCCATGGCCATCTTCTGGGCGACGGTCATGGTCTTGTGGATGTCATCGAGGATCTTTCCCACGACCGTCGGATCGCCCTTCTGTGGCATATTGGCGATTGTCTCCACGGCCTCGACCCAGGCGGGCGGCACAGGAGGCGTCTCGCTGGCCTCGCGATAGTCCTCATCGATCTGCGTGATCTGGTCCGCAAGCTTGCGCTGCATGGCGGGATACCCGCTGAGATCGCGGGCAACCACGGCGTTTACGCGGTAGAACTCGCGCTCGATCAGCCGCTCCGTGTTATCGCGTCCGATCTCCATCAGCACCTCGCGGTTCCTAGCGGCGAGCCGCTCTTCGGCCGACTTCAGCGATTTGGCCACCATATGCAGCGCATCGTGAAGCGTGCGTGCGAGGGCCCGGATCAGGCCGTGGGCCGCAGCGCGCCCGAGATACATCAGCCCGATCCCGATCACGATGAGAACCGGCAGGGACATCGGGCCTTGCGTCAACCCCGACATCATCTCCTTCAGCTCATTCAGGTCCGGCATAGGATGCTCCTTCCGAATCTGCATATCTGTGAGACCGCAGCTCGAAACGCCGTATTAGCGACTTTTAACAGCGCATCTGTCGGCATCTGGCGGGATTAACTTGTGACCAGCAACTAAGAAGGGTCGCCACGCACCAGGCGGGCTGTCGCGCCCACGCGTTCCTGGCCCCCAGGCGGGTCCGGTGTCGCAGCCTGACAACCCCGGGCGCCTCACCCCTACGCACCTTTCAGGCAGCGGGCGGTCCGGTAGACTGGTGCCAGGGAGTCACCCGCACATGCATGACCCGGAAGGGAAGCGGAGCGAGCAGCGGCCGGGCCGTGAGCGACCGGTGGCCGGGCTGACCGCGCTCGGGGAGACCGCACGCCATACGCTACGCGTACCGGGCGCGCTACGGCGTGTGCGCACACTGCTCCAGCTCAATCAGGTTAGGGGGTTCGACTGTCCCGGCTGCGCCTGGCCCGACCCCGAGGAGCGTTCGCGCGCCGAGTTCTGTGAGAACGGTGCCAAGCACGTCGCCCACGAAGCCACCCCGCGGCGTGTAACGCGCAAGTTCTTCTCCCGCTGGCCCCTCAGCAAGCTGAAGGACCAGTCGGATCACTGGCTGGAGCAGCAGGGCCGCCTGGCGGAGCCGATGCTCAAACGCCGTGGCTCCGATCGCTACGAGCCCGTTTCCTGGGAAGATGCCTTCCAGCACATCGCGGGCGTTCTGCGCCAGCTCGACTCTCCCAACGAGGCCCTCTTCTACACCTCGGGCCGCACCAGCAACGAGGCTGCGTTTTTGTATCAGCTCTTCGTACGCCAGTTCGGTACGAACAACCTGCCTGACTGCTCGAATATGTGCCACGAGTCCACCAGCACAGCCCTGCCCGAGGTGGTGGGCACCGGCAAGGGAACCGTGGGACTCGCCGACTTCGACCGCGCCGATGCCATCTTTCTGATCGGGCAGAATCCAGGATCCAACCACCCACGCATGCTGACCAGCTTGCAGAGCGCGAAACGACGCGGCTGCCGCATCGTCAGCATCAATCCGCTGCGGGAGCGGGGCCTCGTGAGCTTCGCCCATCCAAAGGAGCTGCGGGGCCTATTAGGGAAGGGCACGCTGATCTCGGACCTCTTCCTGCAGCTGCGTGTGGGCGGGGACGTGGCCGTGCTCAAGGGCATCATGAAGGCGGTGCTCGAGGCCGAGGAGCGCGCGCCCGGGAGCGTGCTGGACGGGTCATTCATCCGCGAGTACACGACCGGATTCGAGGCCTTTCGCAAGGCACTACAGACCGTGCGCTGGGAGGACGTGGAGGCGCAGAGCGGGCTCTTGCGGGGCGAGATGCGACAGGCCGCCGAGATCTACGTGGGCGCCGAGCGCGTGATCGCGTGCTGGGCGATGGGCATCACGCAGCACAAGCACGCCGTCAGCAACGTCCAAGAGATCGTGAACCTGATGCTGCTGCGCGGGAACATCGGCAAGGAGGGCGCGGGGCTCTGCCCGGTGCGCGGGCATAGCAATGTCCAGGGCGATCGCACGATGGGGATCTGCGAGAAGCCCCCAAGCGAATTCCTGGAACGCTTGGGCAAAGAGTTTGGCTTCGAGCCACCGCAGGAGCACGGGCTCAATACGGTCGGAGCCATCCGCGCTCTCGCGGAAGGCCAGGCCAAGGTCTTCATCGCGCTGGGCGGGAACTTCGTCGCGGCGACTCCGGACACGCACTACACGGCCAACGCGGTGCGGAGTTGTCGGCTGACCGTCCAGATCTCCACCATGCTCAACCGCTCGCACGTCGTGGTTGGCGAGGAGGCACTTATTCTCCCATGTCTGGGCCGCACGGAGCGGGACATGCAAGGAGGCCGCCCTCAGTTCGTCACGGTCGAGAACTCCATGTGCGTGGTGCACCGGTCTCAGGGGCATCTGGCGCCCGCATCCAAGCACCTGCGCAGCGAGCCCGCGATCATCGCGGGGCTGGCCGAGACCGTCCTAAAAGGCCGAACGAAGGTGCCATGGAAAGCGCTGGCACGCGATTACGATCGAATTCGCGAGCACATCGCGCACGTCGTGCGGGGCTTCGAGAACTTCAACCGGGCGGTGCGGGCTCCGCACGGGTTTGTGCTCCAGAGCGGCGCCTGCAGCAGGGCCTTCGAGACCGCGTCCGGTCGGGCACACTTCAGCGTTCATCCCCTTCCCCGGCAGACACTGGAGCCGGGCCAGTACCTGATGACGACGATCCGTAGCCACGATCAGTTCAATACCACGATTTACAGCTTCGACGACCGCTATCGCGGCGTGCGTGGCCACCGCCGCGTCGTCTTTCTACACCCCACGGACATGGCGGAGGCGGGGCTCGAAGAGAATCAGCTCGTGGACCTGGCGAGCCACTTCCAGGGTGAAATCCGGACCGTGGCGGGATTTCGAGCGATCCCCTTCGATCTGCCACGCCGATGTGCCGCAACCTACTTTCCCGAGGCCAACCCCCTGGTCCCGATCGGAAGCATCGCGGACCGAAGCCATACCCCCACGTACAAGTCCATCGTGATCACGATCTCCCCCTCCAGCTAAACCCGCGGGCGGGACGACACCCCCGGCCGCTCGTTTCGCAAAGAGGTAAGGTTTGCCGCCATGAATCTGCACACGATTGGCTGGCTGATCGGTCTACTCCTGAGTCTGATCTCCGCGGCGTTGCTCGCACCACTCGTGATGGCTTTGGTCATGGCCGAGCCCTGGGTCCCGTTCGCACTTACGATCGCGGGGGGCGTGGGCGTAGGCACCGTGCTGCTGGTTGGGCTGCGCTCGGCCGAGCGTTCGCTCAACCATCGCTCGGCGTTCCTGGCGGTAACGTTCTCCTGGCTCACGGCCTGTGCACTCGGATCGGTTCCCTTCATGCTGCACCCGGCGCTCGGGCTTCCGTTCACCAGCGCCCTGTTCGAATCCACCTCCGGCTTCACGACCACCGGAGCGACCGTGCTCTCCGGCCTGGATACGCTTCCGCGCTCGCTCCTGTTGTGGCGCAGCATGACGCAGTGGCTCGGGGGCATGGGGATGGTGCTCCTGGGCGTGGCCGTTCTGCCGATGCTCGGCGTGGGCGGGATGTCACTCTACCGGGCCGAGGCGCCGGGACTCTCGAAAGACAAGATCACGCCGCGCATCGCCGAGACCGCGAAGCTCCTGTGGCTCTTGTATCTCGTGCTCACGCTCATCGATATGGGCCTGCTCTACCTCGGTGGGATGTCGCTCTTCGATTCGGTCTGCCACGCCATGACCACCATCGCTACCGGTGGCTTCTCCACCCACGACCGGTCGTTCGGCCACATCGACTCCACTTACATCCACGCTGTAACTACGATCGGGATGCTGCTCGGGGGCACGAGCTTCGCGATCCTGCATCGGGCACTGACCCAGGGCATCGCCTGGTCCGAGCACCCGGAGCTTCGCCTCTATCTCGGAATCTTCGCGCTCGCGACCTTTCTGATCGCAATCGACCTCCGCATCGCGATGCCGGACCGATTCACCAACGCCTCAGAGTCAATCGAGCATGCGGCATTCCAGGCCGCGTCGATCCTGACCTCGACCGGATACAGCAGCGACGATTTCGCGCGCTGGCCTCCACTCTCGCAGACGATCCTGTTCACGCTCTTCTTCGTCGGGGGCATGGCGGGATCGACGGCCGGCGGCGTGAAGGTAATCCGCGTCTTGCTCATGGGACGCTTCGCCTTCTCCCAGTTCTTCCGGCTCGTACATCCCCACGGCTACTCCGCAATGAAGCTCGGTACACGCACGGTAGACGACGCAGTGCTGCAGAGCGTGGCCAGCTTCATGGGCATGTGGATCCTCCTGCTCCTGGCCGGAACCATCCTCCTGGCCATGCAGGGCAGCGAGACCTTTACCAGCTTGAACGCAGCCGCCGTGAGTCTCGGCAACATCGGCCCGGGGCTCGGCGGCATCGGACCTTCGCATACCTGGGAGACCTTCACGCCGGCCGCGAAGCTCACGCTGGCCGCGCTCATGGTCCTGGGACGGCTCGAGATCTACACCGCCCTGGTCATCCTCACGCCCGGCTTCTGGCGACGCTGAGCTCGGCGAACATCCCTGCTAGCCGACGGCTCGCTTGCGTGCGTGCTCGACGACAGCCTGCGGCACCGGATCCCAGCGCGCCGCGCCCCAGCGAAACGCACGCGGGACAAGCAGCTTGAAGAGAAAGGCCGGCCAGAGCCAGCGCGGCACGGTCAGCTCGTGGCGCCGCTTCTCGATACACTTGAAGACGGCCTGCGAGATGATGCTGGGTGGATACTTCCTTCCAGCGTAGGCCACTGGCGATTCCGCCTTGTCCCAGATCTCGGTCTCGATCGGTCCCACGTGGATCACCGCCACATGGATGTTGGAGCCCGCGAGGTCGAGCGCCAGACCTTCGCTGAAGCCGGTGAGTGCGAACTTCGATGCAGCGTACACGGCCTCCCGAGGCGGAGGTATCCTTCCCGCTCCGGACGAGATGTTCACGATGTACCCCGCACCCTCTCGCAGCATGGGTGGAATGGCAGCCAAGGTGAGGTAGGCCGGCGCCATGAAGTTCACACGCATGGTGTAGTCGACATCCTCGGGCGTGACATCGTAGAACTGCTTGTGCTTGGGAACGCCGGCGTTGTTCACCAGCACGTCGAGCCGTCCGAAGCGCTCGAGCGAGCGTGCCACCATCGACTCGGCGAAGGCCCGCTCGGCGAGATCTCCCACCATCGCTTCGACCTCACCACCCAGCGCCTCGCACTCGCGCGTGACCTGCTGCAGCCGCTCGGCGCGCCGGGCCGAGATCACCAGCCAGGCCC